>JAADHQ010000112.1:0-2560 GCA_013151795.1 Gammaproteobacteria bacterium | reverse complement strand
GTTAAATCCGGCGGTAAATTATTCAGTGCTAAACGTGAAGTGAAGGTCACCATTGGCGGATGCGGCGGTTAATCCGGCGTCAACAGAATAGCTAAAGAGGAAAATAAAATGGCTAAGAAGTGGAAAGTACGTGCCCAGCTAAAGGGTGGCGTAACAACGTTAAAAGCGCTGATCACCCATCCTATGGAAACGGGCCGGCGTAAAAACAAAAAAACGGGCAAGAAAGTTCCTGCTCATTTCATACAAAATCTGACTGTCGAGCATAATGGCAAAAACGTTCTGAATGCGGACTGGGGTCCAGCGATATCTGCAAACCCTTACCTGTCCATTAAATTCAAGGGCGCGGCCAAGGGTGACAGCATTAAGATTAGCTGGAGTGATAATAAAGGCATGAGCGATTCTAATACTACAAAAGTACGATAATCCAGCCTTGAAAATCATATCGACAATTAAACCGGAGGAAATGATGAAAAAAATCCTACTTATCGCCACTGCTTTCAGCATCGCTGTAGGCGCGCCTATAATGGCATCGGCGAGTCCAAGCGGAGATTTAAAGGCATTCCGCGCTTATTTTAAAAAGCGCTTCCCAGATGTCAACTTATCTGCATACAAAGACGGGATCTATGCCATTAACAAAGATCGTCGTGAAGCATGGCTGGAGTTTGAAGACTTCGCTCCACCATACGAAGACGGCGTTGAATATGGCAAGAAACTCTTTAATAAAGCTTTCGCTAATGGCAAGACTTATGCAAGCTGCTTTAAAAATGGCGGTATTGGCATTCGTCAAGACTTCCCTTACTTCGATGCGAAGAAAGGTGATGTTGTGACATTGGAAGGAGCTATTAATGCTTGCCGCATTAAAAATGGCGAGAAAAAACTGAAATGGAAGAAAGGCAAAATGGCTGCTATTTCTGCATACATGGGTTATACATCTCGTGGTAAAAAAGTGAATGTTAAAATTCCTAATGACCCACGTGCAATAGCTATCTATGATGAAGGTAAACGCCAGTTCTACGCAAAACGTGGACAGCTGAACTTCTCTTGTGCTGACTGCCATGTATATGGAGCAGGAAGCATGGTTCGTGGTAACTTGCTCAGTCCTGCACTGGGTCATGTTACTCACTTCCCTGTCTGGCGTAAGAAATGGGCGAAGAAAACGTTTGCCAAGAAAAACAAACGTGGCCCAACTGATGGATTTGGTACTCTCCACCGTCGTTACGGTGGTTGTAACAAACAAGTCCGTGCCAAACCATTCAAAGCTCAGAAAAAAGAGTATAAGTCTCTTGAGTATTTCCATACTTACATGAGTAATGGACTGGTTGTTAACGCACCTGGCCTGCGTCAGTAAGATCATCTAATGATCTAACGAAAAACCCGGCAGTCTGCCGGGTTTTTTTATGCCTTAAATTTCATTTTATACATCATTTATATCTACAACATACAATTAATACCCATAGTTAAGTTTTTTGTGCATTTTTAGTGGCAATCCATTAACACAAAAGGTAATATTTGCAATTCATTCATTATTTAAAACAAATAGTTGCGTGCATTATCACATAGTCATACACCTTCATATATGCGCTTAATCTAGGTTATGTGACTATAAAAAACAAGATTTTTGAGGAGTTCTGCCCATGAATATGTCCCGTCGTGAATTTATGCAAATGTTAGCGGTTGCCAGTGCTGCTGGTTTTAACTTGTCTGCATGCGATTCCGGTTCCCAAAGCAATGATGCAGTTATAGCAAAAACAACAGGTGTAAAAGCACAAAAAGCACCGGGTAACATGTACGAAGTACCTGCTTTCGGTAATGTATCATTAATGCATTACACTGACTGTCATGGACAATTACTCCCTATCTACTTCCGTGAGCCAAATGTAAACATTGGCATAGCAGGAATGAAGGGCAATGCACCACATCTTGTTGGCGAAGCCTTTTTAAAGAAATTTGGCATAAATAGAAATACTATTGATGCACATGCGTTTACCTATCTGGATTTTGTTAAAGCAGCAGAACAATATGGTTCAGTTGGTGGTTTTGCGCACCTTGCTACACTGGTTAAAAGTATTCGTGCTTCTCGCCCAGGCTCTTTATTGCTGGATGGTGGTGATACATGGGGTGGCGGTTCCGGTACAGGCTTATGGACCAATGCCCAGGACATGGTTGATGCACAGAAACTGTTAGGCGTTGACGTCATGACAGGTCACTGGGAATTCACCTTTGGTGCTGACCGGGTCAAGGAAATCATCGAGAATGATTTTGAAGGTCATATTGATTTTGTTGCACAAAACATTGTTGATAAAGAATTCGAGGAACAGGTATTCAAGCCATACACGATCAAGGAAATTAACGGTATCCCTGTTGCTATCATTGGTCAGGCCTTCCCGTATACACCTATCGCCAATCCTCGCTACATGGTTCCTAACTGGAGTTTCGGCATCCGTGATGAAAACATGCAGGAACATGTCAACAAAGCGCGTGGTGAAGGTGCTCAGGTTGTTGTTGTACTGTCTCACAACGGTATGGATGTTGACCTTAAAATGGCCAGTCGCGTTACCGG
>JAADHQ010000128.1 GCA_013151795.1 Gammaproteobacteria bacterium | reverse complement strand
TTCGCAGCACTTGCTATACAGGAGTCTGTAAACTCCTGTAAAAAAGCAGGCGCATTTAAAATATATAATAAAAAGCTTTCAGAGATAACGAGTGCTATAGATCATGCAAAAATTCTCAGGTATTTGATATTTCCAAAACCAAGCGAATATTTTTTTATTAAAGCACTTCCCAAAGCAAAAAGGCTTCCTCAAAAACATCTGGATCTTATGGCGGACGATATCAAGTATGGCGAATATATCAGGTATCTGGTATCAAGAATATTAAAGGGCATTACCAAACGCTTGCTCTTTATAAAATAAAGAGCAATGGTAAGATCTAAACCTCATTTTTTTCATATACCCTGACGCCTATCAGGTTAGACTTTATCAAGTTTACGCATCATCCCGGGAAGCAATTTCATATCAACCAGAGATGAACTCAGCGCACTAAAAAATCCCGCGTCTTCATACATCATTCGGTAATACTGTACTTTCATTGTCAGCGCGCTGCCGAACACGATTGAGAACAATGCGAGATACGAACCCAGGGCAAGCGTACTGACTCCGGTAACACCCTGCCCTATGGTGCAACCCAATGCGAGCACTCCGCCAAAACCCATCAGGATGCCACCAATAACATGTTTAATGAAATCACCGACGCAAACCACTCAAACCTGAAACTTCTCTTCCATAGTGACATAAGAAATGAACCCAGGATAACACCGAATACTATTGCCACACCGAGAACAATTTTTATTTTTTGCATGCCTGTAAAAAGATAACCGAGAGTTTGCCCTAATGGATTAATAAAGGAAAATGACATCGGGCTGCCAGAGTTTCTGGATGGCTTGGGACCGACCCAGTCCTGATGCAAGTCTTCTGACATATCCCACTGTGATGTCATCGGATCAAGATGTTCGCGTAAAGTTGTTGTTGCTGTACCTTCAAAATCTGACTCATAACTAAGCTGTATATTCGAGGTGACATACCAGAGGCCCACTACAGCCAGTCCTACAACCAGACCACCGAGGATATTATCAGAGTTACTACGAAAATCGGCCGATTTAAATATAAAGATTAACAGAGCCGACGCTAACAGCAAACCAACCCAGAGTCGGCCAGCGGCTGCATTTTCGGGGCCTGCCAGTAAGGTACCAAAATCCTGCGCCCCACTATCCAATGAGATTGCAAGCGGTCTGATCCAGTCATTAAAAAGCAATGAAAACAAGGTTTCATCGGTACCAGGTAATGAGCTGACCATGAAATAGGAAATTCCACCAATGCCAAGGAAAACGATAATCGACTTTATATTCCCGGCACCTAAACGGATCAGTGTCTTGTTACCGCAACCTGATCCATATGTCATGCCGATTCCAAATATAAAACCACCCAGCATATTCTCAGCCCAGATTAATGTACCACTTCGGTATGGCGGCATTGCAAGATCAGGTGTAATGAGGCCTTGCGTTTCAAAAATGGTGACACCCAACAGCGCTACTGCAATGGCAAACATCCATGCACGTATCCTCCCGTGATCACCCATATTGACCCAGTCAGATATTGCCCCCATGGTGCAGAAATTTGTTTTTTGTACCACTGCCCCCATGATCAGCGCCAGACCAAATGCAAGCCATAACATCGTTGACCAGGCTATAGAGAAACTGTCAAAAACCATCTGAATTCTCCTTTAATATCTGATTAATCGTATAAAATTTATTTACATTTATTCCCGATTTTATATAAATAATTATTATTCTATATTTTCTTCTTTGGAACATTTTAAGTACAGATTAACCACCATAACGGATTTAAGCCGATTTTTCTATTAGTTTAAAAAGAAACCATCTTGATTATCTTATCAGCCTGAACACGGATTCTATCGTCAATCAAATTCACGCACGCGGGCATTAATGAGTTTTTGTAACATATTAATTATAATGGTTAGATCCTCGCTTTTCGAATATGTTGTTTTCTTTGATCACCGATGATACATATGTAACATAAAAAATATTTGAGGGATGCCCTGCATTAATGAAACCCGTATTTTTAATTATTTTACTGACTGCCTCCAGCCCTGTTTATTCATCCCAGGAAATATTAGGGAAATTTACGACCGTTAGTGAAGCCGCATGTAATAGCGAAATACATTTTTTTAAACATGGAAAAGGTGTTTTTATAGACTCGTGTCGCAATGAAGACGGGATTTATTTCGGAAAGATCTATACTGATGATATCTCATGGCAGATAAACAACAACAGACTAACTGTAAAAATAAATGGCCTTAATGAAAGCTTTACGTATCACAAGAAATTATCATGTCATTATTTCGGTGAAGATGGATTTTCAAATGGCCTTGTAGGCTTTGATTTGTATTTCTGGAGAACCCCGGTTAAATGCAAATAATACCCACCATTTTATATCATTCGTTTACTTGTCTCTGATGCATTGAAGCCAGGCCGACGGCCGGCTTACATTTACATGCAACCTTGTATACCCCTCTAGCAACAATCTATTTGCTCTTTTTTGATGGTGGCTCTGCCATCTTTAGAAGTTTTTTTACTATCGAGTCTGAATCCCATTCACGACTGCCCATGGCACGATGCGTCACCAACCCTTCGCGATTTATGATATAGGTTGTTGGTAAACCGGTAACAGGATAAAGCTTTATTACATCACCATTTACATCCATAGGTATCGGCATGGTCAACTGTAACTCTCCGGTAAATCCGAATATTGTATCTGCATCTTCACCAACATTAATTGCAAGCAGAATAACATTATTATCCTTTACTTTATTCCACAAACGTTCCAGTGAAGGCATCTCATATCGACAGGGAGGACACCAGGTTGCCCAGAAATTAATAACAACAACCTTTCCACGAAAATCTGATAACCGGTAGACCACATCATTTTCATCTTTAAGTTCAAAATCTGGCGCCTTATAGGGTTTCTTCACTAATGGCAGCAGGGGTCTTTCAGCAGATGCTGTAGTGAACATAGTAACGGAAGATAAAACAGCTATCAGCAGGTAAACAATGGTTTTCATGTTACTCGGTATCCTTGGGTTGCGGGTTGATGTCTGGAGCACATTGAATGCCCTTAATTGTGGATTTATTTACTTTTCCGTATTGCTGCCAGCTGATTTCAAGATCAAATATTGCTCCTGGTTTAAGGTTAAATATCATCATTCCCCAGTTATAATCGCTCGGCTTGTATTCCTGCCGCGTAGGATACAAAGACCATTCAAATGCAATTTGCGCTGACTTTTTTACCTTTGCTATCTGCCATTCCTTTGCCCAGTCCTGCCTTGTTTTAGGTCGACTTTTAGTGCCTTTACTTGTTACAACCCAATCAAGTAAATTGTATTCGAGCTTACTCGGAACAGTTGTTTTATCTGCATGGGAAATGTTTTTAAAAACTGTCTGGAAAACACAGCTTTGTGCTATCAACTCTGCATGTTCCGGTTTAAAACCACGAGCCATAAAGTAAGCACGCGTTTGAACAGGCAGCCGTTGAACAAAACGTAGACTCATACCCGTTGTACTGGTTTCCCAAAACGGTAATTGCGCCTGATCATCTACCCCTGTCTTTAAACCAACTGCATTAACAGATGATGAGTAAACCACCAGAAAGACCGCGGGTAAGAAACAACCCGACTTTATGAGCTTGAGGTACAACATAAAACGAATGCTACTCCTTCAAAAGAATTCAAGTCGATATTATGCAGATCATCCTGAAACCCGATTCCGGGGCATCCATCAATAACTGTAAGAAGGCTGACTTCATTCACCTGGCTCTTGTTATTCAAACAGAAAAATGCATCATTTCAACATGCCAACTGTAGCTCGCTTGTTTTAACGAAATGCCTGCAATAACTCCATTCGACTCAGTATCTCATAAAAATCTACTTCAAAACAATTATGTATAATCTATGCATTAAATACTATACTCCATGTAAATAATGACCATTAGATGATAATTGATCAATTATGAGCAGAATCCACCACTACCTTTCCATGCTGATTTTTACAGCCGCTGTCATGCTTGGCGTCCAGATCCCTAATTTTGTTGATCAATACAGTAAACGCGTTGATGCGCATGCTAAAGAGGTGAATATCAGTTTTAACAAATACGTGGAAATTTCCAGAAAATTTGGTACTGGCTCTATCGAGGCATTGATAAAAAAACATGAAAATAGCAGTGATCTTACTTTTCAGGCAGAAGCCGAACCTATACGTCAAACCTACGTTCGCAAGAAACGTTTCGATGCAGAGCTTATTGCATTAAAAGGCTCGTTCTGGTCGCAAGCATTTCATGTACTAATTGATTCTGATCACGAAATATTAAAGGATACCTGGGGCAACTACTCTGCAAATGTACCCCTCAACAGTCAAGCCGTTGTCTCTGGCTTGTCTTTTGGATTATTAGCCAGCCTGTTGCTTGAGTTATTCTGGAGTTTGTTCTGGAAGTTATTCAAACGTGAGCGGACTGTTAAACCTGCCACCATGAAAGTAAAACGTGCTGAACCTTATATCAAGGGTTAAGATTACCCTGCCCTTAGGTAAATAATTCCGATAATCGCATACCTGGATCATCTGACCGCATGAAAGCTTCGCCAACAAGAAATGCATTTACATTATGATCCCGCATTAATTTTACGTCATCTGAATTCAGTATTCCGCTTTCTGTCACTACAATACAATCATCTGTAACCTGCTCCAGCAAGTCTAGCGTGGTTTGCAATGTTGTCTCAAAAGTACGCAGGTTACGGTTGTTTATTCCTACCATTGGCAGCGATAGCTTAAGTGCACGCTTTAGTTCAAACGCATCATGAGCTTCTACCAGCACATCCATACCAAGCTCTTGAGCCAGATCAGATAATATAAGCATTTTTTCATCGGTCAGGCAGGCAACAATCAGCAGTATACAATCGGCACCCATTACTCTGGCTTCGTACACCTGATATGGATCAACTATAAAATCCTTGCGCAATACCGGTATTTGACAGTTGCTTCGCGCCTGAACCAGATATTCAGTTGAGCCCTGAAAAAAATCAACATCGGTTAACACCGACAAGCAACATGCCCCTCCCACTTCATAGCTTTTTGCTATGGCCACAGGATCAAAATCATCACGAAAGACGCCTTTACTGGGAGATGCTTTTTTTATTTCTGCGATAACCGCTGCTTCATTCCGGCTTATTCTTTTTTTTATACTATCAACAAACCCTCTTACCGGCGATGCTGTTTCAAGCTGATGTTTTAATTCATCAAACGAAACCAGATTACGCGCAGCAGTAATTTCTTCTTGCTTACGCAATATGATTTTTTTCAGTATGTCGGGTGTTTGAGCTGTCATCTGTTTTTTAAATTCTTTTTAAAAAGAGCTGGAAATCTCTATCAAGGCATCCAGTTTCGCTTTTGCCCCACCATGTTCAATTACATTCAAGGCTGTTTTAATGCCTTCGTCCAAACTGTCTTCCAGGCCTGCTACATAAATCGCTGCACCAGCATTCAAAGCCACAATATCTCGTGCAGGGCCGACTTCATTATTAAATACTTCACGAATAACCTGCAAGCTTTGCTCTGAGCTATCTACTGCCAGCATGGAAATATCAGTCCGATCAAAACCGTATTCTTCAGGTGTTATAAAATAATCACGTACCTCACCATCTTTCAGTTCGGCAATGTGTGTTGAAGCACCAATACTGATTTCGTCCATGCCGTCTTCTGAATGTACGACCATAACATGATCACTGCCCAACTTTTTCAATACATTTGCCAAAGGCACGACCATGGCATCGCTAAACACACCCAGCACCTGATTAGGTGCACCAGCCGGGTTGGTTAAAGGGCCCAGTACATTAAATATGGTGCGCACACCCATTTCTCGACGAGGGCCAATAGCGTGTTTCATGGCTCCATGATGTTTAGGCGCAAACATAAAACCAACACCAATTTCATTGACGCATTTTGCTACCTGCTCAGGAGACAATTCGAGGTTAACGCCGGCTGTTTCAAGAACGTCTGCACTGCCTGACTTGCTGGTGATAGAACGATTACCGTGTTTAGCAACCTGACCACCGGCGGCAGCCACCACAAAGGCACTTGCGGTTGAGATGTTAAATGCGCCGGATGCATCACCACCCGTGCCACAGGTATCAACCAGATGAGGCCCGTTAACATCTACCCTGGCCGCCAGTTCACGCATGACTGAAGCTGCAGCTGCAATCTCGTCTATGGTTTCGCCTTTCATCCGCAGGCCGACCAGAAAACCACCTATTTGTGATTGGGTTGCTTCACCTGTCATGATCAAACGCATGACATCGGTCATTTCAGTGTTTGATAAATTTTTATTTTCTGTGACTGCTTTTATTGCGGATTGCATGTCCATTTTATAAGCCTCTTTTTAACGCAAAGACGCAAAGGACGCAGAGGAATATTTTTTTGTTTCCGGACTCATTCATTTTCAACCCTTTTACCCTCTGTGACTTTATGCCATTGCGTTATATTTTCAAACTACATGTCTAAAAAATTTTTCAGCAGATCGTGACCGTGTTCAGTTAAAATCGATTCAGGGTGAAACTGAACACCTTCGATTGTTAGTTCTTTATGCCGTATTCCCATAATTTCGTCAATACTGCCGTCTTCATTTTCTGTCCAGGCGGTTATTTCAAGGCAATCCGGCAAGCTTTCTTTTTCAATCACCAGCGAATGATAACGTGTTGCTATAAAAGGATTATTAAGCCCTTTAAAAACACCCTTATCTGAATGGTGCATAGCTGATGTTTTGCCGTGCATGATTTTACTTGCATGCACTATCTTACCGCCAAACGCCTGACCTATGCTCTGATGCCCCAGACAAACACCTAATAAGGGAACCTTGCCTGCAAAATATTTTATCGCTTCTACCGAAATACCGGCTTCATCCGGCGTGCATGGGCCGGGAGAAATAACGATATGCTCGGGATTTAACGCTTGCATTTCAGATACTGTTATCTGGTCATTGCGGTGAACGTGTACGTCTGCACCCAGCTCGCCAAAATATTGCACCAGGTTGTAGGTGAAAGAGTCGTAATTGTCGATCATTAAGAGCATATAAATCTTCCAACGCAAAGGCGCAAAAACGCAAAGGCCGCAGAGTTCTTATAGATTATTAACAACACGTTTAATACCTTTTGTTAAAACAGGGACATTAAAATTAATTAATAATCCCAACTTTTTACCTGTTAATCGTAAATATGACAGTAATTGAGCGTCATGAACCGGAATAAATTTTTCAACAACCTTTAACTCAATAACCAGTTTATCCGATACTACCAAATCCATCCGGTATGCAGTATCAAAATCAACTCCTTTATATCTCGCATTGACCGGAACCTCAGAGCAAACTTCAAGTTGTCTTAACTCCAATTCATGATACAAACATTGTTGATACACCGCTTCCAATAACCCCGGCCCTAAATTCTGGTGTACTTCTATTGCTGCACCAATAACTTCGTAAGACAATTCATTTTCATCCATAAAAAAACCTTTGCGTCCTTTGCGTTTTTGCGCCTCTGCGTTAAATCTTTAATCTTACTTATGCACTGTATCCAACCCGGCCTCAGCTTCTGCCACGGCCCTGAACACTGCCCGGCCTTTGTTCATTGTTTCTTTCCATTCATAGGCAGGCACGGAGTCGGCTACAATTCCAGCGCCTGCTTGTATGTTAAGCGTACCGTCTTTTATGATGGCTGTTCGTATGGCGATGGCGGTATCCATGTTGCCATTCCATGACAGGTAACCAACGGCTCCGGCATAAACGCCGCGTTTTATGGGTTCGAGTTCGTCTATGATTTCCATGGCGCGGATTTTGGGTGCGCCTGAAACAGTGCCTGCCGGGAAAGTGGCACGAATGACATCCATGGCGGTCATGTTGTCTTTCAGTTTGCCTGTTACGTTAGAGACAATATGCATGACGTGTGAGTATCGTTCAATGATCATGTTTTCTGTCAGTTTTACGCTGCCTGTTTCACTTACCCTGCCGGCATCATTGCGACCCAGGTCAATCAGCATAAGATGCTCTGCACGTTCTTTGGGGTCGGCCAGCAGTTCTTTTTCCCACGCCTTGTCGGCCGCCTCGGTTTCGCCTCTTGGGCGCGTTCCGGCGATAGGCCTGACGGTTACTTCACCATCTTCCAGGCGCGTAAGTATTTCGGGTGATGAACCTACGATATGAAAATCACCAAGATCAAGATAATACATGTAGGGTGACGGATTCAGGCTACGCAATGAACGATATAGATTTAATGGCGGCGCCTGAAACGGTATCGACATGCGCTGCGACAGGACGACCTGCATAACATCGCCTTCGACTATGTATTTTTTGGCTTTTTCTACCGCTTGCTCAAAACCTTCTTTGGTGAAGCCGGATACAAAGTCTTCTTCCTTTATGGTTCTTGATTGTTTGCTGACGGTGTAGGCTGGCACGGCTTGCCTTAATTGTTGAACCAGCTCTGCCAGTCGGGTTTGCGCTTTTTCAAGGGCATGGTCCTTTGCCGGATCGGCGTGAACGATAACGTATAATTTGCCTGCGAGGTTATCAAACACAATTATCTCATCTGACACCATAAGCAGGATATCAGGGGTTGCTATTGTTTCAGGGTTCGGGCACTCACGCAGCTTCGGTTCTATGTAGCGAATGGTGTCATAACCAAAGTAACCCACAAGCCCGCCATTAAACCGGGGCAGGTTTTCTATTTCTGCTACCTTGTACTGGCTTTGGTAGTTTTCGATCCAGGCGAGTGGGTCTTCTACCTGATGTGTTTCAAGGATGTGACCATGTTCGGTTACCGTTACTTCAAAACCATGTACCTTGATAACGATACGACATGGCAAGCCAATAATAGAGTATCGACCCCATTTCTCACCACCCTGTACGGATTCAAATAAATAGGAATACGGGCCTTCAGCCAGTTTTAAATAGGTGCTTAACGGGGTATCGAGATCAGCCAGTACTTCTCGCATAACCGGGATACGGTTATAACCCTGTGCTGCCAATTTTGAGAAAAGTTCTGTGTTCATTGCTATTACATCCGGTTCAAAAGAATAAAGGAAAATCGACTCTGAAGCACGTTAATCTACGTGCACAAGCATGCCTCACCAACGTCGATTGGTTTGGTCTTTCCTTAATTTTCTACCTTTTGTAACAAACATATTCACATATCCAGAAGTGATGGCAGTTCTGCCATGCTGTCTATGACTGCATCGGGGTTTGATTCCCGAATATCAACACCGTGATTATATCCATAGGTCATGCATATAATCTGAAAACCTGCGGCTCGTGCTGCCTTTACATCACTGACCGAGTCACCCAACATTAACGCATTTTCCGGCTGAACACCAAAAAATTCTGCACCATGTAACAAAGGTAGTGGATCCGGCTTTTTCTTCGCCAGTGTGTCACCACTGATAACAATGGCGAAATCGTCATATATACCCAGTTCCTGCAACAAGGGTTCTGTAAAACAGGCCGCCTTGTTGGTAACGCAACCCAGCTTGAAACCTTTTTGTTTGAGGTAGGCAAGGCCTTCTGCCACGCCCGGGTACAAACAGCTACGCTTACACGTATTGTCGGCATATAGTTCAAGAAATATCGGGTAGGCCTTTTCAAACAGGGCCTCGTCCGGTTCACCTTCCAGCTTGCCGATCAGGGCTCGCCTTGTGAGCCTTTCTACTCCATTCCCTACCCACTCGCGTACTTTGTTTTCACCGTGAGCTGGCATGCCCAGTTGCGTCATCATTTCGTCTACGCAATAGGCAAGATCAGGCACACTGTCGACCAGTGTGCCATCAACATCAATCAAGACCATTTCGGGTGTTTTTATACTCACAAATAAGTCCTCTTAACTGCCCGCTTTAGCCAGTTCGTCACGCATTGCTGCAATAACGGTGTTGTAGACATTTGCGTCTTTGTCATTCTTCGCGCCAAAGATGGCAGAACCTGCAACGAATGTATCGGCCCCTGCTTCCTTGATTTCACGGATATTATCAACCTTGACACCGCCATCAACTTCGAGACGAATGTCGCGGCCACTGGCGTCAATTATTTTGCGTGCTTCACGTAGTTTATCGAGTGTAGCCGGGATAAAGCTCTGACCACCAAAACCCGGGTTAACTGACATCAGTAACACCATATCAACCTTGTCGATAACATAAGTCAGGTAATCCAATGAAGTAGCCGGGTTAAATACCAGGCCTGATTTACAACCTTCGTTCTGGATCAGTTGCAGAGTGCGGTCAACATGTTCTGACGCCTCTGGATGGAAAGTAATATAGCTGGCACCTGCGGCTGCAAAATCCGGGATGATGCGATCAACCGGCTTGACCATCAGATGGACATCAATATCGGCCGTGACACCATGTTTGCGTAAGGCTTCACATACCAGCGGACCAATGGTCAGATTAGGAACATAATGATTATCCATTACATCAAAATGTACAACATCGGCGCCTGCTGCCAATACATTGTCGACTTCTTCACCTAGACGTGCAAAATCAGCTGAAAGAATGGATGGTGCGATCAAATTATCTGTTGCCATGTTGAAACCTCACTAAAATTATCCTGATATTGTTGTATCCCGATAATACGGGATAGCGAACTTTACATGAAAAGCGCTGAATTTGCAGCCTTGAAACACAATGATATCCATTATTAGCACCAGTCCATCAACCCTGATATTACATAAAAATAATATTTTAATGTTTAATAACAAATGCTTAAGTAATATATGACATCACCTTCAAAGGAATACTTTTAAATCTGACAAGATATCCTCTATGATTCCCGTAATTTAATAAAAATAGATTCTCGATGCTAAAACGACACGAACCACAAAGATCACTCTATATATATGCGCTGTTAACTCTGACGCTACTGGCAAATGTATGCCATGCAGAAGGCCAAATGAACTGGTCAAAACAGGACAGTTTCATAAAAGCGCCTGAGACGCTGCAAAAACTGAATGCCGGTAGTGAAACTTTCCTTGCCGCTTTTAGCGAGCAAACCACAGTAGAACCCAAAGGATATATGCTCATCCTCCACGGTAACCGGCAACACCCTGACTGGGCAGATGTGATAAAACCTCTCAGAACCAGATTACCTGACTATGGCTGGACAACCTTATCTATCGAACTGCCACTGGCGGACAAAGAAGCAAAAGAAAAAGATTATCTTTCATTGCTGGATAAGTCAGCAGCGCGAATTTTAGCCGCCCAGTCTTTTCTTCAAAGCAAGGAAAGCGGAGACATCATTGTTATTGCCTACGGTCTGGGTGCGCGAATGGCTGTAGACTGGCTGAGTAAAACACCTCAACCACCGGTGTCAGCATTAATCATCATTAGTATGGCTGGCGGAGCAAAAGACAGCGGACTGGATAGCAACACTGACCTGCAAAAAGTGAACGTTCCGATTCTGGATATCTATGCCGAAAATGACACTACCAATGTTTTAAAAGCAGTTAAAGACCGAAGAAAACACCGATCAAAAATACTGGATTTTAGACAAATTGAAATTATCGCTGCTGATCAATTCTATAAGTACCAGGAAGATGAAATCATCAAACGCATCCGCGGCTGGCTTAAAGTTACCTTTAAAACAAAAAAACCACAGGAATAAAATAATGTCATTATCTATCGCAATTGCTTTACACATACTGTCTGCTGTTGTCTGGGTCGGGGGAATGTTTTTCGCTTACATGGCTCTGCGCCCGGTTGCTGCCAGCCAACTGGAACCGCCGGTACGTTTGTCACTATGGGCCGGCGTATTTGGAAAATTCTTTCCGTGGGTCTGGCTGAGCATCCTTGTGCTGATCGGAAGTGGCTACATGATGATTTTCAAACTGTATCAAACCATGAATGCCTCTCCATTGTATATTCTTATTATGATGATACTGGGCTTCATTATGATGCTGATCTTTCTCCATGTATTTTTTGGGCCCTACCGACGATTAAAACAAGCCGTCGCTGCAGAAGACTGGCCAATGGGCGGCAGTAAACTGGCTCAAATACGAATGCTGACTGGTATTAATACACTGATTGGGTTGGCTGTTGTTGCTATTGCGGCTGGCGGGCGTTATTTGGTATAGGGCAGTAAAAGAGACTGATTTTAATTCTTTTAACGCAGAGGCGCAAAGACGCAGGGGGCGCAAAGAATAGTGATGCTTAAAACTGCTGTGTTCCTGATATTATCTTAAAATATAATTTCAACTGCATGCACTAATATATTGACCTTGAAAAAAGAAAACTTTGCGCCCTCTGCGTCTTTGCGCCTCTGCGTTGAAAATCTTTTATCTTTTATCTTTAACCTCAAACCAAACCAAATCAACGCATCCCGCGCGCCTGCTTAACATCATCATAAGCCGCTTTTATTTCCTGTGTTTTTTCCTTGGCGATGGTCATCATTTCTTCTGGCAATCCTTTTGACACCAATTTATCCGGGTGATGCTGGTTCATCAGCCTGCGATAGGCTTTTTTAATTTCGGCATCGGTGGCGGATTTTTTTACCCCCAACACTGCATAGGCGTCCTTGATTGATGCTTTACGGGTACCTTGCGCAGCACCTGAGTAATGTTGCTGCCCTCGTACCATGGACAAGAGCTGCTCAAAGGCTTGACGTGGGAAATGTAACAGGTCGCTGATCTGGTATAGCAATTTTTGTTCTTGAGGGTGCAAGACACCATCTGCCATTGCGGTCGCTATCATAATCTCAAGAAACATCTGTACCAGGTTGGTTCGACGGGCGCATTCCTGTCGGAATTGTTTCATTATCGCCTCAAACGGATAGTCTGGCTGTTTTCCTTCATTAAATAACAACATGGCTGCTTTTTTCTGGTCTGCCGAAAGCTGCATTTGATCCATGATCTGGCGAGCTACCTGAAGCTCGTGCTGAGAAACATGCCCGTCTGCCTTGGCCATGTAACCCATGATTGAAAATGTAGTGGTGAAAAATGCAGTTTGCACCCGCTCGGTCGCGCCCACGCCAAGTGCTTCATCCTGCATTACACCTTTAAAGCCACTATCAAACTGATGGCCGAATGCAGCCCCCATCAATGCACCCAATGGGCCTCCCAACATAAACCCGAAGGCACCGCCTGCTAATTTACCCCACCAACTCATTATTTTTACCTCGCAATACTGAATCACTTAACAAAAAAACAGAATACTCATGCTCTCGCAGTCGATTTTACAATACAATAGATGCATATGCAGGCACAAAACGATAATCTTGGTTTCATGAAAAACAATGCATCAAATCTGACCTTCATTTCAAGATTATGTTTCGTCTTACTCTTGATGCTAGGCTCAATGAGCAGTCAGGCCGAATGGTATAAGGATCAGCAATCCATTATGGGCACGCTGATCAGAGTAGAGCTCTGGCACGACAATGCCAGGAAAGCCGGACAACTCATCGATGATGTAATGAAAGAAATGCACCGGGTCGACCGGCTGATGTCATCTTATAAAAAAAACAGCGCACTATCTCGCATTAACCGGCTGGCAAGCAAACAGCCTGTAACAATAAATGCTGAATTATTTCATGTTATTAATCGATCTTTGTATTTTTCCCGGCTCACCTCTGGCGCATTTGATATCACCTATGCGAGCATAGGACGGTATTATAATTACCGCAAAAAACAGTACCCTTCAGATCAAACAATTAACAAAAATATCAATAAAATCAACTACAAGAACATAATTCTTGATAAAAAAAGACTTTCTATACAATTTGCTATTGACGGTGTTTATATCGACCTTGGCGGCATCGCAAAAGGCCATGCCGTAGATCGGTCTTTCGAAATCCTCAAGCGAGCTGGTGTTAAACATGCCATTATTACGGCCGGTGGTGACAGTCGGATTCTGGGTGATAAGCGGGGTCGCCCCTGGGTACTGGGTATTCGCGACCCACGAAAAGCACGCCATATAATTGGCTCGTTACCCTTGTCAGATATGGCCTTGTCTACATCTGGTGACTATGAGCGTTATTTCGTTAAGAATGGTGAACATTTTCATCATATTCTCAACCCGTCTACCGGTAAATCGGCTAAATCATTACGCAGTGTGACAATAATCGGGCCAGACGCCATTACGACGGACGCACTTTCTACCAGTATTTTTATTCTGGGCAAGGAAAAAGGCTTAAAATTGATTAATCGCATGAAAAATATAGAAGCTGTGCTAATTGATCAACAAAATAAACTGATTTTCTCCAATGGATTATTGAGTAAAGACACTAAAAACAAACAATAATATAATTAATTTTCATATACTTAGCTTGTAAAACCATCAAAAATAACCACTATATCTGAAAAACCTGATTAAACAGCAATTTCAACATTTATTTTACAAAACTGTGATTCAAACAACAGTTTTTTATCTGCCTGTCGACAACAATAAACAATAGAAAAACAAATAGATGCATATCATTTCTAATACGTTTATGATGAAAACAACTAACTATCTGAATTTAATCGTGAATGCAGTTGATAGTTTCTATTTAATTCTGCACCCACAGGGAGTATCCGCGTGAAAAAAATTATAAGTATTGCCTTTGTATTGTTAATCTCTTTTTCAATCCAAGCTGCTGACCCCCTCAATCAGACCTCAGACGCCCCCAAACCGGATATGCGCGGCCTTGATAATAAAGTTCAAAACCTGAAAAAAGAAGTACTCGGATTAAACCGGGACCTCTTTATTCTTGAAGAAGAATTATTATTTCCAGCAACCTCTCAAGTAGCTGTATTTCTGTCTATAGACGTTGGAGAATTCTTTAAACTCGATTCAGTACAACTGAAAATAGACAATAAAAATATCACCAATTACCTGTATACCGAGCGTGAAATTGACGCATTACATCGCGGTGGCGTTCAACGCTTGTTTGTCGGCAACCTGAAAGTCGGTAAACATGAGCTGGTTGCCAGTTTTATCGGTATTGGTCCTCGTGGTCGTGAATATAAACGTGGCTCGACCATTATTTTTGAAAAAAACACCGATGCAAAATACCTTGAGTTACAAATCATCGACTCGGAAGCAAGGCATCAGCCGGAATTCAAAATAAAGGAATGGGAATAACTCAGGAATCTCCCGGTATGAAATTATTTCTTTCAGCCAGCATGACGGTTTGCATTACAATGAGTGCATTGTTTGCTGCACCTAACGTATATTCAGCAGAACCGGAAAAAATTATCTGGAAAGAATTACGTGACCTGGACTTCGGCAATACCCTTTACTACTTTTTTCAACGCCAGTATTTTTCGTCAATTGTACAACTGACTGTTGCCCAACAAAAAGAAACTATCCCCCATCATAAACAGGAAGCTGAATTGCTACTTGGAGGCATGTATCTGTCATTCGGCATGCATAAAGAATCCGGTGAAATATTTGAGCGTTTAATTGACGCCAAAATACCCGTTCACATTCGTAACAAGGCCTGGTTTTTTCTGGCAAAAATACGTTACCAGCGCAACCTCTTTCCCGAGGCTGAACAAGCCATCAAACATATTGAAGGCCGTTTAACTGATAGAGACGATGAAAAACGTCTGTTATTTGCCAACATTCTAATGGCACAACAACGCTATCAGGATGCAGATGCTTATTTGCAGGACACCAAGGAACAATCTGTCTGGTCATACTATATTCGTTATAATCTTGCTGTTTCTATTATCAAACAAGGCAATATTGATCGTGGCCATGAAATACTGACCAGCATCGGCACGATCCGGTCTCAGGATAAAGAACTTCTGTCTATTCGGGATCAGGCGAATCTTGCGTTGGGTTATTCTTTTATCCAGCAAAACAAACCTGAATATGCCCTGCCCTATCTTCGCAAGGTACGACTCAACGGACTTGTGTCTAATAAAGCACTGTTAGGACTCGGATGGGCATACGATCAACAAAAAGAATATAAAAAAGCACTGGTGCCCTGGCTGGTACTAAACAAACGAAACCTGCTCGACTCTTCAGTACAGGAGTCATTTCTTGCAACAGCCTATGCACTGGGAAAACTGGATAAAGATGCTCTGGCTCTCAGACATTATAATGACACCATAGAAATATATGAAAGCGAGATAAGACGTCTCGAAGACACCATTATTAATATCCGTGGCGGTGAGTTTATTCGCCAGATTATGGATGAGCAAACCCAGAATGAAATGGGTTGGTTCTGGGAAATGAAGGAAGCACCTAAAGTTGCTGAAAGCAGTTATCTGATTAGCTTTCTGGCAAGCAATACGTTTCAGGAGTCACTGAAGAATTATCGTGATCTTAGATTAATGAAGAGCAATCTGGACACATGGTCTCATAATATGGATGTTTACCATACGATACTGGAAACCAGACGACTGGCATATCAGGAACGCTACCCCATTATACAAAAACATACCCTGCGCATTAATAACGGCGACTTACAACAACAACGTGATCAATTCTACGAAGAATACAATCAGACTATACTTAAAGATGACATACTCGCGCTTGCTAATAGCGCGGAAAAACAACATCTGAAAAAACTTGATCAAGTCAGGCATCGCATAGAAAAACTTTCACCGCATCGCAATGTTGACAAGGCAAAAGAAAAATATCGACTTGCTCTTGGTATTATAAAATGGAATATATCCAGTCAATATGGGCCACGTACATGGGCTATCAAAAAAGGGTTCATTGATCTGGACAAGGCTCTGATAAAAAACAAACAACGTGCTCTGTCTATAGGCTCTGCAGAGAAAAATGCACCCTTCAGTTACGAAGGCTATAATAATCGCATCCAATTATTCTCAATCCAGATTCAAAACTTGCTGGACAAAGCCACTGCCACACTGAATGAGCAGGAACAATTATTAAAATCCCTGGCCATTTATGAATTACGCAAACAACAGGATCGTATCAGCTCTTACCTGACGCACGCACAATTTTCTGTCGCACAAATACAGGACAGGGCAGCGCATAACAAGAAGCAGGAGGAACAGCCATGAAATGGCACGTTATTGTTCTGACTTCAATTGTTCTGCTACCAGGCTGTAGCTTCCTCTTTAAAGACAAGCAGGCACCGGAACCTCTGACCATTGCTTCAATTGAAAACAAACCCGTTTCTATAGAAGCAGGTGGCAATCTTGATGCATCAAGGGACCAGGCTATAAAAAGTTATAGAAAGTTCCTTAATAGCGCACAACAAAATCAATACCATGCCGAAGCCATGCGTCGTATTGCTGACCTCGAACTGGAATCACTGGAAGAAAGGGCTGCATCATTTACCGGTGGGGACGAAGAGCTATCCACCCGTCCTGCTGACTATGACAAGGTGGTTTCCCTATACAAGTCAATGCTTAAGAATCATCCTGATTATCCCAACAATGATGGCGTACTCTACCAGCTCGCAAAAGTTTATGAACAAAGTGGTGAAATTGAAAATGCCCTGAACGTATTTGACCAGTTAATAAAACAATATCCTCAATCCAGTTTTATCACCGAGGTTCAATTCAGGCGCGGTGAAATTCTGTTTGTTTTACGTCGTTATAAAGAGTCGACTGCTGCCTATTCCTCCGTGGTTAATGACAAAAAAGACACCCCGTTCTTTGAGCGTGCTGTCTACAAACTGGGTTGGTCGAACTTTAAACGTGGTCGTTTTGAAGATGCATTAAATTCCTTTTTCAGAATACTCGACATCAAGTTCAGCGATTCGGAAACAGGCGATATCCAGGAAAACATTACAGAGATATCACGTGGCGAAAAAGAACTCCTGCAGGATAGTTTTCGTGTTATCAGCCTGAGTTTTGCGTACCTTGATGGCCCGCGCAGTGTGGATAACTACTTCAAGAAAAATGGAAAACGCCCATATGGATACCGCGTTTATCGTCACCTTGGTAATCTGTACATGAAACAGGAACGTATTCGTGATGCTGCCGATGCCTATAATGCTTTTGTACGTGGCCAGCCTGATCATCACATGGCGCCTGATTTTCAAACTGATGTTATCAATGCCTATAAAAAAGGCGGGTTCCTGAGTCTAACGCTGAAAGCAAAGGAAGAGTTTGCCGACCGTTACAACAAGAGCAGCCTGTTCTGGCAAAACCAGTCTGAAGAAAACCGGAACCGCATAGCTAAACTGCTAAAGGTTCACCTTGAAGATCTGGCCAGGTATTATCATGCGCAAGCTCAGAAGCAGAAAAAAGCCAAACTCTACCGGCATGCCGCAAAATGGTATCACCTGTACATTGACTCATTTCCTGATGATAATAAAACGCCTTTAATGAATTTCCTTCTGGCAGAACTTTTATTTGAAGCGAAAGATTATCTTAATGCTGCCAATGAATATGAAAAAACAGCTTACAATTACAAGTCGCATCCGAAAATGGCAGAGGCGGGTTATGCAACGCTACTGGCATTTCGAAAATACGAACAAAGATTGAGTTCCAGCCAACGAAAAAAATTCCACGGACGCACCATCGATAGTGGCATACGTTTTGCCGATACATTCCCGAAAAATAAAAATACGCCAACTGTATTAACCTCTGCTGCAGAGGATTTATTCAAGGCAAGGCAATTTGAACGCGCTGAAACCATTGCCAGGCGTGTTATCGATATTCAACCACCCGTCAAAAAGGCTTTACGCAAGACAGCCTGGACTGTTCTTGCTCATACTCAATTTGAAAACAAACAATATGCTCTCGCTGAACAAAGTTATATTCAGGTTTTAAGCCTGGGTAATCGCAAAAGCAAACAATATGCTGATATTCATGAGCGCATGATTGCATCTGTTTATAAACAGGGTGAATCAAGCCGTGATAAAGGTGATCATCAAGCTGCTGTTAAACACTTTCTGCGTATTGGCAAGCTTGCTCCACGTTCAAAAATTCGCCCTACTTCACAATACGATGCAGCTGCCAGCCTGATTATCCTCAAGAACTGGCGTCAGGCCGCGTCTGTACTGGAAGACTTCAGACGTCGATTCCCTAAAAACTCACTAACTAAAACCATTCCTGACAAACTGGCTCTGGTATACCTGAGCAGCAAACAACACAGCAAGGCTGCCTCCGAAATGATACGCATTGCCAAAGGTAGTAAAAATATAACAAAGGCACGGGAAGCTCGCTGGCAAGCAGCCGAGTTGTATGAAAAGTCTGGTGCGAATTCCAAAGCAATCAAGGCCTATACTAAATACTTTACCCTGTATCCAAAACCATTCGAACGGGCAATGGAAGCGCGTAATAAAATTACCGAAACTTATAAACGTTTGGGTAATCGAAGACAATATAATAAATGGTTAAAGAAAATGGTTAAGGCCGAATCACGAGGCGGCGCAAACAGAACAACCCGTACGCGGTACATCGCTGTGAGTGCAGCCTACATACTGGCAAAACCGGCTCGAACATCGTTTAAAAAAATCCGTTTAACTATTCCTTTAAAACGTAGCCTTAAACGAAAAAAGAAAAGCATGAAAAAAGCGCTTAAAGCTTATGAGAATATCGCCAAATACAAGGTTTCTGAATTTACAACGGCTGCAACTTATCAAATTGCAGAAATATACCACCAGTTCAGTAAAGACCTGATTAAATCGCAACGCCCAAGACGGCTAAAAGCTGATGAACTGGAGCAGTACGACATTCTTCTGGAAGAACAGGCTTATCCTTTTGAAGAAAAAGCGATAAAAATACACGATACCAATGCTTCCAGAACAACACGAAACATTTATGATAAATGGGTGAAGAAGAGTTTTGATGTACTGATCAAACTCCAGCCTGTGCGATACCTGAAACCAGAACGCAGCGAGAGTGCCAGTGATGTCATATTCTAGAATATTACTTCTCACCTTAGGCATTGTACTGCTGAACCTTGCGGGCTGCAGTAGCAAACCTGTTGCTCCTGATTCCGGTTCACAAGCAAGCGTCACCGATAAAAGTAAAGCAACAGCCAGGAAACTTGATCCAAAGGCCAGCGCTGCCTTTAAGCGTGCCTTAAAAATATTACAAGAGGGTAATACAGATGAGGCGCTGGCATTATTTCAGGAAATGGCAACCAATTACCCAACCTTGTCTGGTAGTCGCACCAACATCGGGCTAATATACCTTAAAGCAAATGATCTTGAACTGGCTGAGGCTTCTTTCCAGCAAGCACTTGAAATCAAGGAAGACAATGCTATTGCATATAATAACCTTGGTGTTATTTACCGTAAAAAGGGACGGTTTACCGACGCTGAGCAATACTACCTAAAAGCAATAAAAACAGATCCTGACTACGCCAATGCATATTTAAACCTGGGCATCTTGTACGATTTATATCTACGAAAGTTAGATATTGCTATACAGTATTATGAGAAACACCAGTCTTTACAATCAGAAGAAGATAAAACAGTCAAAAAATGGATACTTATCCTCAAGCGCAGACTAAAAGTGTCGAAATAGTGAATATATTAATGAAAAAAGTACTTTCAATTTTAACCGGACTACTTATATGCACGGCTACTCTTGCAGAAGACCGCGTGGATCTGGAAGGGACTTCTATTATAGGTAATCGCGAATTACCCAAAATATTATATATAGCTCCCTGGAAGAAACCCTATATGAGCGAATTGGGGCGCCCGGTCAATTCATTGATAAATGAAGTTCTGTCTCCGCTGGAACGAGATGTTATGAAGCGAACAATTCGCTATCATGATCAACTATCGGAAAAACAGTCAGAACAACAAAAACAGGCAAAATCGAAATAAAAAAATATAATTTGGTGTTTTGTTAAGCCGTTATCAGAATATCACATTGCAACTTTTTACAATTGATGACTAATATCAGGCCGGATCACATATCCGGTTAAAGCAAGGAGATCGTTATGGACACCTACAATGCAACAGTCAGTTTCTTTCAGAATGGGGGGGTTTTTATGTACCCCATACTGATCGTTTTTGCACTCGGGATTGCAATCGCTATCGAGCGTTATGTATATCTGACCCTGGCAAAAACTGGCAATCAAAGACTGTGGAAACAGATTATACCGCTCATTAAAACCGGTCGTTTTGATCAGGCTAATGCCATTATCAATAAATCAAAGTCAGCGATTTGTAAAATCCTCTCTTATGGTATGGATCGCATCAAGATTGCACGCCGACGTGATGATCTTGAAACAGCGCTGGAAGAAGGCCTGATGGAAGTCATTCCCAGACTGGAAAAACGTACCCACTACCTTGCGACGCTTGCAAATATAGCTACCCTGTTAGGTCTTCTCGGAACCATTATGGGTCTGATCTCTGCGTTTACCGCTGTTGCCAAGGCCGATGCTGCTGACAAGGCTGACCTACTGTCATCAAGTATCTCGGTTGCAATGAATACTACGGCGTTTGGTTTGATCTCTGCCATCCCGCTGTTGCTGATCTTCACTATATTGCAAACTAAAACAACTGAAGTGGTTGATAGTCTGGAAATGGCATCCGTAAAATTCATGAATGCTGTACAAGAAGTAAAATCCAGGGCTGAAAAGGCAAAATGAACCGATTTAACCGTTACCGGGACAACTCTCCCCCGGAACTGAATATTACGGCCTTCATGAACCTGATGGTCATACTGGTGCCGTTCCTGCTGATCACAGCTGTGTTCTCGCGTATAACTATTCTTCAGTTGAACCTGCCTGACGGAAGCAGCGACGCTATCAAGAATCTGAAAAAAGAAATGAACCTGGAAGTTATCGCCCGTAAAGGTTACCTCGATGTTGGAACACGGGAAGCCGGTCGCCTGCGCTGCTTCAATGCCAAAGATGGCAATTACGATTTTCAGGCCTTGTCAGAGTTTATTCAGCAAATAAAGTTACGCGTGCCAGACAAGAAAAATATTACATTATTATCAGAACCAGACACATCATATGAAACCATCGTCCACTTGATGGACTCTGTTCGCTCGGTTAAGCAAACACAGGTATTATCTATTGTTGAGGCCGAATTATTCCCGAATATTGCTATTGGTGATGCGCCACCACTAAATGCAAAACAGAAAAAAGCAGGATGCACGACATGAAGATGTCTCGACGAGCAAGGCGTATGTCACGCCACCATAAACGCAAAAAAGGAATCGTAGCGTTTAACATGGTTTCGCTCATGGATATCTTTACGATTCTGGTTTTCTTCCTGCTGGTAAGCTCTTCTGACGTTGAAGAATTGCAAAACAGCAAGGATATTCGCCTACCGGAATCCACTGCCGAAATAAAACCAAAAGCTACATTACTTATTCTTGTCAACAATAAAAGCATTGTCGTCAAGGGTAGAAAAATAGTCTCTGTCCCTGACATTATGAATAGTTCTGATCCTGTCATTACATTACTACAACGGGAATTATTGTATCAAGCAGACAAATTTAAACGCGCTAACCCCGGTGAAAAATTTACCGGTGAAATCACCATTATGGGCGACCGAAGAATACCGTATCAACTCCTCAAAAAGATTATGGTCACTTGCGCCAAGAGCAGTTATACCAAGTTATCTCTAGCAGTAAACCAGGCGGGCCAGGAGAAGGAAGAAGGCTCATGAATCTGGCGATGGAAAGAGCAGTTGAATTACCCTGGTCTATTCAGACCGATGAATCCGGCCGCTTTAATAAAATATTACTGGTTGTTATGGCAATCACATTATTTTTTGCTATCGCCATACCTAATCTAACGGTAGAAAAACCGGATCGTAAAAAAGCAGAAGAAATCCCACCCCGCTTTGCCAAGTTAATACTGGAGAAAAAAACACCTCCACCACCACCGCCGCCAAAAATAGAAAAAAAGAAGCCTAAGAAAAAGGTGGTTAAAAAGAAGATCAAGAAAAAAGTAAAAAAGAAAGTCGTCAAAAAGAAAATTAAAAAGCCAGACCCTGATCGTGCACGCAAAGTAGCTGAAAAATCAGGCCTGCTTGCGTTTGCAGATGACCT
>JAADHQ010000095.1 GCA_013151795.1 Gammaproteobacteria bacterium | reverse complement strand
GGGTCACAGCCAAGACCAAAAACAGCCTCGGTTGGGTAGGCGATAATGCCGCCCGATTTAATAATTTTAATTGCTTGGCGTAACTTCCAGGGAGTCATTTATTCAGGATTGAAGCTATTTAAAGAGGCAGTGTTTGGTGTAGTTGCCCGTTTCATCCAGTGTCCATTCCCCTTTGGGTTTTTCCTTCATGTCTTCACACCAGGGTTTGCTACCAATTTCTGTGGAGCATGAGGTAATGGAGAAAAAAATGGCGGAAATAGACAAAATGCGCAGACCTTGTATAAGCTTGCTCACGTTTATTCCTTTTTATTATTGTTATTGGATGTTGGCAATATCCCGGTTAGTTTTATTTTACCGTCGGGTTCAAGTACAGTTTTTTTATTTGAAAAGAGGTTTCCAATTTTCTGAAAAATGAATTTTATTCCACGCCATATTTTCGGTAATAACCAGATCAGTAAAATAATAAATACAACAAGGAAGGCAATAAATAACCAGGGGTTTTGTATTGCTACCCACAACCCGCCAATAACAGCAATGTCTTCGCCGATGGATAATGCCCAGTTACTAAATGGTTCGGGCGAGGTATTAACAAGTACACGAGTACCTGATTTGGTAAGGTGCGTGCCTGCGCTGAGTGTTCCACCAAGAATTAATGCAGCGAGTTCCATGCCCGGGCCCATGTCTCCCACGGCACCGGCTGCGAGCATGGCGCCGGCCGGTATACGGATAAAGGTATGCAGGGAGTCCCAGATATTATCTACACCAGGAATCTTGTCGGCAAAAAATTCGACCATATACATAAAACCTGCTGCAGCCATAACGAGGGGATTGGTGAGTATCTGTAGATCAGGAGGCAGATCCATATTGCCTGTGATACCCATGTAACCCAGCATAAAAATGGCAGCATAAAGATTGATGCCACTGGCCCATGCGACACCCATGCTGAGTGTTATTATTTCGATTGTGTCCATGCGCTTTAGTGTACCGGTTATTGGGTTCAGGGATTAGTATGACGGGAAGATTTAATTCGTGCAAATATTAGCCGGGATACTGTGAACGCAGAGCGCGCAAAGGTCGCGGAGGACACAGAGATAACAGGGGTAAAACTTTTATTTCATTAGGTTAATTCGGGATTACAGTAAATTAGATGCATTACGCAGTTATAATTTCATCACTTCGCGTTCTTTGCGTCCTCCGCGTTTATAGTATCCAGAGAAACATCAACTAATATCATCGGGGTGCCGGGTTTTCCAGAATTAATCGTTTTCCGCTTCTTTTTATACTTTAAGCTCAAAAGAACCAAAGATTAGTATGATGGGGGGTTTTATTTTGTGCAAATATTAGCCGGGATATTATGAACGCAGAGCGCGCAAAGGTCGCGGAGGACGCAGAGACAACAGGGGTTAAACTTTTATTTTATCGGGTTATTTCGGGATTACAGTAAATTAGATGCATTACACAGTTATAATTTCATCACTTTGCGCCCTCCGCGTCCTCTGCGTCCTCTGCGTTTAGAGTATCCAGAAAAATATTAACTAATATTATAAGGGCACCGGATTTCAGAACTAGTCGTTTTCCGCTTCTTCGCCAGATTCTTCAAGCTCATAAGGCTCTGCGAATTTGCATTCTTTTTGTGGGCAAACCCGTTCAGTGCCGCGTTTTTTGGTGGTTTTGATCATGGTGATGGGCCAGCTGCATTCCGGGCAGGGCTCAGCTTTGGGTTCGTTCCAGATGGCGTATGAGCAATCGGGATAACGTTCACACGAAAAGAATATTTTTCCGTTGCGTGATTTGCGTTGCAGGATATTGCCTTTGTTGCATTCAGGGCATTTAACGCCGGTATCTTTTGGTTTTTCAAGTGGCTCGATATGTTTGCAGTCTGGATAGCTGCTGCAACCGATGAATTTACCGTAACGGCCCTGGCGAATAATGAGGTCAGAACTGCATTCCGGGCATTTGCGTCCTTCTACTATTTCGGGTTCGGTTGACGCGTCGGCATCATCACCCACGTTGCGGGTGTAATCGCACTCAGGGTAACCGGAACAACCAATGAAACTACCGCGTCTGCCCAGTCTGACGGATAGTTGTTTGCCGCATTTAGGGCAGTTTTCATCCATCGCTTCCTGTGTTACTTCGGCGCGGGTTACGCTTTTTTCCTTGTCGACGACCAGTTTTTTGAATGGCTTCCAGAATTTCTTCATCATGGGTGTCCATTCTTTTTCTCCGCGAGAGATGGCATCGAGCTCATCTTCCAGATTAGCGGTGAAATCATAATCGACATATTGGGTGAAATGATTTGTCAGAAACTTGTTTACCACGCGGCCAACATCGGTAGGGAAAAATCGTTTCTTTTCCAGTTTGACGTAATCACGATGTTGCAGCGTAGAGATAATGGACGCATAGGTAGATGGTCGGCCAATTCCGAATTCTTCAAGTGATTTAACCAGGCTTGCTTCCGTGAAACGTGGTGGCGGCTCAGTAAAGTGTTGCTCTGGTCTTATTTTAAGCAGGTCAACCTGTTCGCCCTGAAGTAATTCAGGGAGTATGCGTTGGTCGCTGTCAGACTTGTCTTTTTTGTCATCCATGCTTTCCTGATAAACAGCCATGAAACCCGGATGGACAATGGTTGAGCCGTTGGCGCGGAAGGTATTATTCTCGGCTACCAGATCAGCTGCAACGGTGTCGATGGTGGCATGTACCATCTGGCTGGCAACGGTACGTTTCCAGATCAGGTCATAGAGTTTAAATTGTTCTTTACTTAAAAACTCTTTAATGGATTCTGGTACGCGCTCGGCTGAAGTCGGGCGAATAGCTTCATGTGCTTCCTGGGCATTTTTTGATTTGGTTTTGTATATTGGCGATTCAGCAGGTAGGTTATCGCTGCCATAACGTTCTTTAATAACAGCGCGAATCTCATCTTGAGCCTCTTGTGCCAGATGAACCGAGTCGGTACGCATGTAGGTAATCAGGCCAGCAGTGGAGCCGCCAATATCTATACCTTCATAAAGTTGTTGAGCTGTACGCATGGTGCGTTGTGTAGTGAAACCCAGTTTACGAGCAGCCTCTTGTTGCAAAGTTGAGGTAATAAAAGGTGCGGTTGGGTTACGCTTGCGTTTTTTCTTGGTTACTTTGCTAACGGTTAGTTTGCCTGCGGCGGCTTTTAATAGAGTGTCTTCGGCTGCCTGTGCAAGTTCAGTATTGTTGATATCAAACTGGCTGAGTTTTTTATCTTCCAGGTGAGTCAGGCGCCCAATGAAGTTTTGTCCCTTACTGCTGACGTCTGCTTCTACTGTCCAGTATTCTTTTGCGTTGAATGCTTCAATAGCCAGTTCGCGCTCGACGATGAGTCTTAGCGCAGGGCTTTGCACGCGGCCTGCAGATAACCCTCTGCGAATTTTTTTCCATAACAAGGGTGAAAGGTTGAAACCTACCAGATAATCAAGAGCACGTCTGGCTTGTTGTGCATTGACCATATCAATAGACAGGTCGCGTGGGTCATCCATCGCCGCTTTTATTGCACGTTTGGTAATTTCGTGAAAAACAACACGATGTATCTCTTTGCCTTCCAGTAATTTTTGTTCTTTAAGTAACTCGTATAAATGCCAGGCAATGGCCTCGCCTTCGCGGTCAGGGTCAGTTGCGAGATACAGGGTGTCTGATTTTTTAAGTGCCTTGGTAATGGCGTCTACGTGTTTCTGGTTTTTTTCGATAACCTGATATTTCATGGCGAAGTCATTGTCCGGATCGACAGCACCTTCTTTAGGCACCAGATCGCGCACATGCCCATACGAGGCTAGTACATAGAAATCCTTGCCAAGATACTTATTGATCGTTTTAGCTTTGGCAGGTGATTCAACAATGACCAGGTTTTTACTCATCGCGATAGTTATCTTTTATTGTTTGTCTTAATGAAGATTTTCAACATGGGTATCAAATACCATATTTTCAATCCATTCAAGGTTCATGTCCTGTTCCGGGTGATTAAATAATACCATCAGGACAACCCATTTCAGTCGTTCGATATCAAAATCGTGCGAGTCCAGCGCCATAACACGATCGATAACGAGTTCACGTGATTCGGCAGTTAATACGCACATGTTTTCAAGATACAACAGAAAACCACGGCAATCCACATCCAGCTTGTCTGATTCTTCACTGGTAAACACACGGAATGAGTGGTTTTTGATATTGCCTTTGTTGTTCTCCTGGTTTGTAGCCAGATCATCCAGCCAGATAAAGGCATGGCTTATTTCATGGTCAAGAAACCCCGCATCAAGCAGTTGATTTTCCAGGTTTTCCCGGTCAGGCTCAATGTCGGAATCCCCGTCCATAAAGTTCTGGAACAGGTATAACAACACATCTAGTACGTTTTCTTTCATGCAATGATCTCTGAATTATTTAACCCGGACATAACAACCGCCCGGGCTGGCCGCTACATTACCTTGTAGCTCTAGGATCAGCATCATGGAGGAAACTTCTTCTGCCGTCAAACCACTTCGCTGTACGATTTCATCAACGGCAACAGGGTCGTAGCCCATTTCATTTAATAAATACTGGTGCTCTTTGTTGGGTGAATCGCATAATTCCTTATTTATATCAGTATGTTGAGAAAGATCTTGTTGTGCAGAAGCGAGTGGTTTCAGTTCAGTGATAATATCATTTGCGGTTTCAACGAGTTTTGCACCCTGTTTGATTAATTTATGGCACCCGCGAGACAGGGGGTTGTGAATGGAGCCGGGTATTGCAAAGACTTCACGTCCTTGTTCAACAGCATAGCGGGCAGTGATTAA
>JAADHQ010000116.1 GCA_013151795.1 Gammaproteobacteria bacterium | reverse complement strand
ATATTGATTTAGTGAACGAAGAGTTTAAACAAGAACTTGATGGCTATCAGTGTGACGTGGCCCTGGCTATTGGATATCATCATCCGGAAAATGACTTTAATGCAAAGCTTCCCAAGTCACGACTTAGTCTGGATAGTATTTTAGTGCGAATATAAAAAGCACCCTGTTGAGTTAACTCAACCGTTATGATTCAAAAATCTATCTTTACTCATTTTTCTATAGAAGTTTCCAGGCATAGATAGCAGTTATTACCAGTGTATAGATAGCAAGAATAATAACATTGACCGGGTTCCCAGAAAATTTAGGTGTTTTAATTTTTGACACATTTAAGGCTGCGAGGCCTACACTGCTAGCGTAGAGAATAATCGAAAAAGTACTCTGGCTAAAAAAGCTTTCAAATAAAAATATAAAAACGAGTATGATACTGTTGTTATCAAGCGCTAATCCTGTGTAGTGGGTTCCGCCGGCAAGACCAAAGGTCGAAAAATAACTGAGTCGTAGTGCGCTCGCTGCAAGCATAACAAAGGCCCCGACCAGATAGACAAGCTCAAAACCTCCATAACTTAAAAGTAGAATAGCCGGTGTGACACCATAGCTAACAATGTCTATTAATACATCAAGTTGGCCTCCAAAAAGACGGTCATTACCCGTGCGTCCCTTCATTCTACGTGCAATGAGACCATCGGCCCAATCGAAAGCAACCGCCCAGATCATGCCAATCATTGCTGCTGCGTAAAGCCCTTTAATGCTGAAATAAATGGCAAGAAGGGTACAGGCTAAACCAGATAATGAAGCAATATTAGGAAGATCCTTAACATAGGAAAGAATAGCAGCAGGCTGAAGTTCTTCAGAATCAGTGTTTTTTGCAGTCATTTGATTGCGGCCCTTTTTTGAAAAATTGATGATGTTCGCATTAATATTGTTATAAAACACAGTTTAGATGGCATTTAGTGTTATGATGTCGTGTTCAGTTTACATCTTCGTTCAGTTTACATCATCGGGAACACAAATAATGCTTATTTATACTGTAGGAACTTGGGATTTATTACATGTTGGTCATTTGGCCTTGCTTCAGTATTGCAAGACATTGGGTGGTACTGTTGCGGTTGGTGTTGCTTCAGATGAAGTAGTTGCGAGTTATAAAAAAAATGTTCCTGTTGTTCCTCTTGAGCAAAGGATGGAAATGCTAAAAGCACTGCGCTGTGTCGATATTGTACGTCCCTACTATGAATTAGAGTACGCTTCTGCTTGTAAAGAATTGGATGTAGACATTTTTGTTATCGGAGAAGACTGGGGAAAAGCGGTGCATAATCTTGAAGTAGAGTCTTTTTTAAGAGTAAATAACAAGTCCATTCAACAAGTTAGCTATAATCCTCTAACTTCATCTACAAAAATAAAAGAAAGAACAATCGCGCAAATTCATGCGGCCGCGTAAATTAAGTGTTCTGATAATTCCAGATTAATACGCAAGACGTTGAATATCCGCTTTCAGTACACTTGCAAGAAAATTACATTTAATACTAACAGTAGCTTCTGGCCGAAAGTAGAACCTAGATCAGTTTAGCCAGGTGTCTGCTTTAGGCACAGAGAAGCCATTTGGCATTGAGTCTTCTAAGCGATTCGATTCACTTCTTAGCATCGGGTTTCAAGTTGTTATAGGGATTCGGCAATTCTTTTTCCATTGCAATGATTGCGTCCATTGGAGTATCAAAATTTCGCCCGATCCGTTGCTCATAGTCTGATAGCGCATGCATGTCTACTGACTTTCCGATCTTGATTCTATTTTCACGCAATACAAAAAATGGTAGCTTCTCTGCTTTTGTGGCCAGTGAACCACCATTCAGAAGGCACATCTCCAGCGTTTCTTCAGCCACATGACCCAAGCGCTGTAGCGCGGTAGTCTGTTGAAGTTTATTATCACTCTGGAGCCTTTCTTGTGTTTCTCCTATTACGCGGCACAAAGTAGAGAGATTTTGTTGCATCTTCATCAATTCAGTAACGACGATTGGTGCAGGGCCGTGATTCATTAATATTATCGCATGGTCTAATATGGAGTCTGCTTTTACTAAAGCAGAGCTGATCTGTGAATTCAAACGTTGCAACATATCCTGATGATCAGGATGGTCTGTGTTTTTACACATTAGGGTGTTGGCCCGAAGTGCGCATGCTAAAACGCGGAAACGAACAGTATCGTTGTCGAGATCCTTATCTTCTTTTGCTACAACATCATGCGTACTTATATACCGATACGCATTAGACAGCGGTTCAAAATCGAAAGAACATGGAACATCCAACCCATGGAATCGATACACCCACACATGCGTTGAATGAAACGTTACAGCTTCTGCTACAGTGTTATATACTTCCAGGATGCGCGCAGAGGCGATCGGCTCAGCCAGCTCCCATTGCTTCCGCTCTCGATGGTCGAGCCAGATTGCCGCGACCACAGCAATCAGAAAAACCTCCAGAAATACACCATGAATTTCCGTGCGGATGCCTGCCCAATCCGGAGCACTAACAAAGACATCCAGCAGCACGAGCAAGACAAGAAGCACGGCCGCGAGTAAAATGCCTATAGCAGCCTCATCTCTCATCACAATTTTTTTACAACGTTGAATGAATATCTTCCACAGCCAAGTCACATTTTTTGCCTCTTTTTAACAATTGTGAATTTTTTCTAAAGCTGACTATACAGACCCATCAGGTCCGTATAGTTGTCGCCATTATTTACTAATAACATTAGGGGGCAAGTCTTTCATTGCCATATCATTCACACTACAACTTATGATTAAACAGTGAGCGAATTCAGGCTGCAGTCGTGGAGAGGAAAGACCCGGCCTCGCATTTCTTTACGTAATACTTAAAAATATAATAAACACCAACCCCTTTCATTACTTTTTCAGTATTTAGTCGACTTCCGGTTCAGGCAATTTGACCTGATTATTAACACTGAATTGATAATCTTTAAAAACGTGCTCGGCGTCCAACATTTGATAGTCGCCATTTTCAAGTTTTAAACTGGTATTTTTTAATTGATAGGTATAATAGCCGCAAGTCCAGCAATTAAACTTCCGCATGTGATAACAAAGACAGGTTTTGCCTTTAACAATAATCTTCTTCGCAGTCGGGTGTTTTGCCAGCTCGGCGTTGTAAGCAGCTATATAATCACAGCTACCTTTCGCATTTAACAGGTATCCAAATGCCTCACAATTAGGGGCAACACCTGAATGAAGTGCCGGGCATTTTTTCAGCATTCGCATTGGATAACCCGTGGGTGATATCTGGTTCACCTCGATATCGTCCTCATCGGCTTTGAAATATTTCTGTTTTACTTTATCCGGTAAACCGCACTCTTTTGTTACTGTAAAACGCGTAGCCACCTGAACTGCCGCTGCACCCAATTCCATATATTCCACAGCATCACTGCCGGTAAATATGCCACCCGCAGTAATAACCGGTATCGAGAATTCTTTTTCTGCGAGGAAATCGATAACCTCTCGGGTGAGTATCTTGAGATCGTATTTTGCCCAATCCATACCAAATCCAAGGTGTCCACCCGCCAGCGGCCCTTCTACAACAATAAAGTCCGGCAGCCTGTTCAGGCGGGCTGTTTTACGCAGAAACAGGTTTAATGCACGTGTCGAAGAAACAATAATCCCCAACTTTACTTCACGAAAACGCGGGTGATCCTTTATCAACCCGAATGAACTCAGATGCAGACCAGCACTAAGTGATATACCATCAATTCCGGCATCCATTGCAGATTTCAGCCTGACTTCCAGGGTTCCCAGCGGATTATTCATCGTCAGCTTTTCCATGCAATTGATGAATATCATGCCATCACCTTGTTTTTGTTGCATGGTTTTGCTGACATGCATTTTTGTAGCCTCTGCGAGATTATCCAGATTGAACTGAACAACAGACTTATCATCATTGTTAGCGTTATATTTATATTTTTTGAGTTTTTGCTTAACGAATTTGGTTTTATAAAGGCGATCTGTTACTGCAGGCACCATCGCATCCGAAATATGGCCTATTCCACCCAGCCTGGCGGCTACAAGAGCGAGTTCAGTGGTGGATATGTCCACACCCATGCCACCGACCATAATCGGTACGAGTTCGTTATTGCCAAGCTTAAGCCTAAAGTCATCTAGTTTTTTCATGGATTATCGTCACTTGTTTGAATTTATGAAAACTCACATTCTGTAATAATCAGCAATGCCAGTAATCATAGGCGTTTATTATTACGGTTTCTCTGTGTCTAGCATGTCACAAAAATGGCTTCCAGAAAACAATTAACTCCTAAATTTAATATCCGCCCTATTAGAGGCAATGGATTCCTGGCTGACATTCACAGACTTTACCAACTGCTGCCTCAGGTGGCCACTTAGGGCGCTTTAAGAAGTACATCAGAAACATCGTAAACGCCGAGGGGCAGGTGTGGTGAGGAAAGACCTGACCATATATTTGCAAACCGGAATTTAGGCATATTTTTAGTCTTTTATCAAGGGTTTTCAGATGGTTAGCTTAACCAGACCTCCGTTAGTTGTCTGTTAGTATAATTGATTGCCTTATTAAGCTTTTATGCATAATTGGAACGATAAGGGTGAACATGCAAATCAGATTTATTTTGGCGAGATTGCCAAAGATCATAAGCATTTTGAAGACATAACCAGTGTTCAGCAGGTGGCTTTTTAAATACCAGCTCTAATCGTAATGCCATTTCCGGTGTTATTGCTCCTCTACCATTTAATACTTTTGAAAGTGTTTTACGACTTACATTCAAATGCTCTGATGCA
>JAADHQ010000038.1 GCA_013151795.1 Gammaproteobacteria bacterium | reverse complement strand
TTTTAATTCAGTTGCACGTTGCTGTAATAAATCAGGGTCTATAATCAAGGTAATATGGCAGGGTAACCGGTTTTGTATAAGTTGTACGCACAGGTCAGGGCCTATGCCAGCAGGCTCTCCTGATGTTATAGCAATGCGGGGCAATGGTTTTTGCAAAAGATACTCGAGGGGTTTTATTGTATTTTGTGTTGTTCAAGCCGGTATTCAACATAGGCTTCATCACGTAAACGTCGCAGCCATGACTGAAGTTCTTCAGTTGTTTTTTGTTTTTTTATGTTGTTTATAGCGTTGCTTTTTTTGAATTTTTTGGTGTTGTCAAATTGCCGACGTTCCTGTACTTGCACTATGTGCCATCCAAATCTTGATTTGAAAGGGTCACTGATCTCTCCAATGCTCATGGGGCTGAATGCCTGTTCAAATTGAGGGACTGTATCGCCGGGGCCTACCCAGCCTAGTGATCCACCGTCTTTGGCAGACAGAGTGTCGTCAGAGTGCGCCCTGGCTAATGCGTCAAAGTTGTCGCCTTGGTCCAGGCGTTCTTTTAGTCGCGATAGTCTGATTTTTGCATCACTGCTACTGACCAGTGTATTTGGGCGAATCAGTATATGCCTTAGTTTTGTTTGTAATATGATATGTTTTGGTTGTCCCTTGATTTCTTCGAGCTTTAGTATGTGGAAACCGTAAGGGCTGCGATAGAGTGAGCTGATTTCTCCCAGCTTGAGAGTAGAAATTATTTTCGCAAATAGAGGTGGTATTTGTGTAATGGGTCTGAAATCGTAGGTTCCACCTTCCATTGCTTTCTGGCCATCAGAATAGGCAATTGCTGTTTGAGAAAAATCAGCACCATCTTCAAGTTTTTGTAATATATTATCGCCTTTTTTGTGAGCGCTTTGTATTTGTTCTGGTGTTGCTGCATCGGGTAGACCAATTAGGATGTGCGAAAATTTTATTAATTTATTTCTATCACCCAGGTCTTTTTCACGTGCAAGGTAATCAGCAGTTTCCTGGTCGTTGACGCGTATGCGATTCACGACATCACGCTTTCTTAAGCGCGAAATAATGATTTCATTGCGAATATCTTCTCGAAAGGCTTCGTAATTGATGTTGTCATTAACCAGCGCCTGTCTGAACTGGTCGAGGGTCAGGTTGTTTTTTCTGGCAATGCCCTGGATGCTTTTATTCAGGGTGGCATCATCAACAAGTATGCCGGTTTTTTTTGCTTTTTGTAGTTGTAATGAGCGGACGATTAATCGCTCCAGTCCTTGTTTTTCAAGTGCTGACATGTCAGGCATGCCGCCGCCCTTGTTTTGAAGCTGACGCATAACACCTTGCAAATAACTGTCCAGTTCACTGCGCAGTATGACGTCGTCGTCAGCCACTGCAACGATATGGTTGAGAGGGATTGCGTTGTTGGCTGCTGCGAGTGAGCCTTGAGCAAGGGTTGTTAATAATAATGCTAAGAGCCAATAGGTAAATTTTTTCATATCTCAGGGTGCTTGAATTGTCAGTTTATCTTGTTTGTCTATTGTACTGTGCTTCGACTGATATAGCCAAGTTTACTGCTATCCAGAAAATCATCAATATTCTTGCCGATACTGCTTAATCCTTTTAAATTCAATTGGATATAAAAAGCATTTTCCATACCAATGCCGTTGCTATTCAGGTGTCGGCGTCCGGCAAACTGTACTGACCAGCAGCAATTTTCATATTCGAGGCCGGCAAGGGAGTCAATGCTTTGTTCGTCACGCAAGGAATAAGTCCATCTGCCGATCGCATGCCATTTCCGGGATAAACGCCAGCGTCCGGTTATATCGGTTTGTTCAAACAGGTTGCGCTGGAATCGATAATTCACGCCTAAATGGTGTTTATTATCTTTGTTGTAGCGATAAGAGATGATTCCTCTTTTAGGTTGATTTTGATCTGAATCCCATAACCCACTGATGCGGAAGTGACTGCGGTCGTTGATTCGCGTTTCGAGTTCACCAACAAAATCGGATAAATTACTGGATACGGGTATTTGTCCGGGTAAAGTAACCTGCGGATCATCAAAATAGAATGTCTGGCCAATGCTTAGTCTTAGCCATTCGCGCCCTTCTTTTGCGTCAATCATTCTACTGCTTGCAGCTAATGTTAACTGATTGGCATTTGACTGGCGGTCCGGTCCGGTGAATTGATTATGACGAAATAAATCGGCAAAACGGAAGTCGGGCAGAGAGGTATCAAAAACAGGTAGAGTGCTCTGGTCATCATATTCAGCGTATAAATAGTATAAACGTGGCTCCAGGGTCATGGTATGTTGCTGCCCCGCAATTGATATCGGGCGTTCAAAGAATAGCCCTGTGTCGATGCTTGCAATAGGAGTGCTGCGGTTCAGGGTATTTTGCTGACCAATACCTGTGTTCTCCAGTTGATAACGCGTATAGCGAAACATTAATTTGGGACGAATATAATAGGCAGTCTTGTTCCAGTCGTATTCCAGCCCGGGAAGGAGATCAAGACGCGTTCCTGTAATGACATTGTCTCTGTTATCAAAACGGGTTAGTTCGCCTTCCAGGCTGTAACGTACCTGATCGTTGTTAAAACTGTTTTCGAGGTTTAAGCTTAGCTGGGGCAGGCGTTGATAGCTGTTGCTTGTATTAATAGCCTGGAATTCATGTGCCCTTGCAAGCAGGTATCCGTACTGATTGTCTCGCCTGACATCTACTACGCGTGTTAGCTGGGTAACACTGGACAGGTTAAATCCCTGTCTCAGATCATTAAAGTATTGCTGATCTGAAACGCGGCTTAAATCTGCACGGACTTTCCAGTTGTTAAAATAACGCCCTTGATGCTGTATAGAGACAAGGTTTCGTGATTTATCAATAAGGTCATCGTTTAGATATTCAAGTTTTAAGTTGCTGGAGGATGAACGATTTAACTGTCTGTATTCAACACCCAGTTGAGTGCCACGATCAGACATATAGCGAAGATTAAACGTTGCATCACGATCAGGTGCTATATTCCAGTACCATGGAATCTGGATGATGGAACCGGTGCTACTATAATTACCAAGAGTGGGTTCCAGAAAACCTGATTTGCGTTTGTCACCCGTAGGAAAGGAGAATTTTGGCAGATAAAATAAAGGGACGCCTTTAAATTTCAGCATGACATTCTTGGCGTATCCAATTTCATCTTCAGGGTCCAGAGTCACTTTATCGGCTTTAATTATCCAGTCTTCCTTGCTTTTTTTGCAAGTTGTATAGGTAATTTTTTTGAGATGGGTTTTTCGGGTTTTTTTGATGGCAGCACTGGCAGCGACGCCACGGCCTGCAAAATTGTTTAGCTTGTATTCTATATCCTTGAAACTGGCGGTTTGATTTTTGGTGTTTGAATTCCCCTGACTGGCTTTCAGGGTAAGTGTTTTATTTTTAAGTGCTATGTTTCCCTGTAGCCGGGCATCCCCGCTTGATTGATCGTAGGTAATCTGATCAGCCTTCAGGGTTTGTCCCTGATTTTGTATGATGACATTGCCGTTCAGAATAAATGTACTACCCTCTACACTTGAATTATCAGCATTGATAATAGTCTTATTGTTTTGAGGTGTCGTCACAGGCGGATTTTTGACAATATTATCCGGACAGATAGTTTCAGGGTCATACTTATTATCTGCCAGTACAGATACTGGTAAGCAAGTCATGACTAAAGTGCTGATAATATGTTTATAAAACAAGGCTCTGTTCACTATGTTAATATATATATGATTCTAAAGCAGGTATCATTTTCATAAAATACCGCTGTGGTATTATCACCTAAATTTAAACGGAATTGTGATTTGAATAAGCTTAAAAACCGACAATATCTAATTTTGATAGTGATATTAGCCACTATTTTACTCGTATTGTTACTTAAATGGACAGAGCCGGAAAAAATACCGGACATGAAGCCTTTGCCGATGGTACGAGTGGAGCTGTTTGAGGTAAAGACCAAAGATATCGCTTTCGGAAAGTCTTTGTTGGGGAGGTTAACTCCACTACGCCGTACCGAATTACGTTTTGAGGTCAATGGCAGAATGCAGGCGCGCTTTGTTGAGCCAGGTGACAAGGTAAAAAAGGGTCAGGTGTTGTTAAAAATCGATGACGGTGACTACAGGAATTTGTTAAGTGAGGAAAATGCCCGAATATTGATAGAACACTCGGCAATCAGGCGGGATCAGGAATTACTGAAATTGGCAAGCCAGAACCGCATATTACAGCAAAAGGAAGTAAAAAGGTTGCAGCGACTGGTTAAAAAATCACTAACATCTATCTCCAAACTGGATGCTGCCCGTCAACAACTTTTCAGCCTTAAACTGGACGAAGCAAATTTACAATACAGTGTTGACTCATCTGCTGCCAGACTGGATATCAGGCTTTCTGCACTGGAAAAAGCCGAGCGCAATCTTCAGCGTGCTTCCCTTGTTAGTCCGTGGCCGGGCATTATTAATCAGGTATATGTTCAGCCAGGGGACTATGTTACGCCCGCCAAGGCAGTGATAGAGATCATTGATAATAGCGTACTTGAATTTATGATTACGGTTCAAGGCGAAATCGCCGACCAGTTGAATAAAAACCTTGCTGTAGATGTTACCGTGAATGGCGCTAAGGTTAAGGGAGAAATTGTTGCTTTGCAGACAGACCCGGATCCAGCTACGTTTACCCATGAAGTAAGGGTTCGGTTGCCTGAAAATATCGGCTACCCCGGGCAAGTAGTCGAAGCATATTTAACTTTACCCGCTCTTGAAGATGCACTCACTATTCCAGTGACAGCCTTGCTTTACGAAAATAAAAAATATTTTGTGATG
>JAADHQ010000014.1 GCA_013151795.1 Gammaproteobacteria bacterium | reverse complement strand
GGCGTTAATATTGAAACAATCCGTTACTACCAGAGAATAGGCCTCATTAATGAACCGAAAAAGCCTGCCACGGGTTTTCGTCAGTACTCTACTGAGGCAATTGATACTGTAAAATTTGTCAAACGTGCGCAGAAACTGGGATTTAGTCTGGCCGAGATTTCAGAATTACTGGAGCTGGGTGATGGCCACTGTGAAGACGTGCGGTTACGTGCAGAACATAAACGCCATGTTATTGATCAGCAGATATCGGATCTGTCAGCATTGAGGAATACCCTGGATGAACTGATCCAGTCCTGTGTGTCAGAAGGAAAAACACATTGCCCTATTGTTGCAACATTATTAAGGCCGGAAGCCGGGGAAATTACCCGCAAAAATAAAACCCGGTAAGTAACCAGACTTACAGGGTTTGTTGTCTTTGTCGTCCAGGCGTTTCAATACCCTTAATGAACGGTGAGATCTTGCCGGTATTTGTTTATTTTTCACGTACTGTCTGAATTGTGATCAGTACGGCATAAATTAACAATAGTTATGCGTTCTCAAGTTTTGAACTGGGCAACCATGCCTTGCAGATCATTCGCCAGGCCAGCCATACTTTCGCTTGCCGATGATGTTTGTTGTGCTCCGGTAGATGTCTCACTGGCCATCTCATTGATGCTGGTAATATTGCGGTTAATCTCTTCAGAGGTAGCACTTTGCTCCTCAGCCGCACTCGCTATCTGGGTACTCATATCATTAATACGTGCCACTGCAGCTGAAATAGTCTTCAATGAATCGCCTGCCTCATTAGCTTGCTCAACCACAGACTGGGCTGCTTCACGGCTGCTGTTCATAACATCAACTGCTTTACGTGAACCACTCTGAAGTTTTTCAATCACACGATTGATCTCTTCGGTAGATTTTTGCGTGCGTCCTGCCAGTGTACGTACTTCATCAGCGACGACAGCAAAACCACGACCTTGCTCACCGGCTCTCGCTGCTTCTATTGCAGCATTGAGTGCCAACAGGTTGGTCTGTTCAGCAATACCCTTGATAACATCCAGTACGGTATTGATATTTTCACTATCCTGCTCAAGCTGATGAACGACATCTGTCGCACTTTCTATTTGATTGGCCAGTTTCTGAATCGAGTCTACTGCCGCTTCTACTGTCTCACGGCCTTTAACTGTTTCTGTGTTGGCTTCCACCGCGGCCTGCGCTGTACCGGATATATTTCTGCTTACTTCTTGTACCGTGGCGCTCATTTCATTCATGGCCGTTGCCACTTGCTCCGTTTGTGACTGTTGTTCATAGATACTCTGACTGGTTTGCTCGGTGATGCTGGAAAGCTCACCGGAAGAATTCCCTATCTCTTGAGACGAGTCAGTGATTTTCAGTACTATACCTTTCAAGCTGGTGTTCATGTCATTAATAGCATTGGTCAATTCTGCAAGTTCATCGTTACCTTTTGATATTAAGGGTGAACCGGTAAGATCACCGTTGGCAATAGCCTTTGCGCGATCCACCATCGCCCTCAGTGGTACACTGATCATGCGACTGATGAAGGTCGCAATGAATATACCTATAACCAGAGCGATCAGGCTACCAACAACCATAATGGTTTTCATGGAAGAGCTTTCACTCTCCAGAATGTTTTCATCGATAAGTGCCAGTTTGTCTTGTGAAACACGCATCTTTTTAAGAATTTCCATGATACCTGCCGCTTTAGGCGCTGCTTTTGTTCCAAGCCAGTAATTAGCCAGATTCCAGTCTTTAGCACTACGCAATTTGAACATTTTATCAGGCAGACTTGCAAATTCAGCGCGCACAGTATTATACGTATTCCACGCCTCAGTCTGCTTTTCATTTAACAGACCTGTCATAGAAGATAGTTGATCAAAACGAGTCTGATTAATTTCCCATTTGGCATGAAACTTATCAGCAAAGCCCGTATCTCCTGAGAGCAAATAGGCACGGATGTTAGCAAGACCCACTGCGAATGAACCCCGGCTATCGGCCAGTAATTTCAATAATTGTTTGCGTTCCGGTGTAGCGCCAAGAGAAGATTCCTCATCGATAATCGCTGTAATTGCACCAATAATTCTGGATGCCTCGGGTGCCGCCTCTGTCAATAATAAATTCAAGGCTGGAATATTGGCTGGTGTATGGGCTATGTCTTCAACCTCCTGTTGAGCGACACGAAATTCATTGACCAGGACTTTCATATCATTAAGCATTTTTATATTGCCGGGGTCGGTCCAGTTTTTTGAAAATACGTTCATTTTCTCCATGGCGCTGTCAATCTCATCCCACCCACTCTGACGTTCGGCCTTGAATTTTTCTGCGGCCGACAGTTTTTTACCCAAAATCATATATCCACGTAACCCGGCCAAAGACAGATGGACGCCATCTGTGAGTTCCTGACCTGCCAATACAGTCGGCATACGTAATTTAATCAGCCGATGCTCAACGTCAGAAATATTGGTCATTGCCATAAAATTGTTAACCGACATCAGTGCAAAAAACACCAACACTGCACCGAAGCCCAATAATAATTTATTTTGAATTGTAAATTTCATTTTAAGGTTTTCTCTGTAAGAGCCCATAAGGCAGGTAATCAGGATTTATCTATTGAAATATTGTTATTTCCATTTTTTCTATTTGTTATTTACTTTTTTATACAGGGTGTTCTTGTCTATGTTAAGACTATCGACATAGACCTGATAAGCTTTAGTTTTTTACTGGGAGTTATACAATTTAGTGGATATAGACCAAGTCCTGGCCCGAAAAGGAGAATCTGTGTCTCAATTGACAGAAAACAGGTAAATATCTCGATTTAGCTGATTCCTGATCTATTCAGCTACCAGTTCTGATAATACTAATTAAACAAGCATTGTGATGTGTATGTGTAGTCGACCCTGTTTTTTATGGATTTTATTGACTCTGGGCTCTGGTACGGGGTTTATACTTGGTATCAAGTTGATATCAACCGGAGACAAGAGATGCCAGAGTCAGTAACAAACACAAGTTCAAAAGCCAGCAAAGGCTCAATGCTTGCAGCAGCACTCGCAGCCGTTGGTGCTTCCCTTTGCTGCATCGGACCATTGGTATTGATCAGCCTTGGGATTAGTGGAGCATGGATGGGTACGCTGACAGCATTGGAACCTTATCGTCCGATCTTTATTGGTATAACCCTTATATTTCTGTTTCTGGCATTTCGGAAGTTATATATCGTGCCCAGACAATGTGCCCCCGGTGATGCCTGCGCCATACCTGACACGTTACGTAATCAACGCATTATATTCTGGGTAGTAACCGTTCTCGTCATTGCCTTGCTAACCTTCCCCTACTACGGGTTGATATTTTTTGAATGATTTTTAGTTAACCAATTAACAGGAGAGTCACAATGATTCGTTCAGTTTTATTTTCAATATTAATCGCATTTACAGCCATGACTTCATCTGTTTTTACAACCGCATATGCGGCTGAGGCCAAAACCGTCGTACTGGATGTACCGGGCATGACCTGTAAATTCTGCCCTATTACAATCCGCAAGGCACTGAAAAAAGTACCCGGCGTGATTGATGCCAAGGCTGACTTTGCTTCCAAAACTGCGACAGTAACCTACGACCCGACAAAAACAAATGTAAAAACTCTAACAACAGCGACAGAAAACTCTGGTTATAAATCAACATTAAAAAAATAAACTGTTCCATCAGCCAGGGATACATAATGAGCATAGTGACCATTAAAATAGAAGGCATGACCTGTGACCACTGTGCCAAAGGTACACAAGATACACTCAATGCACTGGAAGGTGTCACGGCAACCGTCTCTTATAAAGAAGGCCTGGCTACTATTGAATCAGATAATTCGATTGATAACGAACAATTATTAAAGGCGATAGAATCCAAAGGTTATACAGCAACCGTTGTGAAAAAAGATGACAGTATCACTAACAATAAAAAAGACGATGGCCTGCATATTGCGATTGTCGGAACCGGCTCAGGCGCATTTGCCGCTGCGATAAAGGCAGTAGAAAGCGGCGCAACAGTCACCATTATTGAAGGCGCAGAGATTATCGGTGGCACCTGTGTCAACATCGGCTGTGTGCCTTCAAAGATCTTTATTCGTGGTGCCAATATTGCCTATCAGCAAGCACATCACACCTTTGCAGGGCTGCCATTAAATAATCCCGTCATAGATCGCAAGGCCATGGTGTCACAGCAACAGGAATGGGTTGATAAACTGCGACATGCCAAATATGAAAGTATTCTGGAAAATAACCCCGGCATTACCCTGATGCGTGGCATGGCTCAATTCAGAGATGCCAGCACACTGGTCGTTACAAAAAACGATGGCACTGAAAAAGAAATCAAGGCCGATCGTTATCTACTGGCGGTTGGTGCGCGCCCGATGATCCCTGATATTAAAGGACTGGCTGACACCCCTTTCTGGACCTCAACCGAGGCGTTAATTGCAAAAAAGATTCCGCAGCATCTGGTTGTGCTGGGCGGCTCGGTCGTTGCACTGGAGCTTGCACAGGCTTTTCGACACCTGGGGTCTGAAGTAACAGTGATGGCGCGCAGCACATTGTTGTCGAAAGAAGACGCAGAAATTGGTGAAGGCCTTAAAACCGTATTTGAGGATGAGGGGATCCATGTTCAGTTACATACCGTACCCGATGCTGTAAGTCATAATGGAAAAGAATTTGTGGTAAGCACAAAACAAGGTGAAGTCAGTTGTGATCAATTGCTGATTGCTACGGGCCGCCAGTCTAATGCCGATACATTGGCACTTGAAAATGCAAAGATCAAAACCACTCGTGGCAGCAAGATCATCATTGATGATCACATGCGTACAAA
>JAADHQ010000103.1 GCA_013151795.1 Gammaproteobacteria bacterium | reverse complement strand
TATGTTGGAAAAGAAAGATCAAATCATGCTGTTCCTCAGGAAGATATTAATCACCTGCTGGCCAGACTGGGAAAAGAAGGCAAGCGTGTATGCAGGCTCAAAGGTGGAGACCCTTTTATATTTGGCAGAGGCGGTGAAGAGATTGAGACCTTAATGGAGGAGGGGGTTGCTTTTCAGGTTGTGCCGGCAATTACTGCAGCATCAGGAGCTTCTTCATACGCGGGTATCCCACTAACGCACCGTGATTATTCACAATCAGTTGTTTTTGCAACGGGACATCTCAAAGATGGCTCAATGAATTTGAACTGGGATGGCTTGGCACAAAAAAATCAAACCATTGTATTTTATATGGGCTTGCAGGGATTATCTGTTATTTGTAAAGAGTTGATAGCGCATGGTCTTCCGGCATCTACACCGATCGCATTAGTGCAAAAAGCGACGACCCGGGAACAAAAAGTAGTAACAGGTACCCTGGAAACCATGCCTGAAGATGTTAATAAATCTGACATCAAGCCACCAACCTTGATAATTGTTGGAGACGTGGTGAAATTACATGCCAAATTAAATTGGTATATGGGGTAATTATTTATGCCGATTGCTAGCACGCTTAATCAGGAAAACAATCTTATACGTACAATTTGTACGGATGTAATTAATATGGATGATTTTTATGCCTGGTTCGAGTATTTAGCCGGGAATGATCTGGTAGGTTGTCATGAGATATTTGATACCAGAGCGGCGGATTGGTCTAAAATAAGTTATTTAGAGTTAATGACAATTTCAGAAAAAGCCAGTAAGGTCGAGACAATAGATGTTACTACCAAGTTCGCCTGGATTATTAGTAAGGCTGAGGTTGAAACACTTACTAAATTCTATACATCAATAAAAATCCTTCACCCTGGTAAATCAAGAACACTTCGTTCATTTTATGACTACGATGAAGCTATACAGTGGTTTAAAGAATAAAATTATTATAAAGGTAATTCATATTAATACTCACTTTCTCGTGCGGGGATGGTATGGCTGCTAGTGTCAACCTCACCCAGGAACTCAAGAACTTACAAGATAAAAAAAATACTCTTGAGCAAGCGATTAAAATAGCCTCATCGCTTGAAAAATTAAATCAAGGTCTCAAAGCTGTGATTTTAATGGGGAAGCCGGCATCCGGCATTTCAAAAAAATCATTGGAAAATATTGAGGAGCTTGATGATAAAACTAAAATTCTTTCCAGTTTTAAATTAAAAGAAATATTAGCGCGGCTGGAAAAAACCGTCCATAAAAAGCTTACACTGATTATCGAAATAGCGGGAATGGATGAGAAACTTGATGCCGAAGATAATGGTGCTGCAGATCTGTCACAGGAAGAAATTGATATTATATTACATGAATATCTGAAAAGTGCACAGACAGCAGTGGCATTGAAAGTTATATTACGTGCGCGAGGAGAGGTTACGCGTCCTACAGTATTATCCCTTCCTTCAGGTGTTATCAAGGAGCAACTGGCAGCAGTTGATGCGCGTGAAAAAGATTGCCGTTTAAAAGTAAAGGCAGAAATGCATGATTTAATTGTGGACACCGAAGTAGTATTATCCCGAGAAGATTTGCCGGATGAGTTACGTGAAATTATCGAAATAACGCGAGTCAGCCTGGAAATGAATCTTCAGCATATTAAAGAAGGAAAAAACATAAATGATATGCCTGTTACGATTGAGAGTATAGAAATCGGGAGTGACAAATCCAGGCGTGTTCAAAGTAAGACTAAAGGCCAGAAAAATAAAATAGAAAAGATAAAAAAAATATATTATAAAAAAACACACAAGAAACCGCAGAGCGGATTTTTTCAAAAGTTATGGCGCTGGGTAACAACACCTCCGTCTGTTGGTTGGAATGATATCGATGTTGATACGAGAGATGAGGATGATTGACGCGATAATTTTTTATATGTTGGTGCCTGATTATATATTCGACTTAAGTTGTAAGCAGACCCTCATTGTTTGATTAAAAAACTATTGCGACTCAGGTTCCATTTGCTCAGGTTTTACTTTTGATTCAAAGAAATCATCACCCGTTTCTATGGGTACTCTATTTATTTCGTTGTTTACCAACGGTAGTTCGTAATCATTCCAGCCAGCCAGGCCAGTTTTCAAGGAGCTGACATTTTCGTAGCCCATTAGTTGCAGAGTATAGGCAGCCAAAGCGCTTCTGTTTCCGGATCTGCATATAAGGATAACTTCATTTTTTCGGCTGCTTGCAAGCTTTGGCACTGTTTCATCGTAACCCCAGTCACAAGCTGACTCAAGCACGCCACGGGGGACGTTAATAGTTCCGTCAAGATGCATTACCTCATATTCGTAGGGTTCACGTATATCAACAAGTATTATTTCAGAATTTTCTTTTATTCTTTCTTCAAGATCCCAGGGGAATAATTCATTTATTTCAGGCAGAATGTCTTCAATAAGTGATACGAAATTCTTCATTATTTATCCCTGTGATTATGACTGAACATTTTTCATATTGTCGCACAGTCTTTGTTCGACTGCGATAACGGCTGCCTCAACTCGAGAGTGAACATCAAGTTTCCGTAATATTGCTTTTACATGAAGTTTGACAGTACCATCAGATATGCCGAGATTTTTTGCTATAACTTTATTGCTCTGGCCATCAGCAACATGACAAAGTATTTCAAGCTCCCTTGGTGTTAGTTCGGCAAACGGGTCTTCTTTCTTGTCACTTAAGTGGCTTCCCTGCTGGACTACTTTTGCTAAAACCGTTGTAAGCTCAGGGGCAACTACTGTTTTTCCTCGTATAATGTCATGCAGTGCTGAAATAAGGTCATCCGGGTCCATGTCTTTCAGTAAATACCCTTGCGCACCATTTCGAAGTGACTCAATAAGATCAGTTTCTTCATTACTGGTAGTAAGTACAGCTATCGGAATTTCTATACCTAAGTCACGCATTTTTTTAAGGACCTGCGTGCCGGAAAGAACTGGCATACGCATATCCAGTAAAACAATATCAGGTTTCATTTCCTGGGTAAGGCTGATGCCTTCTTCACCATCACCGATTGATGCAATGACGGTAATGCCTCTTCGTTCCAGAATGCCTTCTAGCCCAATACGAAATAGGGCATGATCATCAATTAATATGATATTCACGTTATATCAGATCCAGTAAGTTTCGTTGATTGTGAGTTGGTGTATTAAAGGTAAGAATGATCTGGGTTCCTTCGCCGGATTCACTTTCAATCTTTAACTTACCGCCAATACGCTGTGCACGTTCTTTCATAATTGAAAGGCCAACATGTTCGCCAGGCTTGCCACTCAGTGTCGGGGTGCCTATGCCAATTCCGTCATCTTCTATCATTAGTAAATGTTGATTATCGCTTTCATTGCGCAATAATACGCGCACTGCATGTGCTTTACTATGTTTTCGAATATTATTAAGCGATTCCTGAACAATACGTAAAACCTGCATTTCGATAGTTGATGGCAGGCCAGTTGTTTTCCATTCATTTTGAAAGAATATTAGAGTGCCGGTTTCTTTTCTAAAACGGTCAATAGCTTTATCAATTGAAGCGACCAGGCCTCTTTCATCAAATGGCGCTCTAAAATGTGCAATAAGTTCTCTCAGTTCTGTATAGGCTTCGTTAAGGGTATTTTCGATCTGCGCTATTTCTTTTTCAGCGGTTTCTTCATCACCGCCAGTAATTGAGTCATCGAGGTTTGCGACCTGATATTTCAGACTGGCAAGCGTTTGCGCAAGTGAATCGTGCAGTTCACTTGATAGTAAATTTCGTTCCTGGATGATAGATGTTTGATTGGATTTAGCATCTAGTCGTGATTTTTCAATCGCCATTCCCATGTGCCGACCTATGCTGACGAGTAATTCTTTTATATCTTCCCGATTAACCAGCCCAGGTTTTTCGACAAATAAATTGTACACCCCTAATGTTTGATTGCGGTACTGAAGTGGTACGGCAATCATTTCTATATCATCATCTTCGAAAAAATCGTGACCAGCTAATATGCTACATTCCCGAACATTATCTTGTGATAACAATTCACCGTCGGTAAATGCCTTACCGCATAAGCATCGTTGGGTTGAAACAAGGCGCTCCTTTTCCACAACATCATCGCTTAATCCGACACTTGAGATAAGCCTCATTTGATCGCCTTCTGTGACGAGGCGGAGTGTAGCCGCTTTTGCATTGACGACATCATTCATTATTCGTAAGAAACGAACAAGCAGGTCATCAAGGTCACGTGATATGTTAATACTGGCAGCTACATCATAAAGTATTTCAAGTGAACGGTTTTTTTGTTCAACACGTTCTGTTTGTTTTGCTACCTGTTCACCCATATTGCGCGATAACTTTGATAATTCCTCTCCTAGTGTATTGATATCTTCAGCCAGCGGGGTGAAATCACCAGTTGCAGGAACAGGTACTTTGGCGGACAGGTTTCCCTTGCGCATATCCTGTGCCCATTCTCTCAGGTGTGAGAGAGGTTGTATCAGCTGTGTTTGTATTTTTTGTAATAGTGAGCCAATTAATATGATGGCCATAAGGAGTAAGATTATTTGTGCTATGTAGAGTATGTTGGTATTTTTAGCGAATAAGTCGAACAACAGGCCGCTCAGCGACAGTAGAAACACCACAAATAATAGCCCTATTATAGGACAAAACAGCCCACTCTTTACCAATGCTCTGGAATTCACTTTCCAGCTGGATAAAATGTCAGGTGTGGCAGGATCGCTGGTTGTCGGTGTTGAGCCAGAATTATTGTCTTTTGTATCAGACATGCAGTTAACTTATCCTTTTTTTGGCGGGATATAGTTTTTGTCAAAAGGGTTCAGGAAGATAAAATTAAACTTCCCCTTTTCAATTTCGACATAATCCATTGTAGCCTCTTCGAGAAGATCCGAACTTTGCGGGTCAATAATAACGGTTATGTCGAACTGTTTTACTTTAATGTCATGATCATTAGCTTTATCGAAACCCATACCATACTCTATGCTTCCATCTTCATTTGCTTTGGCAGCAAGGCGTAAAAACATATCCCCTGCATTAGTTTCTTTATGTTGATTGGCAATTATTTTTGCGGCAGCTTCTGTGATTGCTAACATGATATTTCCTGTATTTAATTAGTTTACTGTGGAGTTAAAAGTAGTAGTGGTGTTTCTGTGATTTATAGTTTTTATAAATTCTATAAAACGAACAGCCCATTCATTGTTTTGTGTATTGCGAAGGTGAGCATAATTTGCAAGCAGGTTTTTATAGATCAGCCCATCGTGTTTTCCATCGATGCCTGCACCACGTAAAACATTGTATGCATATTTGTATTCATGGTTGATGTTTGTTAGTTCAGAATAATGAAATTCATGTGCAAAAATATGTTCATTATTAATACGCGTTTTCCAGGGATGAGATCCAGTTTCCTGTAATTGTATATAACCGCGCCCCTGAGGACGTTTATGCATGAGTATTTCGCCTTGAATAACACCGGCCATTTTACAGGTTTTATTGTTCCATTTTATACTTCGTGCCAGATACATTAGTCCACCGCATTCCGCATACGTTGGTAAGCCGGATTCTATTGCCGATTTTACTGACTGCATCAATGACTGGTTATTGCTGAGTTGGTTCATTTGAGTTTCAGGGAAGCCACCACCTATAATCAAGCCGTCTATCTCAGGTAGTTGATTATCGACAAGACTGTTTATAAACACTATTTCAGCACCCGAATTCTGTAGAACTTCCAGATCGTCCGGGTAATAGAATCCAAAGGCTTCGTCTCTGAATATACCTATTTTTATTTGTGTGTCAGGTAATTTTTTTGCGCTGGTTGAGCCCCTGGATTCCTGAATGAATGATGTATGTTTTGCTATTTCAAGAATTTGATCCAGATTTACCTGGTCCTTAATACAGCTTGCGATCTGTTCAATTTTATTACTGGCTGTGTTTTCTTCATTACTGGGGATTAAACCCAGATGACGTTCATCAATATTAAGATCATCGTTTTTATGTACGGCGCCCAATACTTTTACATCAGTATAATGTTCAAGGATAGACCTTAATTTACTTTCGTGACGGCTCCCGCCGACTTGATTAAGAATAACACCCTGAATATTTATATTAGTATCAAAATTTTGATAGCCTAAAACGAGGGGTGCTATTCCACGAGTCATGCCTCTGGAGTCTATAACCAGTACTACGGGTGCATCAAGCAAACAAGCCAATGCTGCGTTGCTATTGCTGCCATCGAGATCCAACCCGTCATATAAACCTTTGTTGCCTTCAATAATACCCAACTCGGCTGTCGACATGTGATGATTGAAACATTGCAAAATTTCTTTTTTCTGCATGGTATAGAAGTCGAGGTTATAACATGGGCGATTTGTTGCACGGCCCAGCCACATAGGATCAATGTAATCGGGGCCCTTTTTGAATGACTGTACTTTTTTTCCGAGGCTGTTGAATGCTGCAGTCAGGCCAATAGATATTGTCGTTTTACCCGATGATTTATGTGCTGCAGATATGAGTATATGTGACATTTTAATTTAACCAGCTGAGATAAATTCAGGCTGCAGTATCATATTTGTTTTTTTGTCGTGTCTGCCACATTTCACTTGCCAGCGACTCTGCAGTTTTAATTGAATCTGCGCGGCCCATGAGTTTTAATGTTATTGCGATGGTGCCAATGACTGCTGCATCACCATATTCATCTGTTACGGTGCCATTCCATAGGCCAATCAGGCGGTCAGTGTCCATTTCGTCGTCACGCATATGACGTTTGGGAAACATAGGAGGCCATTCTTCATCACTCATTGTTTCATTTGATACACTTTGTACCAGGCAAGCCATGTCCGGATTACGTTCTATCTCGCCGCCATCACCTTTAACTACTGCGACGTGTTTCATTCCCAAAAGCAGTGCTGCTTCCTGGTGCATAGGACGATACCCTGGGTGGAAGATACCTTGAATGACATAATCGGCACTAAACGGGTCAAGCATGCGAGACACGGTATGTACGGGTGATCGCAGGCCAAGAAATGGTCTGAGTTCGATAATTTTATGCATTAACGGGCTCAGGTATTCTATGTCCATGTAGGCAAAGTTGTGAGATGCAATTGAGTTTTTAACATCTTTCATTGTTTTACATCCGGTGATACCGAATTTGCTGATAATATCTTTTGTGTAAACGCGACCCGGTGTGTGGCCAGCTGCGCCATGCATGAAGGTTGTAATACCGTTATCGGCCAGAAGCAAAGATGCCAGAATATACCAGGGTAGTTGTCTTTTTTTACCGGCGTATGATGACCAGTCCAGATCAATTTTTGGCATGTCGGACGGGGTGCTTATTGATTCTTTTGTTGCTTTGACAAATCCGGCAACTTCTTCAGGTGTTTCTTCTTTTACACGTAGTAACATCAGAAATGCGCCAAGCTGCTCAGGTGTTACCTGATCTGCCAGAATGAGTTTCATTGACTCATAGGCTTCATCGAAAGTAAGCGAACGTGAACCATTTTTACCTTTGCCAAGGATTCTTACATATTGAGCAAATGGATGTTCTGTATACATAGTGATACTCCTGAAAAAACCAAACCCGGATATACAAGTATATCCGGGCTGAAAGGTCAAATGACACTATTGGTTATTATTAATGCAATAGTATTTAGCCTTTGTTATGTGGGTCGACATCTGCATCAGCCAGGCTTTCTGGCATAAATTTCAGAACCCTGACACCCATAGTAATAATCAGTATAGCTACAGCCACGCCGCTTATACCTAATATAAATTCTGGTGTGCTGGGGTTATAGATATGGTAGCTGTTGGCATCACCGAACGTACTGCTGATGACTTCCATGCCAGGGAATATTTCCAGAGGAAAAGCCTGACCGCCAATAACGATAACATAAATTTTTGCCAGGCCACCGATAATGATCATTATCGTTGCCAAACCCAGCCATGTTCTTGAGGTGCTGAATTTACTATAAATAATAGCAAGTGGAATGATGCCACCTATCAATATTTCTACAATCCAGAACAGCGTAGTGTGAATACTGTCACCAGCAAGGATGAATTTTTCTACATCATGGTGTTCAGTTGCATACAGGTTAGTCAGGTGGTAAGCCAGTGTAAAGTAAAGTACAGCAGCAACAAATATACCCAGCAGGTTTTTTAGACGTTTGACAATAGCGTCCCCTAATGGCCGCTCTGTCCACTGATAGCCCAGCATGAGGATTAACAGGAAAATAGCTAATCCAAAAGAAAATGACATGATGATAAACATTGGCGCCATAATTGCTGCATCGAATGCAGAGCGGGCAACGAGGAAGCCAAAGATTGAACCGGTACCTGTTGTTAATATCAAGCGCCAGATAAAAGCAGCTATGCCGGCAGGGCGATAGTAGGGCACCATTCTTTTTTCCATCATCATCCAGAGATAGACGATAGTGACTGCAAAGAAGCCATTATATAAAATAATATTCCAGGCAAAAATAGATTTAAAATTGTAATAGGTCATGGCAACAATCAGTCGATCTGGTCGACCCAGGTCGAGTAATAAAACCATGAGTCCGCCTGCTAGCAGGGCAATGGCCATTAATACTGATAAACGCCCTAATGGTTTGTATATTGCTTTGTTAAATACTGTACCAATTGATGCGACATTCAGTGCACCCGAGGCTGCTACGATAAGAAATATTGCGAATACATGAGGCATACCCCAGACAATCTGGTTATCCATGCCTGTAACGTGATGGCCACTGTGTTCCATATAGATAAAAGCACCAATACCTGCCAGTGCGATGATCCCCAGAATACCCAGCAGGGCAATAAACCCGCTGCTACGTCCTTCGATTTCAAGATAGTTTATTTTTTTCATCTCTAATCTGATTCCTTAATACTTTAAATGCCGCGGTAGCGAACACCAGGATTTAATTTCAGGTCGGCTCGAATTGCTTTGCTGGTGTGCTTTTTCAGTTGTTGACTGATTGCGCTATTTGCATCTTTCATATCACCAAAGATAATAGCTTGATGGCCATCAGCATTGCAGGCTTCTACACAGGCAGGATCCCGACGGTTATCTGTGTCTTCATCCAGGCGGTGTACGCAGAATGTGCAGCTTTCTACAGTACCTTTACCACGCGGTACATCTTCAAGCTGGTTGAGTAATTCTTCATGGATAAATGAGCGAGCTTTGTAAGGGCAAGCCATCATGCAGTATCGGCAACCGATGCAGGTATGCTTATCAACTAATACCAGGCCATCTTCACGTTTAAATGATGCTCCGGTAGGGCAAACATCAACGCATGGTGGGTTCTCGCAGTGTTGACATAATAAAGGTAGTGAAATTTCATGTTGTGTTGCTTTGTCACGAAGTTCAACCTTACGAATCCACTGGGCTTTTTGCCCTTGTCTTGAAAGCTGCTCGTCACCTGCGTTTAAACCATTTTCTGTATTGCAGGCATCTACACATGAGGTGCAACCACTCGCGCATTTATTGGCATCAATCAGCATGCCCCATCGCTGGTCATTGCTGACAGGCTCATCCAGGGGTTTTGCATTGGCAATATTAATTAATGAAACACCTGATGCAATACCGATACCTGCAGTCGCAGCACTTGCACCAAGAAACTTTCTACGGCTTATGCCCTGGACAGGAATTTCTTGTTTATTCATTAATCTTTTCCTCCAGCTGTGGCAGATACCTTTTTCCTTGCATTAGGCTTTGATGCATGACACTCAAAGCAATCAATTTTTACGGCCGCGTAGGTGTGGCAGCTGTTGCAAAAATGGCGTTCATCCTTATGTGATACTGCTTTACCAGCATCATCTTTTACTACATGACAATTTATACATTTTTTCAGGCTGAATTGTTCTGTACGAATGCCTTTTCTCATTGTCTCATCACGTTGATGTAATATTTTCGTCATGTGATTGACACGCATTTCTTCCGTAGGCAATACGCATTTTTCAGCATTGCCTTTTGGAATAGTAGGGCTGGGTACATCAGCCATGATTGTCGTACTGCCAAATAGTACAACAATTAACATAGCCAGCATCATATGCAGATACTTCATATTTATTATCCTGATTTTATTATTCACCCATACCCATGTCGATGTAGCCTGTTGGGCAAACATCAGCACAGATATGACAACCAACACAAAGGTCATAATCAGTGTATACGTAACGACCTGTTGTAGCGTCTTTCTTTGGAGTACGTTTTACTGCTGTTTGAGGGCAGTAGATAACACAGTTATCACATTCAAAACACATACCACAGCTCATGCAACGGCTAGCTTCTGCCTGTGCATTTTCTTCACTCAGGCCTTCCATACGTTCACGGAAGCTGCCAATGATATTTTCAGGATCAACCGGGATGTCTTTACGAATGTTACGTTCTTCATATTCGAAATGACCAAGGAATAACTGGGTTGATTTAATAATTTCGTTCGCTGAGCGATCTTCGAAGTTATGTATAGCAAAATCAGTTGAGTCAGTTCCGCGCTGGTCGCCAGACGAATCATAGTTAGTTGGCTCAAGACCTGTTTCGCGTAATTTTTGCAGCAAGTCATAGTGATGAACATCAACTTTTGGACGGTTGCTCAGTTCTTCATGGTTCAGATAATGGTTAATACTTTCAGCAGCAATAGATGCCTGGCCAATTGCAGTTGTTAACAGGTGAGGGCGAACAATATCGCCTGCTACAAAGTGACCTGGTTTGCCGGGTACACCATAGTTTTTATCTGCATCGATAAAGCCATGACCATTATCCATGTCCAGATTATCAAGTGCACCGTTTTGACCAATTGCTGAAACGAGCAAGTCACAATCAACTTCAAACTCGGTACCTTCAATAGCGACAGGGCGGTTACCATCCATTTCACATTTGGCATATTTTACTTTTGTAATGCGGCCGTCGTCACCCTTGATGGCTTCAACCGGCATAACGCTACCTAAAATAGTAACGCCTTCATGTTGCGCATCCTGAACTTCGTGTTCTGTTGCTGTCATGTTTTCAACAGGGAACAGGGAAGTTAGCGTAACGTTTGCACCTTCACGAGCAGCAGTAGATGCAACATCATGTGCAGTGTGTCCCATAACGACATTTTCAGGACGGTCTTTTTCGTTAATATTGGTAATGGCACCAAGACGACGGGCAACAGATGCTACGTCGATAGATGTATCACCACCACCGATTACTACGATGTTTCCAGTTACAGCTTTAAGTCGACCTTCGTTAAAAGCAGAAAGGAAATCGATACCGCTAATGCTGTTAGATGCATCACCACCTGTTACAGGTGCGATTTTACCAGAGTGTGTACCCACAGCCCAAAGGATTGCATCGTAGTCTTTTTCTAATTGCTCGACTGTAATGTCTTCTCCAATTTTTGTACTGGTTTTAACTTCGACACCCAGATCAATGATGCGTTGAATTTCACCATCAAGAACATCACGTGGAGTACGGTATCCAGGGATGCCGTAGCGCATGAAGCCACCCAGTTCTTCGTGGTTATCAAAAACTGTACAGGCATGTCCCATGCGGCGTAGTTGGTACGCCCCAGCAAGACCAGCAGGGCCGCCACCGATGATTGCAATTTTTTTGCCTGTATCGGCAGGTGCATCATCGAATGTGTATTTATTTTCCAGAGCGGTATCACCAATAAATTGTTCAACAGAGTTGATACCGACAAAATCTTCTACTTCATTACGGTTGCAGCCATCCTGACAAGGAGCAGGGCACACACGTCCCATAATAGAAGGAAAAGGATTCGCGTTAGTAGAACGACGGAAGGCATATTCCTGCCAGGCCATATCTTCTTCGGGTTTTTCTATGCCGCGGACAATATCAAGCCAGCCTCGGATATCTTCACCAGAGGGGCAGCTTCCTTGACAAGGAGGAGTACGATGAACATAGGTTGGGCACTTGTAAGAAGTGTCTTCCTTGAAGATCATGTCTGTCATTGATCCCCATTCATTATCACCTTCTTCATATCTTCTATATGTAAGATCTTTCTTCATATCGTCGCTGGATGTTGCCATCGTTCAGTCTCCTAATTACCAATATGTTTCACAGCCTGAGCTGATTCTAAAATTTTAATACTTGTTTATTAAACTACGCGTGTAATTTAATTGTTCTATTCTTCGCTTGATTCAGCAGCTTCCAACGCTTCCAGTGCTTCTTTGGAACCCGTTAAAATAAGTGCATCACCAACAAGTTGATGTACGCTGACGATCATGTCCATCGGCATTTTGTAGTAAGGCAAGACCTTACTGAACTGGCTTTTGCATATTGCACAAATAGCAGCCATGTTTGTGACGCCATGATCTTCAACAACTTCGTTGAGGGCTTCCATTCGTGGAAGCGCACCTTTTACTCGTATTTCCATGAGATCATCAGTTAACAGACCGCCGCCGCCACCACAACAGTAGGTGCCTTCTTTGGTTGTTTCCGGGTCCATCTCATAATAATGATTGCAGACCGCTTTTATAACATTTCGTGGTATCTCGAACTGCCCGCCAGGTTTATCGCCCATGCGTGTAGCACGTGCAACATTGCAAGAGTCGTGGAAAGTCATAACGCGATGATCGTTTTCAGATTTATCAAAATTGAGTTTGTTATTTTCAATCAGATCCCATGTGTATTCACATATATGCTGAGGGATAGGGTAGTTCTGATCAAGGAAGTCCCAGGGGCCAATTAAGGTATTCCAGAAACTGTATGCGATACGCCATGCATGACCGCACTCACCATGAACAATACGTTTTACGCCCAGATCTTCTGCGGCTTGTCTAACGCGCATGGCAACATCTTGCATGTTTTCATAACTGCCGATGAACATGCCAAAGTTGCCCGCTTCTGATGCATGCGAGCTTAATGTCCAGTTTACGCCGGCTTCATGAAAAACCTTGGCATAACCTATCAGGCCATCAATATGAGGTTCAGCAAAAAAATCTGCAGAAGGGGTTACCAATAATATATCCGCACCTTTTACATCAAGAGGCAGTTTTATTGGAAGCCCTGTTTCCTCTTCAATTTCTTCTTCGAGGTCTAACAGCGTGTCTCTTAAGGCACGTTTTGGTAATCCAAGGTTATTTCCTATTGTGTATACCTTGCCGATAATTTCGTTACAGTATTTCTGTCCAATACCGACAGTGTCAAGAATCTCACGAGCAGCCATGGAAATTTCGGCGGTATCAATCCCGTATGGGCAGTAAACTGAACAACGACGGCACTGGGAACACTGGTGAAAATAGCTATACCAATCGTCCAGTACTTCTTTTGTTAAATCTTTTGCGCCAACAAGTTTAGGGAAATATTTTCCAGCAAAAGTAAAATAGCGGCGGTAGACACTGCGCAAGAGATCCTGACGACCAACAGGCATGTTTTTAGGGTCTTTTGTACCAATAAAGTAGTGACACTTGTCAGTACAGGCGCCACATTTTACACAGCTGTCCAGGTAAACTTGCAGGCCACGGTATTTTCCGAGAAGGTCGCCCATTTTATCAATGGCGACTTCTTGCCAGTTTTCAACCAACTCGCCAGGAAAGCCTAATGGCCCCTGAAATACAGGTTTGGCAATAAAGGGTGCGCTATCGGACATTGTCCCTTCTTCGAGTTTAGGAATGTCACGGTATTTTCTATATTCTGGAGTATCAAAATCAGCCACGGCTTAATCCTTCACTAATTGGTCTTTGGTTTTATGTCCGCGATTTGCATCAAGCTTCGCAGCCCAAGGGGCGAGATGACGTTTTTCTCTGGCATTGTCTACCTGGTTACGGGTAGGGCTAAAGAATATACCTGGAGCATGTAGTAATTTACTGATTGGAAATATAATCATTAGCAAGGCTACTGATGCCAGATGAACCTGCAGTAAAAGACTGCTTGGCAAAGGTTGCATGTCAAATCTAACCAGACCTAATACAAACATTTTTAAAGCGACAATGTCAGTATGAGCTATGAAGCTCATGGATAGGCCAGTACCTGCGATAGTCAGGATGAGAAGTAGCATCAGGTAATCTGACGGGTTGGATATGTAACGTACCCGATCAACAAATATTCTGCGAGCGAGTAAACCCAAAAGACCTATTAGCATGAAATAACCAGCATATTTGCCAAATGATTGAATAACTTCAAGGCTAATGATTGGCCAGAAAATATTGTCAGGGCTGATGATGTAACGTAAATGGCGGAAGAACGCTAATAATAAAGACAGGTGGAACATCCAGGAGAAAACCCATGTCCATATACTGGACTTGAACAAGCTTTCGAACAAGACGACTTCACGCCACATACGAAAAACCACACCCATCTGTGTAACAGGAGCTGGCATAGTAGGAATCTTGAGTGGTGCTGGAGTGCGCCAGTACTTTAGAACTCTAAGAAACACACCAACAAATAATATTGCTGTTGCTATATAGAGTAAAATTGCAAATGCTACCGACATATTAATGCAACTCCTTAAAATCCGTTGTCGCTAAATTTTTAGTAATGAATCTTTACACGTTTACATTTATAAACAGGGCCCTGTTATTGCGGACCCTGTATATAAAGTGCAATCTGGTTTAGATACAACCAGTAGGCTTTGGAAGACCAGCTATCTTACAAGCTTGTTTACCAGGACCATAAGGGAACAGTTCATACAGGTATTTGCTGTTGCCTTTATCTTTACCTAATTTTTTGCCAATTGCTTTAGTCAGAACACGTACCGCAGGTGCGATCTGGTATTCGTCATAGTATTCACGTAAAAAATTTACAACTTCCCAACGTGGTTCATCCATTTCCAGACTTTCACTTTTAGCAAGTTCCAGAGCAATTTCTTCAGTCCAGTCACTTAGATCTACCAGGTAACCTTCTTCGTCAGTCTCAATTGACTTTCCACCAATTTCAATAGCCATTCGGTTTATCTCCTATTTGACATATAGTTTTAAAAAATATTAAACCCAGGATTGAACTGTATCGTGTTCAGTTACAAGTTTTACAAAACCTGCATAGTCCACTTGTTCTATCCCGTCGATTACTTTGTTTTTTACACCACGTGCATTGATGTCTTCCTGTAATGCAAAGACTTTTTTGGTTTTCAATGCTTCTTTGATAGAGTCACTTATAGTGGTGCCTTCGAGAGCAGCATAAATTGCGTCTTCAATCAGGAGGATGGTCGAACCATCTTCAGAAAGACGTAAACAACTTGTGAGTGAATCTTTTTCAAAGGGTGATTTATTTACGGTATGTAGCATAGTCATAATTATCTCCCCTAGAAACTCAGAACGACGTCTTGCTGGCCCATAAGCTTGGCTAGTTCAGACGAGGTAACAACTTTAATTGAATCTTTTTCTGCCCAATCTTCATCTTCATCTTCCCAAATAAGGTGTTGAAGATCATCAATGGTCAGGCCACGTGCTTCGAGAGACTCTTTTTCTACATAAATCTTGTTTATGTCGTAATCGCCCAGTGCGCCATAGGTCGGTGTGAAATTTTTCATGCCGATACCTGCAGTGTCATGGTCTTTTACTAACTGAAAAACACCATCATCAACAAATGCCAGGGTAACGTCCTGGTCAAAAGCTGCACCGATTAATATAACTTCTAATGATTCCCATGCGTAGATAGTTCCGTATGGGGCTCTGCGATTTACATAAAGGAATTTTTTAACTTCAGACATATTTTTCGCTCCCTAGTCGCCGAATACAACAAGTCGATCTGATTGAATGCCCGCTTCAATTAGCTGGCCCAAACCAGAGATTCGAAAACCTGGTGCGATATTATTGCCATCTTTACCATTACGTTCCGCCTCACCTTCATCAACGAGACCACGGCGTTGAGCCGCAGCAACACAGATGACTAAATCAAGGTCGTGAGCCGCTGACAGTTCTGACCAGTTATTAACTACATGTCGGTCATCCTGAGGCGGAGTGGTGTAACGCGTGCCGTTATTAACACCATCATGATAGAAGAACACGCGAAAAATATCATGCCCGGCTTCGATTGCTGCTTTCGTAAACTGGAAAGCAGAATCGGAAGCCTGATGTTGGTAAGGCCCTTCGTTTACTTGAATTGAAAGCTTCATTTACAATAACCTCTTAGAAACGGATATGTGTAGAAGCATTCAAGCTCTTACGAGAACCACGCCATGTATCAACATGGAACTTGGTGAATGGCAGTTTGGTCAGTTCAAAGAAACGAGGCCATCCGATGCGGTCAACCCAGTCATTGATACGTTCCCAGTCCTTGGCGTCTTCTTTATATACTGAAAGAATACGTTTAACGATGGATGTTGCTTCAGGCCATCGTGGAGGATTATTAGGGATGCCGGCAGCAACCAGTTTCTGGAAGCTTGGTTTGCTACGTGCATTAGAGTGGTTACCACCAATCCATACAGCCAGCTTGGAATGTTCTGCATCATTGATCTGCATTGGAGGGCAAGGAGGGAAACATGCACCACAACAGATACATTTTTTCTCATCAACTTCCAGAGATGGTTTGCCGTTAACAAGTGCTGGACGAATCGCAGCAACCGGGCAACGGGCAACAACAGATGGACGCTCACATACGTTAGCAACCAGATCATGATTGATTCTTGGTGGCTTGGTATGCTGGATGTTAATCGCGATATCACCTTGACCACCACAGTTAATCTGGCAGCAAGAAGTAGTGATATGAACACGGTTTGGCATGTTCCATTCTTTAAATTCACCGATGAGCTCATCCATCATGGATTTAACAACACCTGATGCGTCAGTACCAGGAATATCGCAGTGTAACCAACCCTGGGTGTGAGAGATCATGGCAACAGAGTTACGTGTTCCACCAACGATGAAACCGGCATCTTTAATTGCTTTAATTAATGGTTGAACCTGTTCTTCCTTGCCTACCATGTATTCAACATTACTACGAATAGTGAAACGGATAAAACCGTCTGCATGTTCATCAGCAATGTCACATAATTTACGCAGTGTGAACAAATCCAGGATACGTGCTGTACCACAACGAACGGTCCAGATTTTATCACCAGATTTAGCGACGTGTAATAATACACCTGGCTCTGGATCTTCGTGATAAGCCCAGGCGCCAAAGTTCTTGACCATCACTGGATGCATGTACTGGAAACCATCCGGGCAACCACTTTCTATCGGTGGACGCATAGGGGCATTTTCAGACATAAAAACCTCCAAATTTACTACATTCTAAATTCATAAGATGCGGGGTGAAATTGCACCCCGCGATTACATTCACTATAAGGATTAGCTGGCAGCCTTTTCAGCTTGCGCTTCTACCCATTTCGTAGCTTCTTCATCCCATGTATCCATACGAACGTATGAACTTTCACGTGGGTTGCTAATCATATTAGGATCGATTTCGAGGCCGATGCCATCCATGTAATTAACAAGACCGATACGCTCGATCATTTCACCTGTGCGTTCATGCTCAAGTGCATTTTCAGCAAAGAAATCGATAGCTTCTTCAGCAATCTCAACCAGACGTTCGTAATCTTCATCTGTTTCAAGTTTCATGAAAGGAATAACAACTGTTCCCATCATGTCGCCGATCTTCAATGTACGTTTACCACCAATAAGCATGGTGATGCCTTTATCTTCACCTGGAGACAGGGCTTTAGGCATAACGTTCAGACAATGCATGCAACGAACGCAGTTACGGTTGTCAACATCAAGTGTGTCGTCATCATTTAATGACAGCGCCTGTGATGGGCAACGATTAACTACGTTGTCGATGATATATTTACGGCCTTTCTTTTCGATGTACGCTTTGATCTCTGTTTGATCAACGACCATATCGTCACGCCATGTACCGATAATTGCCATGTCAGCACGTTCAATTGCATTCTGGCAATCGTTTGGACAACCTGAAACCTTGAACTTGAATTTATATGGCAGGGCAGGACGATGCATATCATCCATAAAGTTGTTTACCAGCAGACGATGGATTTTGTGTTCGTTAGCACATGATTGTTCACAACGAGCAGCACCAACGCAAGACATACCAGTACGTACACATGGGCCGGCACCACCAAGGTCCCAACCGTAATCATTGATTTCATCAAAGAAGTGTTGCACATTTTCTGTGTTGGTACCGATGAACATAATGTTACCAGTCTGTCCATGGAATGTGATCAGACCTGAACCAAATTTTTCCCAACTGTCTGCAAGTTGACGGAGCATACCAGAGGTGTAGTAGTTACCTGGAGATGGTTGAACTCGCAGTGTATGAAATTCACGTGAAGCAGGGAATGCATCGCCAACTTCAGAGAAACGAGGAATGATACCACCGCCATAACCGAATATGGATACAGTACCGCCTTTCCAGTAACCCTTACGTGTTTCGTAAGAATGTTCCAGTTGTCCCAACAGCGAGTGAGTCATATCATTAATAAACTCACTTGGGTGTTCATTCGCCAGGCGACGTATATTAGAAATAAAACTAGGCCATTGACCTTCTTCCAATACGTCTAACATGGGAGTTTCATACTTTTTGACCATTGTGTATGCTCCTTAAGTCCAAAAATTAAATCGTTGTGTGATCACGTTAAAATTTTTTAAAAGTCACTGCAGCGAGCTGCAACAGCATGACTATATAAAATCTATATTAAGTTTGTATTACATTCAGACCGATTATGCGTTTCATTTCGATACAGCTCGAATTACACATAATGCGTCTGACAAACCAGTGGCAGAATTTTAGTGCTTATTCACCCCAAAGTCCTATCCTGCCGATGGGGTGTTTTGGCAACTAAACATATATCCCCAATGGGGTATACCATTAGCGGCCAGATAAGCAGGCACTTTATAATATATAAGCCTGCTCTTAATTTCACTGGCGGCGAATTATAGCATAATGCTTTCTGAAATTAAGTTACTTTCAATATGTAAGGTTATATTTTGATTTAAATCATAAAACTGATGATCTTCAGTGCATATATATAGTATAGATCGTTACTTTTGACGAATTTTTGTTATTCTTCGCTACTTTTCAGTCGCTAACTGCTAAATACTATAGTAATTTGCTATACTAATTTGCTTATATATTAGTAAATGATTAAGATATAATATATTCATAGGTGGATAATTTTATTGAGATTAAGGGTACCTGAATAGTGACTTCTTCATTTTCACAATCTGCAAAACCGGTTTTCAGGCAACATTCTCCTTTTTGTCTGGAGAATCACCAGGCGTATGAATCCTGGCGTAAAAAGAAACTTGAAGATTACCCTGATGCACCAGAGTCATTGGTTATCCCGATTAAGAATCCGGCTAATTTAACGGCAGATGAAAAAAATCAGATATTGGAAAAGTGTCAAAAAACCAATACAGTCATTTATCGGTGTAAAGAGGGGATAAAAGACAAAAAGGTAATACGCCAGTTAGGTCAGCAGTTGGGGCTTGTACACCTTGATGAAAATCTTTGTTCAGAAGATGATGGTATTAGTGGTTTGCAGGTCATGGAGAAGGGAACCCGGCATGAAGGTTACATACCCTATACCAACAAACCGATAAACTGGCACACGGATGGTTATTATAATTTGTCCGATCAACAAATCAGAGCCATGATATTGCACTGTGTTTCAGATTCAGCAACGGGCGGTGAAAATGCCATTCTTGATCACGAGATTGTCTATATAATAATGCGTGATCATGATCCGGAGATGGTCAAGGCATTTATGCAGCCGGATGTGATGACGATTCCGGGAAATATTGAAAAAGGTATTGTTATCCGTGAAGCCCAGACGGGCCCTGTATTTTCGGTAAGTGACAAGAGTGGTTGCCTGCATATGCGTTATACCGCACGTACACGCAGTATAGAGTGGAAAAAAGATTCGATCACAGAAAAAGCAACTGCTTTTTTAAGTGATCTGTTAAGCAGTGAGAATAAATTTATTTTTAAGTATCGTTTACAGCCAGGCGAAGGCGTAATTTGTAATAATACCTTGCATAATCGAGCTTCATTTGAAGATGACGATAAGTCAGGTAAAAAGCGATTGCTTTACAGAGCCCGTTATTTCGATCGTGTACAGTGAGCGCGAGAAAAGATTAATCAGGAGAATATTATGTTATCGCTAAGTGAAGTGATGCTTCAGAACTATGACATGGAATCTTTTTCCGAGTTGGAAAAAATGATTTCCGAAAAAGCAAAAGCGGGTGAAATTCATTTTCAGATGGATGTAAAACCAACGTACAGAGACACACCGGATGACTGGGAAGATAAACTCGAATCAGCATTTAACACCCGAAGTTAAATACACGTTATAAACTATTATAGTAGATTATTTTAAAGGCCCATTATGGAATATCTAAATGAAAATGTAATGATTGGTTCATCAGGTGAAGGCGATGATCTGGACATTTCTACAGCAACGATTGAATCACAGTTAATTGCGTTGGAAGAACGATACAAAGAACTACCAGAAAATGTAAATTTGCTTGATAAAGCTTTTATTGAATTACAAATGGCCCGATTGATGATAGGTCTTGAACGTAAGGAAGAGTCCTGGTCAATTGCAAGACAGGTTTTTGATATTTTTATTCATGAGCAAGACTGGGAAAAGGCAGTTGATGCATGTGACGTAATGTTTTTATCTGATCAGGAAGGTTCAATAATGGCGCTGGGTCAAGGTATCTGGCTAGCCGTTACTTACCCTATCGATCCGGAGCTGACAGTCGCACTTTTACAGCATCTTATAGAAGATACCCCGGATAATTCCGATGGTGCTGCCGTAGCCGCTGCTGCTGCCGTTTATATTACGGATTTACGTGCAGATGATGACAAGAAAGACAATCTTATGTTTTTTGCTAATCAGATGTTGGGTCAGGTTTCACGTCGTCACAGCGATATTGATACCCAGGAAAAATTTGAGTTCTGGATAGAAAAACTGGAATTGAATGATCCGTCAAAATTTCTTGTCAGGTTAAGAAATGTTGTTGACGTATTGGTGCAGGATGATTGGTGGATTGATCGTGACGAATTACAAAAGAGTTTGCCGGTAAACTAATATGTTCTGGAATGAATCACAAAATGACAAACCTTTTCAGGTTCCAGATGAAATTATTGATCTGGCGTTCAAGATTAATTGTCAATGTTTGCCGCTTGAACATGCCAGGCAATTATCACTCGCAATACATCAGGCCTTGCCATGGATATCGGAAGAAGAGATGGTCGGCATTCATTTAATATATGGTGCTGAATCCGGTAATGGATGGCAAAGACCAGAAGATACCAGCAATGAAGTCCTCTATTTGTCTCGAAGAACAAGAATGAGCCTGCGTTTACCAAAATCCAGAATTGAAGACGCGATAAAACTAACGGGGCAAACACTGGAAATTGATGAGTACAGCATAGTGGTTGGAGAAAGCAGCGTAAAATTGTTGAGTACCAGTAGTACTATTTTTTCAAGGTATGTATCTTCGTCAGATGATGAGACAGAGGACGCATTTCAGCAGCGTGCGTACAGTGAATTGCAAGGTATGGGGATTAACGTTTCAAAACTGCTTTGTGGAAAAACTCATATTTTACAAGGATATAATACCGATATTTTCACCCGGAGTCTTATGTTAGCTGAGTTGACACCAGAGGAGTCAATTAAAGTACAGCAGTTGGGAATAGGCGAAGGCCGCAAAATGGGCTGTGGTTTATTTCTTGCGCATAAGGGAATAGCGCCGGTAAAGGGTGTTGAGGACGATTAGTTGCATATAAAGATGCAACTAATTATTTGGCGTAGGCTGTTTTTTTTATTAGAATACGCTAATAGATTCAGGAATAATTTTTAGAGTTTAGATAATAGGAGACGATAATGGCTTATGAAGTTGATGGAAAGACCATCGAAGCAACAGAAAATGGTTATCTGGTTGATTTAGCAGAGTGGAGTGAAGCGGTAGCAGCAGAGATCGCCAAGGCTGAAAAAATTGATATGACTGACAGGCATTGGGATGTTGTCAAATACCTGCGCGATGAGCATATTAATAATGCTGGTGCAGAGCCAAATGAACGTACTATTTTAAAGGCCATGAGTAAATTATGGGGTGAAAAGGTTTCATCAAAAGTAATGTATGAAATGTTTCCAACCATGCCTTCCAAGCAAGGCCGCATGATTGCCGGGCTACCTCAAAGCACACGTAAAGGTGGTTATTAAATACATTTGTGACATTTATGTATTAGTATAAGAAAGGGAAGCTCAGGCTTCCCTTTTTTTATGCCTGACAGTTTGGGGTTCAAAATATGAGAAAAGTAGACAAGACAGAAGAGCAGTGGAAGGCTGAATTAACGGATGATGTGTTTTCTGTTTGCAGGCAAAAGGGCACAGAGCATCCTTTCAGTGGCAAGTATAATCAGAATAAAGAGCAGGGCACATATGTTTGCAGTTGTTGTGGTGAGTCATTGTTTGATTCCGCAGCAAAATTTGATTCGGGTACGGGTTGGCCCAGTTTTTTTCAGCCGGCTAATACTGATTGTATAGAAGATATTGTAGATACTACTCATGGTATGAAGCGGGTAGAGGTTGTTTGCCAGTCTTGCGGAGCGCATTTGGGTCATGTATTTGAAGATGGGCCAGCGCCGACCGGATTAAGGTATTGTATTAATTCGGTATCACTTGATTTTAACAAGAAAAAATAATATTTGTTGCTAACCGCTAAGTTAAAGTGTTAATAATATTGAGCCATC
>JAADHQ010000024.1 GCA_013151795.1 Gammaproteobacteria bacterium | reverse complement strand
TGTCACTGCCATGTGCTAAACAAAAAAATAGATATTGATACGAAGGCAGATTTAAGACGGTATAATTTCAAATAATATTTTATTGTTTACGCTCAGGTAAATTGTGTATAGTGGTTCAAATGTAATCGTACAGATGTTGTCAGGAAATTAAACTGACAATGTTTGATATTAATGCTCATCTTTAATTGGATTTCCGGGGCGCAAAGGTCGCGGAGCGCGCAGAGGACGCAAAGTTTAGTATATTTATTTATTTTTGTATATGACGGAAAGACGCTAGGGTCAATTGGATGGCGATAAGGCATATTCTCAGTCCGATGATCAGGTTTGAAATGTTATTGCCATCAGTATCTTTGCGCTCTTTGCGTCCTCTGTGACCTTTGCGTTAGTAGTATCCAGATAAATAATAAGCGCTAAATAATATTAGCGATCAATGTCAGACCATGTTTAAACTATCAAAATTCAGGCATCATCTTTTGGCAAGTGTCGCATCAGCTCTCTTTGAAGTGCAATAACCAGTCTGGCAATAGTTCGTTGGTCCGGATTGCTCAGGCTGATGAATTTTCCGCCAATACGTTGCTGTTTTGCTTTCAGGTTTCTATCGGCATACCTGATTTCCAGTTGGCAGGTTATATTTTTTTCATCATCAAGCCTGATTTCGCAATAGGGTAATATTTCTGACATTACCATTCGGTAAGGTGAATCCAGTTCTATGCCTATGCCTGTTTCTGACAGGTTAATGATATGACCAAATGCAGGTGTGCCGTCATCACGTTTAAATTTAACAGGGATGTTAGTACCCAGACCTATATTGATACGATAATTTTGCCGTTTTTGGATGTAAAGTAAGTAATCTGGAAACTTCAGCTTATAAACATATATTCCATTTTCGATCTCAAACGATTGTAGTTCGGCTCTGAAGTGGATAGCAATTCCATCAAGTTTTGTTTCTGCGTTAAGTTCTTTGTGTGCTATTACCAGGTCATGGCCGCTTTTTTTATTCAGTTCGTCGATCAGAATATAATTTTTATTGGTATTGATATGTAGAATAACGCTAAAAAATATATCGGGAACACCAGGGATAGATATATGGAGTAAGTTACGGCGTAACTTTACTTTTTTCAGTATTTTTCCAGCCTCATGCAGGTTGGTTATTTTTTGGCCATCCACAATATTGATTCAGGTACTTTTTTTGAATAAGGTTTGAATGATAGCTTAATCAGGCGGAGTAGGCCAGATCAAACCTTGGCGATTGTCCTTCCCAAACCATGTTGATCTTCCTGCCCGCTGGCATTGTAGGTTTGTTGTTTGTTTGTTTGGCCATATAAGAGTGATAGTGCCTGTCTTACAGCGCGTAAACCATTATCGACGATACTGCCATTTAGTTGGTTCATTGATTGGCACGATGTTATAAGGCTCAGGAATTGCTCCCATTTTCTTTGCAGGGCATTCTTGTTATCACACCAGTTTATGCAGGCTTCTATTCCATCGTGTCCCTGATCAAAACCACATGACTTTATCAATACATTGCATTTGTCATTATATGCATTAAGATTCCCAACGATGTTATTTTTGGTTTCACTCAGTTTTACCAATTGATCAGATTCATTTGGCAAGAGGTTGTTTTCTTCTTTCAATAAATCATTAAGTAAAAGCGTTTCTTTTAACTCTTCAGTTAAAATTTTATTTAATGATAAATAACAATTTTTCTTATCCATAACGTTACCTTAGCTTGCGGCTTCAAGAAGTGATTCATAACGGCTGAATTTTTCTGCGATTCTTTCTGCTGATATGACGTGGTTGCCACTATTAATATTTTCTCTGACGCGAGCAACCTTTTCACTATCAACTACTGGCAAGGCTTCGATCTTGCTTTCAAGCCGTTGGATAAGCTTTGCCGAATCAGTAAATGTTATCGTGTCGGTTGTATTGCCGGTATCATTTTTTGTGGCACCAGGGCTCGCGTTTTTGTCTGTAGCTGTTGCCAGTTTGTTTGTTGATGTATTGGCAATTTGTGCGTTATTGATGTCATTTATAGAAATGGCCATGCTAAATACTCCTGAAATTCGGGTGTATTAAACCCTTAATGTTGTCGTCAAAATTATGTAGATCTTTAACTGCGCTCAAAATAAATTGATCTTTACATGACCGCGTTGTACCGCAATTCCTTCGATAATTCGCTTGGAATTAAGATTCTTTACCCGCACTCGCTCACCTTTGGCGGCATCATTTAATGCCTTGCCTTTCATTCTTACGCTGATTCCTGATGATTCGGCAAGAATAGTTACGCTTTCACCACGTTTAATGAGTTTTACTTTCTTCAGCAGTATGGGTGAGATAATTTGTCCCTTGCTTATCAAGCGTTTGGCTATTGTGCCTTGAAGTGTTGCTAAGTCGGTTATGTAGCGTCCATGTAATGAGGTGATGTTTCGTTTTGTCAGTACAACGGCGTCAGGGTCGATATGGGCACCTCTAAAAATTGAGGTTTTAGCAACATAAACAGGCTCAAATGCACTGATGTAGGCTTGAATATAAATTTTCCATGCCTGTCCGCTTGTGCAGCCTACAGATACAATCACGTTACCCGGAATGGTTTTGCTTTTCATAAGAAGATGGAGTGGGGTTGCGCATTTGCTTAGCTTCATCCTGTGATCCAGTTGCCCAATTTCAATATTAGTGTCGTTAAGCGCTAGCTCAATTGATTTATTGGTTAAGAATTGTGCGACATTTTCGCGAATATATTTATGGCTCTCAATGCTGTTTTTTGTCTCTGCGGCAAAAATTGACCATGTCATAGACATGCCAATAATAAGTACAAACAGAGAGCCTTTTAAATTAATTTTTTTCATAATGTAATATAATCAATAACTTAAAATGTATCTTTTGGTTTGGCGTCAAAAAATAGTCATATTTGGCGCGAAATTCTTAATATATATTCTTCAATGCAAGAGCTATGCCGATTAATAATGCTTAAGTTTAAAGTAAGGCACGCCGATATATTTTGTCAGGTAGATCAATACATACTTTGGAGTGCAAAAAATGGCGGGACTTTTAGATACTGTTGATATGCGGACGCAGCTTGCGGGGCATAATCGTATGGAATTATTGTTGTTCAGGCTTGGCGGAAGGCAACAATTCGGTATAAACGTATTTAAGGTTCAAGAAGTTATACAGTGTCCCCCGTTAACGAAAATACCCCATTCGCATAATGTAGTGAGAGGGGTTGCCAACATGCGCGGCAAAACAATAAGTGTCATGGATCTGGCAGAAGCCATTGGAATGCGACGAGTAGAGAGTATTGAGGATAGTTTTATTATTATCACTGAATACAACCGCACAACTCAGGGTTTTCTGGTGAGTTCTGTTGACCGTATCATTAATATGAAGTGGGACGATATAATGGCTCCACCCAAGGCAACCGGCAGTGCCAGTTATCTGACAGCGGTAACCAAGGTAGAGGATGAGTTGGTTGAAATAATTGATGTGGAACAAATCATGTCAGAGATCAGCGGTACTATGGTTGAAGTATCTGACGACGTTGTAGATAATACTAATAATGCTATTGTGGATGCGAGTGTAAAAAGAATTCTGGTTGCAGATGATTCCGTTGTTGCTCGTAATCAGGTGAAACGTACTCTGGAACAAATAGGTTATGAAACCGTATTGGCAAAAAGTGGCAGGGATGCATTAGATCAACTGCAAGCCATGGCGAAGGAGGGACCTGTCAGTGATCAGATTTCATTGGTTATTTCTGATATTGAGATGCCGGAAATGGACGGTTATACATTGACAACAGAGGTAAGAAAAGACCCTGAATTAAAACATCTCTATATAATGTTACATACTTCGTTAAGTGGCGTTTTTAATAATGCGATGGTTGAGAGAGTTGGGGCGAATAAATTTATTGCTAAATTTAATGCCGATGAGTTGGCTACAGGTGTAATGGAAGCCATTAACGAGATTGAATCAAGGGATAGTTAGCGTTTACAGGTCTGGATAGTCAGAAATACGTTACACAATACACCGGCTAAACGTCGGTGTATTTTATGAGATAGCTTTTCCGGAGATTATTAAAGTGAATTTTTCTTTGTTTATAATCAGTAAATAGCGTAATCTTTTATTATCAAGTTCCATAATAGGAATGAATTAGGAAAGAATAAATGTTAAAAAAGCTAGGCCAAAATAACATTACTGCCCGGGAATATGAAGATTTTCGAAAATTCCTGGAAAAAGAATGCGGTATTGTGTTAGGTGATAACAAGCAATATTTGGTCAGCAGTCGTTTAAGCCGGTTGATGCAGGAACATAAGATTGAATCACTGGGAGCGCTTGTAATAGCACTTAATAAGGATAAGGCGCGTGAATTGACTAATCGTGTCGTTGAAGCAATGACCACTAATGAAACGTCCTGGTTCAGGGATATTCACCCGTTTAATACACTGAAAGAACGCATAATCCCGGAGCTGGCAAAAAATAGAAGAACACCGATTCGTATATGGTCTGCAGCTTGTTCATCGGGGCAAGAGCCTTACTCTATTAGTATGACCCTGCATGAATTTCAGTCGTCAAATCCGGGCTTGTTAAACGCAGACGTACAAATAGTGGCAACTGATATTTCTCCAGCAATATTACAGACAGCAGAAAAAGGCCGGTATGATGATATGTCTATGGCCCGTGGTTTGTCGCCCGAACGAAAAAAGAAATACTTCAAGGAAACCCCTAATTATTGGCAAATCAACTCACTTATCAGTTCTCGTGTTCAATGCAAGCAACTTAACCTGTTGCAAAGTTATACCCTGTTAGGACGTTTTGATATTATTTTTATTCGAAACGTACTGATTTACTTTTCAACAGAATCTAAAAAACAGATACTTGAGAAAATGTGCAAATCACTGAACCCGGGTGGTTATATTTTTTTAGGCGGCTCTGAATCCATAACCGGCATCACTGATAAAATGACAATGGTCAGAACAAATGGTGG
>JAADHQ010000063.1 GCA_013151795.1 Gammaproteobacteria bacterium | reverse complement strand
GTTGATGAAGGATTGAAAATGATTATTTCCATGGGTGTGATGGTGCCTGTGCTTGATTCCTCAATGCAGGAAGAGAAAACCACCTGAAATAATAGATTTTAATGGAAATTATCGGGTTTGCCTTGCGCCAGTAAGGGCAAAATCGTAACATTTCCCGTTTTGGTAATAGACCGGCCTGATGTTGGCCCGGATTTTTATTTTATTTATATATTTGATATTTGGAAGATTTTTATGCGCAGCCATTATTGTGGACATTTGAATGAAGAGCACCTGGATCAGGAGATAGATATTAGCGGTTGGGTACATCGCCGCCGTGACCATGGAGGCGTTATCTTCATTGACTTGCGCGACCGCGAAGGCCTTGTGCAGGTTGTGTTTGATCCCGATACCCCTGAAATTTTTGCGACGGCCGAAAGGGTTCGTAATGAATATGTTTTGCGTATAAAGGGAAAAGTCAGAGCACGTCCGGAAGGGACAGTGAATGATGATATGGGAACAGGCGCGATTGAAATTCTGGGTTTAGGGCTGGAAATTCTAAACACAGCAGAAACACCGCCGTTTCAAACTGATATCGAAGATAATGAAGTGTCTGAAGAGTTGCGACTTAAATATCGTTATATAGATCTGCGGCGTCCGCGAATGCTGCAACGATTGCAAATACGGTCAAAAATAACCCAAACATTGCGTGATTATCTGGATAGAAATGGTTTCATGGATGTTGAAACGCCCATGCTGACTAAAGCAACACCTGAAGGAGCGCGTGATTACCTCGTACCGAGCCGTACGCATCAAGGCGAATTTTTTGCCCTGCCGCAATCGCCACAGATTTTTAAACAGCTATTAATGATGTCTGGACTGGATCGCTACTACCAGGTTGTCCGTTGTTTCCGTGATGAGGATTTACGTGCAGATCGTCAGCCTGAATTTACCCAGCTGGATATTGAAACTTCATTTATTAATGAAGAGCAGATAATGGAACTCATGGAAGAAATGATACGTGAAGTATTTGCTAAAGTACTCGAAGCGCCATTACATGAACCCTTCCCGCAAATGACCTATGCAGAAGCCATGAAACGTTTTGGTTCTGATAAGCCGGATCTGCGCATACCACTTGAGTTAGTGGATGTTAATGATGTTATGCAATCGGTTGAGTTTAAGGTTTTCTCCGGCCCAGCTAATGACCCGAAAGGACGTGTTGCTGCGTTAAGATGCCAAAAGGCTGTGAATTAAGCCGTAAAGAAATAGATGAATACACTAAATATGTAGGTATCTATGGTGCCCGAGGTCTGGCATATATTAAGGTGAATGAAGTGGCTAAAGGTCGTGATGGTATGCAATCACCGATACTGAAATTTCTGCCAGACGAGGCAATAACTACCATTATGGAACGTGTTGGTGCTGAAGATGGTGATCTGGTATTTTTTGGGGCAGACACAGCTAAAATCGTTAATGAATCGCTCGGCGCCTTGCGTGTAAAACTGGGGCATGATCGGGGTATGGTTGAACATGGCTGGCGTCCATTATGGGTAATAGATTTTCCCATGTTCGAATATGATGAAAAGTCCAAACGTTGGGCCGCGTTACACCATCCGTTTACTTCTCCGAAAGAAGAGCATATTGATTTACTTGAAACGGATCCCGGTAATTGCTTGTCGCGTGCTTATGACATGATACTGAATGGAACCGAGGTAGGTGGTGGTTCAATGCGAATTTTTCGATCAGAGGTACAAGAAAAAGTATTTCGTCAGCTGGGTATTGACGATCAGGAAGCACAGGATAAATTCGGCTTCTTGCTAGATGCATTGAAATATGGCTGCCCACCGCATGGCGGGATTGCATTTGGTCTGGATCGCCTGGTGATGTTGATGACCGGAGCGACTTCAATACGTGATGTCATGGCATTCCCGAAGACACAATCAGCGAGCTGTCCATTAACTAATGCCCCTTCTTCAGTGAGTGATGAGCAGTTGCGTGAGCTGAGTATACGTTTGCGAAAGCCGGTCTCGGAAACAGAAAAATAAAATAATTTTTTGTTTTATTTAAAGCGGGTTGCGTTCTCTTGCAGGAATAACCATTGCTTTTTATGAAGTGTTGGCTTGAGGAGTTGTTAGCTCTATCGTGTCGTCAGGGTGACTGGAAATACAAATTTGATTTCGCCCATCACGTTTGGCCTGGTATAGCGCAATATCCGCGCGTGATAACATCTGGTTAAGCGTTTTTTCAGCTGAGTTTTTCGGGTTGGCATAACTGATACCACCACTGACCGTTATGTTAATTAACTGGTCGCCTGATCTTATCGGGTTTTTTTCAGTGATTTGACGTAACTTATCTGCTAATTTGCTAGCCGTTACGATGTCTTCACTCACCATGAGTATTAAAAATTCTTCACCACCAAGACGGAAGGCATAATCACTGGTTCTGATGTTTTCAATTAATAAATGTGCGAAATGAACCAAACATTGGTCGCCAGCAATGTGCCCAAAGGCATCGTTTATTTTTTTGAAATAATCCAGATCAAACATCAGTGCGTAGACATAAAATTTTTCTCGTTTTGCCTGTGCCAGCAGCTTAGGAAAAATTTCAAGTAAATGACGTCTGTTATAACAGCCTGTCAATGTATCAGTGATTGCTGAATGTTCAAGTTCAGCATGTGTTTTATCAATTTCTATTTGTTTTTCTCTCAATGCCTGTAGCATATCTGCAAAGTGATTTGATAGTTCATCAAATTCATTCCGGACTTTTAATTTACCCAGTAACGGGATTTTCCCTTTTGAAACCTCGCTGGTTGCATGCATAAGATGAAATAATGGCTGGGTGAAATTTCGGATAATTACCAGGCCTACAATAAGTATACCGATAATACCCGCGCCAGCCAGAATCAGGATAAAGTCCTGATGTTGTGTCAGACGCGCCCTGATGCTTTCTTCAGATAATCCAAACCAGAGTTGCAAGGTTTTATTATTTTTTCCTGGCAAGGTGATCTGGTATAGACGGTATGGTGTATTATTGATGTTGAGCAGGTTGTTGGATATATTGAATCGTGTGCTTCCGATAGAGCTAAGTGTGCTATTGACAATATTATTGTTTTCCACCAGAAAAAATTCACCGCCAAGGATCTTTTTGTTTGAGTTCAACCATTCCTGGCTCAGGTAGTGAGAGACGGCAACTTTACCTAATACTTTGTCACGGTATTTAATGGGTTTAACGGCGACAACTTCCAGACCGCTCTTGCCCTGAAAATAAAATACACTACTGGATTTTTCTAATGCTTTTTCACGTACAGTTACTGCCATATCTGTATGGTTTTCGCCGATAAGAAGGTGACCTTCGTTATCAATAATTATCTTTCGGTCGATAGGCAACCACCCGAATTGACGATCAAAGAGTTGTTGCAGTGGCTTGCTGTCACCCCCTATGTCAGTGATAATAAACATGTATTCTTTCAAGCGTAAATCATGCGAGACAATCGTTGCATAGCGAAGTAGTTCGTCACGTTCAGTTTTCATATGGGCATTGAGTAATTGCTGTAAACGTACTAAATGCTTGTTGGTTTCACCCATTATCACATCATAAGAATATTGGTATGAGTAAAATAAGGTTCCTGTCAGGAAAACTATAAGAATGCTGCTGTAAATGACAAGGCGTGCGCGATAAGTATGCAGAAACATATGCTTTATTTTGCCCTTCGTTTATTCAGTGGCAATAATTCAAATCGTTTTGCTGTTTTAAAAAAAGCATCTCCCGTTTGAACTTCGTGAATGATTTTTAGTACATCCTTTGAAGGCGATAGATTGGTGATAGCTGAAAGCTGCCTGAAGAAAGGGTATTTTTTATTTTGCAGGTTTTTTGCGTTTGCAGTTTTCCCGTCAATGGTGATGTGCTTGACCTTGTTACCTGTTTCGAATAACCAGGTGGATCCCGTGTGTCCAATAGCACTACTAAAATCACTGACGCGTTTAATCATTTCATCGGCGCTGGAAACATTGAGGCGTGTCTCTCGAAATTTTCTGGCGGATGGTAGAATTGTTTTCCAATGGCCTGGACGTTTTTTACAATGTAGACGTGTTACCACAGCTATTGGTTGATCATTGCCGCCGACTGTTTTCCAGTTGGTTATCTTGCCGCTGAATATATCGCGTACCTGTTGACTGCTCAGGTTGTTTACGGGATTGGTTTGATTAACAAGAATGATTATAGGCTCTTTAGCAATAGGGTAGATTATTAACTTCTTTGTCGTTATTTCTTTTTTGCTTAAAGGGCAGCAGACAAAGCCGAAGGTTTCTTTTTCGGGGCCATTTAATTTTGCGTTTTTTATACCCGCGTTACAGCCCTGGCCGATCATGGAATCTTTACCGTATAGCGTGATTTTGCGTTTTGCAGCTTTTTCCAGATCCGGTTTAATTGAATTGAAAATAATCCAGGAGAAGTGAGCCCCGGCTCCAGTAATGTGGCCACGAGGCTGGTTGGCATCAAGTTTAGGTAGAGGGCAAATTTCCTCTTTATTGTCGAGAGCAAAAACAGACTGCATGAATAGCAGGCTTGTTGCTGTCATGCACATGACAAGGATATTCCTGAATCCAGGTGAGGGGATAGTTCTGTATTTAAACATGTGAGGTCCTTTTTCTTTCCTGGTTTGTCGTCATCGATTATTATAGCGGCTGGGTTATCGTTTTCTTTAGAGATGAAGCGTGGATTAAGCTAATAAAAAATCTATTAAAAACAGCATATTATATTTAATTTTAAGTATTATTTAACAGAAAATCTTGTTTGTATTTTGTAATTTTTACAGAGGGATAGAGCATGGATGTAGTCGTTTTTTTACACGGAATCTGGATGAAGTCGATTGTCATGCAGCCCATGGCAGTGCGATTCAGAAAAGCAGGGTTTCAAACACATTGTTTTTCTTATCCCAGTTTGCAAAAGACACCAGAGCAAAATGCTCGCCTGTTCAGCCAGTATGTTCAATCACTCACTGCCGACAAGATTCATTTTGTTGCTCATAGTCTTGGTGGTATTGTGTTAATGCATTATTTTCACTTATTTGATGAAATTCGTCCGGGTCGGGTAGTGATGTTGGGTTCACCTATCGGGGGAAGTAGTTATGCTATAAAAATCAATAAATTACCAGGTATTCGGCGAGTGCTGGGTGGGACAGTTGAACAAGGTTTATTGGGCGATATTCCCGTCTGGGCCAGTAAGCGTCAGTTAGGCATGATTGCAGGTAACAAAAGCGTAGGAGTTGGTAGTTTACTGGGGCGTTCACGTGAAGCCAATGATGGTGCAGTTACTGTGGCGGAGACTCGTATTCCGGAATTGACCGATCATATTGTTATGTCAGTCAGCCATTCCGGGATGTTGATGTCAGGTGATGTCGCGTCACAGGCGATTCACTTTCTTCGAAATGGTTACTTTTTACTGAAACCATCATAATTACCAGAAAATAAAAGGTGCTCGGTATAGCTGATTGAATCGGTAAACTGATGTAAATCCGTCATGCAATAAGCGCTCAGGGCATGGTATTATTCTCAACTATCAATAATGAATAAGAATGACTGAGGTTCAGGTATGGCAGGACATAGTAAGTGGGCTAACATTAAACATCGCAAGGCCTCACAGGACGCAAAACGAGGTAAATTATTCACGAAATTTATCCGTGAGCTGACAGTCGCCGCAAAAATGGGTGGCCCCGATACCGATTCAAATCCTCGATTACGTGATGCTGTAAGCAAGGCCCTGTCAGCAAATATGACCAGAGATACCGTTGACCGTGCAATCAAGCGTGGTGCAGGTGCCACTGATAGCGAAAATTTCGATGAAGTGAGATACGAAGGTTATGGCACAGGTGGTGTAGCCATTCTGGTTGATTGTTTAACCGATAATATTAATCGTACTGTATCAGAAGTTCGGCATGCCTTTACCAAGAGCGGGGGTAATTTGGGTACGGATGGATCGGTTGCTTACCTGTTTACTAAAACAGGCATTATCGGCTACTCAGCCGAAACAGATGAAGATACTATTATGGAGCAGGCAATCGAAGCGGGTGCCGAAGATGTTATTAGCAATGATGATGGCAGTATTGATGTCATCACCACACCGGAAACATTTACTGATGTTAAAGAAGCCTTGGTTACTGCAGGCCTTGAACCCCAGCATGCCGATATTGAAATGAAACCTTCCGTCTCGGTAGA
>JAADHQ010000096.1 GCA_013151795.1 Gammaproteobacteria bacterium | reverse complement strand
ATGATGATGGTGCCAGAGGCATGGCAGAATGATCATGCTATGTCGGAAGAGAAACGTGCTTTTTATGAATACCAGTCAACCTTGATGGAACCATGGGATGGGCCGGCTTCAATTGTGTTTACCGATGGACATTATATCGGCGCGACACTGGATCGTAATGGTTTACGCCCTAGCCGATATTACCTGACTCACGATGACCGTGTGATCATGGCATCAGAAGTAGGAGTATTGCCGGTTGAGCCTGAGAATGTAAAACTTAAAGGCCGTCTGCAACCAGGAAAAATGTTCCTTATCGATTTTGAAAAAGGTCGGATGATCCCTGATGAAGAACTTAAACATGAGTTCTCGGCAAAACAGCCTTATTATGACTGGCTGGCGAATCAGCGTATTTCTCTGGCGCAACTGGAGCCCGCTCTGGAACCACATGCCTTTGATCCGGAAACCTTGTTGCAACGTATGCAGGCTTTTGGGTATACCACTGAAACGATGCAGTTCATGTTGTTGCCTTTGGTACGAGAAGGTCGTGATCCTGTTGGGTCTATGGGTAACGATGCGGCGCTTGCGTGTCTGTCCGATAAGTCACGTATGTTGTACGACTACTTCAAACAATTGTTTGCTCAGGTTACAAACCCTGCTATTGACTCTATTCGTGAAGAAGTGGTCATGTCTCTCTCCTGTTACATTGGCCCAGAGGCTAATTTATTGCAGTCTTCTGAGCAACATGCACATCGTTTGCAAGTACCACATCCGATTTTGACCAATGAAGAACTTGCCGCACTTAAACACATGGATCACCGTGGCTGGAAAACGAAGACCATCGATATTACTTTTGAAAAATCTGAAGGTGCAGCTGGCCTGAGTAAAACGCTGGATCGTATCTGTACTGAAACAACACAAGCCATTAAAGATGGATATAGTCTGGTGATTCTTTCAGATCGTAATATCAATACAGGTCGCGTACCTGTTAGTGCATTGCTGGCAACAGGCGCTGTTCATCATCATCTCGTGAGTTCGCATGAGCGTACGCGTATTGGTCTGGTACTTGAAACGGGTGAAGCACGTGAAGTGCATCATTTTTGCTTACTAACCGGATTTGGTGTTGACGCAATTAATCCTTATCTTGCATTTGAATCCTTGTGGAAGTCACAACGAGATGGCCTGCTTGTGGGTGATGCCTATAACACCGATGACAAGATTGTTGCCGCTTATCGTAAAGGTGTTGCAAAAGGCATGTTAAAGGTCATGGCGAAGATGGGTATTTCGACATTGCAATCCTATAAAGGCGCACAGATTTTTGAAGCCGTGGGGCTGGCAAGTGAAGTGATAGACCGTTGTTTCATCGGTACACCCAGTCGTATTCAGGGTGTAGGTTTTGATGTATTGGCAACAGAAACATTGCGTCGTCATGAGTTGGGTTATCCTTCACGTGAACAGACCGGAGCGCAATTGCTACCAAATCAGGGTGACATGCACTGGCGGGCAAAGGGTGACAAGCACATGTGGAACCCTAAGAGTATTGCTAATCTGCAAGAGGCAGCACGTAATGGCGATAAAGATGCTTACTGGCGCTTTTCAAAACTGGCGAATGAGGAAGACACAAAAAATTGCACGCTACGTGGGCTCATGCAATTTAAAAAGAATGTTAATGGCGGGCCGATTGATGTCAGTGAAGTCGAGCCGGTAAAGGAAATTGTAAAACGTTTTGTTACAGGTGCGATGAGCTTTGGCTCAATTTCGCAAGAAAGTCATGAGTCATTGGCCATTGCCATGAACCGCATGGGCGGTAAGTCCAATACCGGTGAAGGTGGAGAAGACGCTAACCGTTTTACCGCCGATGAGAATGGTGATCTGCGTCGTTCAGCGATCAAGCAGGTAGCTTCAGGACGTTTTGGAGTGACTATCTGGTACCTGGCGAATGCTGATGAGATCCAGATCAAGGTGTCTCAGGGTGCGAAACCGGGTGAAGGTGGTGAATTGCCAGGTGCCAAGGTTGACGACTATATAGCCAGCCTGCGCCATTCCACTCCGGGTGTTGGATTAATCAGCCCGCCGCCACATCATGATATCTATTCCATTGAAGATCTGGCGCAGCTGATACATGATCTGAAAAACTCTAATCCGTCAGCACGCATTAGTGTCAAACTGGTATCCGAGGCTGGCGTGGGAACAATCGCATCAGGTGTTACCAAAGCGCATGCGGATCATATTGTTATAGCAGGACATGATGGCGGAACCGGAGCATCACCGATAACGTCGATCAAACATGCTGGTTTGCCATGGGAGCTTGGCGTGGCGGAAACGCATCAGACATTGATTATGAATGATCTGCGATCACGGGTAGTGATTCAAACTGACGGGCAAATGAAGACTGGTCGTGATGTTGCCATTGCCGCCCTTCTTGGCGCAGAAGAATTTGGTTTTTCAACAGCACCATTGATTACACTGGGTTGTATAATGATGCGTAAGTGTCATTTGAATACCTGTCCTGTCGGCATCGCAACGCAAGATAAAGAACTGCGTAAGAAATTCAAGGGCAAGCCGGAATACGTGGTTAATTATTTATTCATGGTCGCTGAAGAATTACGTTTAATTATGGCTGAACTGGGTTTCCGTACCATTAACGAAATGATTGGCCGGGTCGATTGCCTGGAAGCAGAAAATAACAGTGATCACTGGAAGAAAGAAGGCATTGATCTTGGTGCGATGTTAACACCAGCTGTAAAACCGCATGAGCATGTGGAAGTACATCAGACTATTAAACAAGATCATGGTCTCGATGAAGCACTCGATAATCAAATTATTGAATTGGCACAGGCCGCAATTAAAAATGGTGACAAGGTTAATATAGAATTACCGATTATTAACACTAATCGTGTTGTCGGTACCATGTTGTCACATGAAATTGCCAAGGCACATGGTGCAGCCTTGTTACCGGAAGATACTGTGCATATAAAATTAACCGGTTCGGCCGGTCAGTCGCTTGGTGCTTTTCTCGCTAAGGGGGTAACGCTTGAAGTAGAGGGTGATGCCAATGATTATGTTGGCAAAGGTCTTAGTGGTGGGCGGGTAATCATTTATCCATCCAGGAGTAGCACCTTTGTTGCTGAAGAAAATATCATTGCGGGCAATGTCTGTTTGTATGGTGCTACCAGTGGTCAGGTATATTTGCGTGGCAAGGCAGCCGAACGATTTTGTGTTCGTAACAGTGGCGCAAACGCAGTTGTTGAAGGTATCGGCGAGCATGGTTGTGAATACATGACCGGTGGTCGAGTTGTCGTTCTTGGTTCAACCGGGCGAAACTTCGCAGCGGGCATGAGCGGAGGTATTGCTTATGTCTGGGATCATGAAGGTGATTTTGCCAGTAAGTGTAATATGGGTATGGTCGAGCTTGAAAAAATGGATGTTGATGAAGATATTCAGGAACTGAAACAAATGATCGAACAGCACCTGGAATACACAGGCTCCGGAGTGGCGAAACGTTTGCTCAGTGACTGGAATGCATCATTAGGGCAATTTATAAAAGTGATGCCAACAGATTACAAACGTGTGCTTGAAAAGTTAAAGAAAAAGGCAGCGGCCGCTTGATTGAGAGTGCAGGGCTAAGCAGATTAATAAAATACCAGGTATGTTATACAAATTAATATCGGGTAATCGAGATAAAAAGACAGAGATACAATAATGGGTAAACCAACAGGATTTAAAGAATTTAAGCGTAAAACCGAACCTTATCGTGATGTCAGTGAGCGTCTGTCCGACTATGCTGAAATTTATACGGCACATGACGAAGATCACCTGAAGACGCAGGGCGCGCGCTGCATGGACTGTGGCGTACCATTTTGCCAGTCTGAAACAGGGTGTCCGGTAGATAATCTAATACCTGAATGGAATGATCTTGTCTATAACGGACGTTGGCAAGATGCGATTGATCGGCTGCATAAAACCAATAATTTTCCAGAGTTTACGGGTCGTGTTTGTCCTGCTCCCTGCGAAGGATCATGTGTGCTGGGCGTAATAGAGCCTGCTGTTACAATTAAAAATATCGAAAGTGCAGTGATCGATCGTGCATTTGATGAAGGTTGGGTTACGGCTCAAAAACCCTCTCAACGCAGCGGGAAAAAAGTTGCCGTTATTGGTTCAGGCCCTGCTGGAATGGCAGCAGCTGCACAACTAAATAAAGCAGGCCATCTGGTTACTGTATATGAACGTGCTGATCGTATTGGTGGTTTGTTGATGTATGGCATTCCAAACATGAAACTCGACAAAGGTGCAGTGGAGCGTCGTGTACAGCTGATGCGTGATGAAGGCATAGAGTTTGTTACCAATGCAGATGTTGGCAAGAATATCGATGTGAAACAACTGAAGCAGGATAATGATGCCATGTTGTTGGCGACAGGTTCTACGACGCCCCGTGATTTGCCGATACAAGGCCGTGATGCCAAAGGTATTCACATGGCAATGGAATTTCTGACGCTTAATACCAAAAGCCTGCTTGATTCAAAACTTGAAAATGGAAATTACATTAGTGCAAAGGATAAACATGTTGTAGTTATTGGTGGTGGTGATACAGGTACAGATTGCATAGGCACATCATTACGCCATGGATGCAAGTCAGTTGTTAACTTTGAGCTTATGCCACGACCGCCTGAAGAACGAGCTGAAAATAATCCCTGGCCGGCCTGGCCACATATTTTCCGTGTTGACTATGGCCATGAAGAAGCCAGTCAGAAACAAGGGGAAGACCCTCGTACCTACTGTGTACTCAGTAAGGGTTTTGACAGTGATAGCGACGGAAATGTTATCGCAATCAGAACAGTTGAAGTTGAATGGTTCTGTGATGAAGATACCGGTCAATGGAAAATGGAAGAAAAGGCGGGTAGCGAAAAAGAATGGAAGGCTGACCTTGTTTTGTTAGCAATGGGTTTTCTTGGTCCCGAACATTATATTAGTGATACATTGTCGCTGGAACATGACGAACGATCAAACTACAAGGCTGAATATGGTCAATATGCTACCAGCGTAAAAGGTGTTTATGCTGCAGGCGACTGTAGACGCGGTCAGTCGCT
>JAADHQ010000114.1 GCA_013151795.1 Gammaproteobacteria bacterium | reverse complement strand
CCTACTTCTGTGCTGGCATCAACCGGGTCGCCTACCTTGAGTGCAGCAACGTGTGTTTTTAAAGTATTGATAAATTCTGTTTTAATCGCATTATCGACATAAATACGCTGAACAGAAACACACACCTGCCCTGCATGATAATAACCCCCCTTGACAAGTAGTGGCACCATTTTATCGAGCTTAGCGTCGGCCGCAATAATCACCGGTGCGGCTCCGCCATGTTCCAGCGCACAGCGTGTTCCGGCAGACAACTTCCGACGCAGTTCCCAGCCTACTCTGGCTGAACCTATGAAAGTAAAAAAAGCCACACGCGAATCGGTTACCAGCATCTCTGCCACTTGTAAATCACAGACACAAACCTGACACCATTCATTTGCTAACCCGGCCTTGTGAATCAAATCGACTAAACGCAAACAACTTAAAGGGGTATCCGGCGCCGGTTTTACGATAACAGGGCAACCCGTGGCAATGGCAGGAACAACCTGATGCACAATCAGATTTAATGGATGATTGAAGGCACTCACTGCCACCACAACACCAATGGGTTCTTTAACTGTAAAGGATAATCGGCCACTACCCGCCGCAGAAAGATCCATCGGGATTTGCTTGCCTTTTAGCTGGCCTATTTCCTCGATGGTAAGTTCCACGCCATTAATGGCGCGTGCCACTTCTATTTTTGCATCGGTTAATGGCTTACCACCTTCGCGTGCAATTAATACGGCCAGTTCATCTGACTGCTCCTGCATTAACACGATCAACTTACGCAGTATTTCAATGCGCTGGTAAGCGGGTAATCCTTGTTTATTGTTCTGATGAGCCAGAGCCGCACTTGCAAGCATTATTTCGACAGTGTCTTTGTCTTGCAGTGGCACCTCTTCAATAATAGCACCATCAAAAGCCTGAACTACAACCAGGGTTTTATCATTACTCATATCATTTCTCTCAAATCAGGCATATTTTTTCTGCCAGCTCATCTAATAGAACACGTTTGTTTTCACTATAATCTACCGGCACTTCAACCAGATGCACGCCACCTTTGGTATAACATTGCTCTATTAATGATACAAAACTATCGGTTGACTCAACACGGTGGCCCTCTGCACCATAACTTTTCGCGTACAGAACAAAATCAGGATTACCAAATTCAAGACCCCAATCAGGGAAACCATTACCGGCTTGCTTCCATCGTATCATTCCGTAGCTATCATCTCGTAACACCAACACAACCAGATCAAGTTTTAACCGCACAGCAGTTTCCATCTCCTGACTGTTCATCATAAACCCGCCATCACCGCATATAGCCATTACTCTGTTATCAGGATGAAGAATAGCAGCCATCATAGCAGACGGTAACCCGGCTCCCATCGTTGCAAGGGCATTATCAAGTAAAACCGTGTTGGGTTCTTGCGTAGGATAATTTCTGGCGAACCAGATTTTATACACGCCATTATCCAGGGCAATAATCCCATCTTCAGGAATTACCTTGCGCACATCGGCTACCAGCCGCTGAGGTATCATTGGAAAACGTGGATCATCATCCATTGCATGCATATGGGCTTGAACATTCTCACGCACGCGCATAAAGTAACTAAAATCATGTGTGGGCACTGATTCAAGTATTTCGGTCAGACGACAGAAAGACAATGCAATATCACCAACCAGTTCCAGTTGAGGAAAATAAACCTCATCTACCTCAGCAGAATTAAAGTTTATATGAATGACTTTCTTACCCTCATGCTCCATAAAAAAAGGCGGCTTTTCGACAACATCGTGACCGGCATTTATTACAAGGTCTGACTGGTCTATCGCACAATGTAAATAGTCCCCCGATGATAGTGCTGCCGTACCCAGATACAAGGGGTGATAGCCGCCAATGACCCCCTTACCCATTTGTGTATTAAAAAATGGAATACCTGTTTTTTCTACAAAGCCTTTCAGTGCATCCACTATGCGTTTTCGATTTGCACCCGCGCCTATCAATAACAATGGGTGTTTGGCATTACGAATCATCTCTGCTGCCTGTTCTATCGAGGTACTGTTTGCCCCCGGTCGATAATAATTATTAACCGCAAACAAATGAGATGATACTGAATGCTCGGCTGCAATATCTTCTGGTAATTCCAGATGAACAGCACCCGGCCGTTCTTCTTCTGCCAGCCTGAAAGCCTCACGCACCAGACTCGGGATAGTGGCGGCATTAACAATTTGTTTGGAAAACTTGGTAATGGGCTGCATTAAATTAACAATATCGACAATCTGAAAACGCCCTTGTTTGCTTTGTTTAATTGGTTTCTGGCCGGTGATCATTAACATGGGCATTGCACCCAGCTGTGCATAGGCGGCAGCTGTTACAAGATTAGTCGCGCCAGGCCCTAATGTTGCAAGACAAACACCTGCCTTACCTGTAAAACGCCCATAAGTTGCAGCCATGAACCCTGCACCCTGCTCATGCCGTGTGAGTATAAATGTGATACTGGAAGTTCTAAGTGATTCCAGTAAATCCAGATTTTCTTCACCGGGGACACCAAATATGTACTCTACACCTTCGTTTTCAAGTGCTTTTACAAATAAATCGGAGGCCTTTATATCTTTGAAATTTTCCATATTGCTTCCTTAACTGATATTTATTTATTCTTCGATCACTTTATTCATTTAAATATAGTACATAAAGTGAGGAGATCGTACAAAAACTATTCCGTCAGTGGATTTTGACGATAGAACTCAACAAAGTGCTGAAATACAGCAGGGTAAATACTGTATACCTGATCAGGTCTTTCAAAAAAAACTTCACTTAACACAGCGAAAAATTCTGCGGGCTCTGTTGCAGCGTATTTATCAATGACGGTTGACTCACCTGCATTAACTTTATGCTGTAAATCATTAAATGCCTGTTGAAAATCATGCGACCATGCCGCTTTATCCATGCCTTTATGTAATGGCGGAAAACCATTTGCGACTCCATTCAACATATCCAGCTTGTGAACAAATTCATGAATAACGAGGTTATTACCATCAAGCGGTGGCGATGATGCAACCCCTTCCCATGATAAAATCACTGGGCCTCGTAGCCAGGCTTCACCACCCAGTACACTCTGATCCTGATGCACTACACCGGCTTCATCTGTATAGGTATTATTAGGAATAAAGCTGTCAGGGTAAACAATAATAGATGACCACTTCCTGTACCACTCAATACCAAGATTAAGTATTGGCAAACAGGCCTGAACTGCAATGAGCATCCTCATCTCTCCATTTAACTGGAGACCTTTCACACCTGTGAATTCTTTTTCGTCCAAAAATAATATTGCAAGGCGGCGCAATTTTCCTTTTTCGACCGACTTCAACCGATCAAGCATTGGAAGGTGAGAAAAGACGGCTAACCATTGATCATTGGATGTTTCAGACCGGCTGATTATCCTTGCGTGTCGCCATTTAGTAAACAATGAAAACAAGGGTTAATATCCTCCATTAATATCTGCTGCATCTGGTCGTATTCTCAATTTATATTATCCTTCGTTTATTTTTTTATATATTTTATCGAGACCGCCAATACGTCTTTTTAGCGTTTTATGCTCGCGTTGCAATGACAATCTTTTATAAGCTTTATTAAATGTATCTTTTCTTTCTTCTGTTAACCCTGCTTTTAAATACAACTTACCAAGGTATTCATACATTTCTACCTGTATCCATAAACTGATATCAACCAATTCATCCCTGAGTGGTTTTTCAATAATATCAATAGCCTTATTTAGATCGCTGCTATAATAAAACCCAGAAAGACTCTGACTAACTCTCGCAGTTACATCACCTGACTTACAATTAACACAATGACTGGTGCTGGCTTTATGATAAAAATAATTATCAATCAAATATTGTTTAATCTTTATTTTATCCGGACTGCTAACAGCACCGCCCATTAACCAGAGACAACGAACTACCAGCTCATCATCTGACCTGTGTTTATTTATGGCTTTGACACAGGCTTTATAAAACTCCCTGTTATTCTGCTCCAGCATCCCCTCATCAACACAACATCTTTTTTTACTTTGCCATACTGTTGATACCCCTTCAACCGTATCAACTTCTGTAAAAGGCATTTCCTGAAACCAGCCAGGATGACTGATTACATTTTCAGAGAACCATTTATCATTGTTATCGCTACATGATATTAAAAATAATGACATTAATATTAATATAATCGAACGGGTGAATTTCATTTATTTAAATCCTTTTATTAACCGTTTAATGTTTTTTCGTTATACGAGAAATAAGTCAGTATTCTATCAGCCAACCAGTAACCGGGCTTGAAAATAGAGCCGCTAAAAAAACCTACATGTCCGCCATATGCTGTAAGATCAAGCTGTATATTATTCGGAATATCACTGGCCGATGGCAATATATAAGATGGGGCTATTGGGTCATCCTTTGCATGAATAATCAAACAAGGCCTCGTGATTTTTTTAATGTATGGATACGCACTACTACGCTGGTAATAATCCTCTGCATTTTCAAACCCATGTAACCGGGCCGTAAATAAATTGTCAAACTCTCGAATATTCCTACAACCAAGAAGATCATCCTTACCCATACCAATCAGGGATTGGTAATCATATTGTAAATATTTTTTCAATAATTTTTGCTTAAGCTGTTTGAGCAAAAATGACTGATAAAAGCTGGATACACCCTTCACCATATAGCGTGTAGATTCATTTAGCTTTATTGGTGCACTTACCGAGATAATTGCGTTTAATTCAAGGTTATTGCCTTTTTCACCTGCTAGCTTTAACAACATGTTACCACCCAATGAGAAACCAACGGCATTGAGTGGTGCGAAAGGAAATCGTTGCCTTAACCACTCAATAAAAAAACTGGCATCGCCTGTCTCACCGCTATGATATAAACGTGGCATTTTGTTTTCTCTACCCGAACAACTGCGAAAATTCATTACCACTGCATGTCCGTTATTTTGTCTGACTTTATGCAAAAGTGATTTGGCATAGTGCGATTGTGAAGATCCTTCCAACCCATGAAAAATAATCAAAATCGGTTTTTTACAATCCGGATCGGGAACGTTGACCCAGTCCAGATCAACAAAATCTCCATCGGGTAAAATCAACTCTTCCCGTACATATGGAACTTGATAATATTTCCCGAGTATAACCGGGGTCAAGGTTTGCAGGTGCCTGTTTTTCAGACCAACCGCCGGATAAAATGATTCTTTAATATTCTTCAACCTTTTTAATAGACCAACAACATATGTACAAAAAAACAAGTTAGGAAATTTTTTCTATTTTATTTAACCCATGGCTCTACGGTATGTTCAATTCCAGCAACCCATGCCTTATAAACGGGTTCATCTGTATTATTAACACTTTTCTTTCTCTTTAAAACACTATCATGAATAATCGGGCTGTCAGTTCGTTTATTATCCCAGCTACGCTGCTCTTTTTTGTATAGTTTCGAAAAAAAGGTTCCTCGAGAATTATGCATGGTGCCATTAATATCTTCATTGATTTTCACGTTGTAATCAGAATTGATTTTCAACCCATGAGCCTCTGCTTGTTGCACCATCCAGTCTAACGGGATGTCTGAAAGCTCCTGCTCAGGATACCCACCTCCAACATCAGTGTGCATACCACAAAACCAGACCTGTTTTATTGATTGATAATCTTTCATTTCTGTATCCCACAAAATCGGATGAAATTCTTTGCGTTCATCATCAATAGCAAGTGCCTGATAAGCATTCTCTACACATTCGCTTAATAAAAAATCATGGAATTTATGGCGAAAAGCAGGAATTTTATCTATTAGTTCACATAAAACAGGCACAGGTAATCCTAATGCGGCGACAGTATCATAACAGCCCAGGAAAACTATTTTTACAGGGACACTTTGATATTTTTTTTTGAATGCACTTGCCTTGCTTTTACGCTCATCTTTATCTTTTGTTTTATATAGCTTGTATGCCTTTGGTATTAATTCAGGGCTGGATTTTGGTAAAACACCAAAGTAATGCATAAAACTGGACAGGCTTCTAACTGTTGCGGCACCACGACTAAAGCCAAATAAATAAATCTGGTCACCTTCTTCGTAATTATCAATGATAAAACGATAACCGTCCTGTATATTTTTAGAAAATCCCAGACCTGTTAACAAACTAATAAATTTACGCGTGCCGGTTCCTATTCCTTCGTCATAAAAAACTACCTGTTCCGGTGGTTGCTTAAGCAGCATATTAAAAAGCTTATAGATATTGGTATTATCGCCCTGGCCTCCCTTCTGCCCGGTACCATCTGATAATACAATAATATTCTTTGGCATGTTACAACTCCCTTTTACCACCTATGCAGGCTTCATTTGATATTAGCATGGTTCCTTAAACATCCCTAAATACCAAAAAACATAAAAATGGTAATAAGTCACAAATTTCATATTCATTAGTTCACAGCTCTCTGACGTGCAAACTCCTATAGTTAACCCATCTTAAATAACACGTCAGGAGTCATACAATGAAAAACATTTATATCGCTTTGATAGCCATCAGTTCATTAACCGGTAGCCTGTCTGTCTACTCAGCCTGTTCTGTCGATTTACCCATAGCAGAACTCAGTGATTGTATTGTTGTAGAAGGTTCTGGTGCAACTTACCAGCGCGACCGGGATCATGTTACTACCGAACATGAACAGCTTGTGATCACTACAGATGACAACCCCGTTGCTGCAAACAACAAGCTCAGCATCAGGGAAGTAAATTAGTACGAATTTTTTATTCAGGTTTCCTCCTGGTTGGGCGGCGCTTATGCACCGCCCTTTTTTATTATAGATTACAGTAAAATCAATTAGATATAGAATATTTGTAAGGTTAATTATTGATAAAAATCTAGCCCGTATTAAAGTTATACCCGCATAAGCCGATTAAATTATTAATGCAACAGGCTTATGAAGATGAAATATTCATACACAAAACAAGCTTATTATTTACTATTATTGATCGTCAGCGCATCACTTCTTTCGGCATGCAATACTCATTATGTCAATCAAAGTGCCAATGGTATTCCAGCAAGTGTTTTTCGTAACAGCCTGAATAATCTGCCTTCCCATTACTATTCTTCGAGTAAGATAAAAAACAGTATTTTCAGGCCTGATTTTATTAATTTACTCGTCAACATAAACCGTGAAGAAGGCCCAATGGACATCTTCAGGCTACGGGATGCAGTCGATAACTGGAACACTGTCACCACTAATAGAAACGAATCAATTAAATATAACGGTAAGCATTTTTATCGATTTGCAGCCCTTGGGGATACTGACAAGACAAATTGCCTGTCAGAAACAGATTGCACAATTGATCTGGGGGATATTATCGTTGCTCAATCCTGGTTTCGCTGGCAACCACATCAGTCCACCCTGTCATCGAAAGAACAAAACAGACCTTCATTAGAAGCTATCGCTAAACAACCTGATCAAAAATTATTAAAAACACTTCAGTCAATCTATCGGAATCCCATCGGGGAAAGACTCATAGAACATGCCCTGAAAACAAATTTAAAAATTGAATTACGCGTTCTTGAAGGTAAACACGGATACTATTCGTATAATGACAATCTTATTGTTATCGATCCCAAAGTGATCAACTATGAATTCAACATGCGTTACCTTGTCCATGAACTTGTCCATGCCAGTAACCAAACCATTAGTAACTCAATTGAAGAAGAAGTATTTGCAGAATATATCGGCTTGATGGTACAAAATCAGATAACCGACATTCCATTCGAGCTTAGTGCTTATTCAATGTTTGTCGATCACGTTTTACACGATGAATATGGACAACTACCGGTAAATAATAATATTAAAGGGCAATTGCTGGCTTTAGGAATTGATATATAAAAACATAAAGCAGGGATACGCTTTATTATAGCGTACCCCTGCACTAGCAAGTACTTATTCTGAGCGTTCTGTTACTTCCAGTAAGTGATAACCAAACTGTGTTTGAACAGGGCCCTGAACAGTATTAAGGTCTGCACTGAAAACCACTTCATCAAACTCTTTTACCATTTGCCCTGGTCCAAATTCACCCAGATCGCCACCTTGCTGTCCTGACGGGCACGATGAATGCTCTTTGGCCAGTTCTGCGAAATCTGCACCATCTTCAATCTGCTTCTTCAAGTCTGCACATTGCTCTTCTGTTGATACCAATATATGTCTGGCTGATGCTTTTGACATGATAATTCTCCTGTTTTTTAAGTTAAAAGGGATACAAGTTGCAGGGGCTAACCCAGAGGGCCCCAAAATACACCATAACTGGCCCACAGTCGGAATTGCCTAAAACCAACTGGTTAAAATTTTCTGCCGTAGCCTGATATATGGGTAGCTGTTTTGACATAGTTGCGCAGATTACATGATAGCCATAGGTTGGTACAAGGCTGTACAATCAAATGAATGAAAAAATATCGATATTTAGGGAAATTGAATGAAATATTGCAGTGAATGCGGCTCAGAAGTCGAATATTTGATACCGGAAGGCGATAACCTTAAACGTTATGTGTGTACCCGGTGCGACAATATTCATTATCAGAACCCGAGAATTATCGCAGGGTGTATCCCCATTCTGGGCGATAAAGTCCTGCTTTGTCGCCGCGCCATTGAACCTCGATACGGTCTGTGGACATTACCTGCCGGTTTCATGGAAAACAATGAAACAACTGAGCAAGCTGCAACACGTGAAACATGGGAAGAAGCACGGGCAAAAGTCAAAGAACTAACCCTGTACGGACTCTACAGTGTTCCTCATATTAGTCAGGTCTACCTTTTATATCGTGGTAATCTGGTTAATGCTGATTTTAGCCCTGGAATAGAAAGCCTGGAAACGCGCTTATTCAGTGAAGATGAAATACCCTGGGACAAACTTGCATTCCCTGTCATTCATCAATCATTAACACATTTCTTCAGCGAATATAAACAAGGCAACTTCACTTTGCATACCGGGGATATTTTACGAAATAAAAGCTGAATACTTGATTCATACATGCCGGATTGTTATAAATACACTCCCACAACCTGTAGATACCTACCATGGCAAAACTACTCTATTCTGGATCACTACCAGATAAACTCAATAAAGGGACAGAAGATATGAATTTGCCAAATAATGTCAATATCATAAGTGGATTATTAGCCATATTACGCAAACGCGGTGGCGGCCGGGAAAAGGCACTGATTGATGATCTCGTACAAATAACCATCAACAGGAAGTTTACAGAACCTGGTTCACCTGTCACTGATAATAGTGGGATAACCATAATCTCACCCACTCTGAATTAAACAACGACTTACTATTATTATGAATATTCAGTGGTATCCAGGGCACATGTACAAAGCCCAGAAAGAAATCAAAAAAATCATATCGAAAGTTGATTTGATAATAGAGATTCTGGACGCACGTATTCCGTTTAGCAGCGAGAATCCCATGATTGCAGATTTACGTGGAGATAAGCCCTGCATCAAAATCCTCAATAAATCTGATCTCGCCGATCCTGTTATGACAGAAAAATGGCAAAACTATCTGGAAAAAGAAAAAAGCGTTAAAACAATAGCCTTCAGCGTAGATCAAAAAAATAAAGCAAAACTTTTACCCGATTTATGTCATAAACTGGTACCTGGTAAAAAGAATGGTGTTAAAAAATTACACGCAATGATTTTAGGTATACCTAATGTCGGAAAATCTACACTGATTAACATACTTGCAGACAGAATTATCGCAAAAACCGGCAATGAACCTGCAGTAACAAAAAATCAACAGCGAATCAACATTGATAATAATATTACCCTTATCGATACGCCTGGCGTACTGTGGCCAAACATAGAAAATAAAGGCAGTGGGTATCGCCTCGCAATAACCGGAGCCATCAAGGATACCGCAATGGAATATACTGACATTGCCTTTTTTGCAGCAGAATTTTTACTAACTGATTACCCTGATTTACTAAAAAAACGTTTTGACATCGACACCTTGCCCGACACCGAGATTGAATTACTTGAATATATTGGCAGTAAACGTGGCTGCCTGACATCTGGTGGTCGCGTCGAACTGGATAAGGTATCGAAAATACTTATCAATGAATTACGATCAGGTCAAATTGGCGAAATAACATTTGAAACACCCGAAATGAGGGATAAAGAATTAGTCGAACTAATTAAAATCAGGGAAGAAAAAACCGTAAAAAAAGAATCTCGAAAACGCAACTGGAAAAAAAAGAAGTAACTAAATATGGAACAATTTATAATCCCTCAAGGTAAATTTAAACTTTTACGATACCCGTCCCGAAAAAAAGAATCTCTACGCGCATGGGATGCTGCCGATGAATATATCCTTAATTATATTCACGAACAGCATCTTGATAAAACACCGGTTTTAATCATTAACGATAGTTTTGGCGGACTCTCAGTTGCACTTGCAGACAAAAATCCTGTCATGTGGACGGACTCTTTCCTTGCACAACAAGGCACGAAAAATAACCTCGTCAACAATAGCCTTTCTAGTAAGCAGGTAAAACTATGTAACAGCATGGAAACCCCTGACGGGGTATTTGGCCTTGTCATCATCAAGATACCTAAAGGTCTGGCGCAGCTTGAAGATCAATTACATAGACTAAAGCCACATATTAACAATGAAACCACTGTCATCGGTGCCGGTATGGTTAAATCTATTCATACATCTACATTAGATTTATTTTCATCAATTATAGGCGAAACCAGAACATCAAAAGCAAAAAAGAAATCTCGTTTAATCTTCTCTATACCGGACATGGACATACCTGCCTCAGCTTCACCATACCCGGGTGAATATAAACTTGAAAACACACCTTATCTGATCAGAAATCATGCCAGTATTTTCTCGCTTGACTCACTGGATATTGGGACACGATTTTTTATAGAACATATACCCTCCAGTGACAAAACCAAACAGGTAACAGACCTGGGTTGTGGCAACGGAATTATTGGCATCATCGCAGCCGAACGTAATCCTCAGGCAACCATTACCTTTACAGACGAATCCTATATGGCTGTTGCTTCAGCAGAATATAATTTCAAAAATGCATTTTCCGGGAAACGAAATGCACAGTACCTGGTTGGTGATTGCCTGCAGACAATACAAAAAGAATCAATGGACCTTGTCCTGATTAACCCTCCTTTTCATCAACATAATGCAGTAGGCGACTCAACTGCATGGCAAATGTTTAGTGAATCACGGGATGCACTTAAACAAGGTGGTGAAATCTGGGTAATTGGTAACCGACATCTTGATTACCACGTAAAACTAAAACGATTATTTGGCAACTATGTAAATATTGCCAGCAATAAAAAATTTGTAATCCTGAAAGCCATAAAACGCTAACAATTATTAGCATGAACCTGTTTTATAGAAACATCCCTATATTGGCAACCAGCCAATCAATGATGATGATCAGTAATTCACTCATCATCACCACATCAGCGCTTGTTGGTTTTGCTCTTGCTGAAGATAAATCACTTGCAACTTTGCCATTGGCATTGCAATTTATCGCCACCATGCTTACCAGCATTCCTGCTGCTTTTCTCATGAAAAGAATGGGGCGAAAATTCGGGTTTATGTTTGCGATTATATTTGCATTATCTGCAACTATTCTGGCAACAATAGCGATAATATATAATATATTCTTGTTATTTATAGTAGCAACTATTTGTTTTGGAATATTTAATGGCTTCGGTAATTATTACAGATTTGCAGCTGCAGACTCTGTAGAACATGATTTAAAAAGTAAAGCCATTTCATTTGTTCTGGCAGGTGGCCTTATAGCAGCATTTATAGGCCCCAACCTTGCCAATATATCTCATAACTGGATAGACAACGCTCCTTTTGCCGGCAGCTACGCCTCGCTTGCGCTCGTTTACATTATTGCATTTTCAGTACTGTCTTTCCTGAAATTACCTGCACAACAGTCAGAAAAAGGACATACAACAGAAGCCTCCAGACCTGTACGTGTCATTATTAAACAGCCCGGATTTATTGTGGCGTTAATTTGTGGCATGTTTGGATATGGTGTCATGACATTAGTCATGACCGCCACCCCACTCGCCATGAGTCATCAGGCATATCCTTTTAGCGACACGTCTTTTGTAATTCAGTGGCATATCGTCGGAATGTTTGCACCTTCATTTTTCACGGGTTCATTAATTAAAAAGTTTGGTCTGTTTCCTATACTGTTAATTGGTACGCTATCCGGTTTTTTATGTGTGACCATCAACCTTCTTGGTACTACCCTCAATCATTTCTGGTTTGCCCTGATGTTACTTGGGCTCAGCTGGAACTTCCTTTATATAGGCGCAACCACATTATTGACAGAAACATACAGACCGGCTGAACGGGCAAAAACTCAGGCAATAAATGAATTTTCTGTATTTACTACTGTTGCCCTGGCTTCACTCTCCGCAGGTAGTCTGCAACATCTATATGGCTGGAAGGTAGTAAATATGGGGGTACTGCCATTATTAACAATTATATTAATGAGCATTCTCTGGCTTAAGTTTTTCAGTGCCGGTAAACGGTCCTACTTGTAATATTATTTAATTAATTTTACTTTTTTCCTCTATCCACCTTGACATATACTCGGTGCTTTTCATGCTATGGTGTTTCAACATAGCGCCTGTAAAATTATTCAACCTGTGTAAACCAATATTTTTCCTTAGAAAATTTATTTTTTCTATCAATCCAGCACCATGTTCATCATTGTTATAAACCGTATTTATAATTGTAATACCATTATTTTGCGCCTTAAGCCATGTGGCATTATTTTCATACAACTCAACTGCTGCATCAGAAAATGCAAGCGGGTCATCTTCTATAAACCCATTCCAGGGAAGCGTCTTATGCATGGACTCGGATCCTACAAGTGTTGTTACACTGGGCGTACCATTTAACATAGCCTCGACCAACTTGCCTTTAATTCCTGCGCCAAATCTTAACGGTGCCAGACATACCCTGGCCTCTCTTACAACACTATCAGCATCCTCAGCGCGACCCTTTATAATAAAACCATCTTTTACATTATTTAGCTGGTACACTTTTTCACCTGCGTATGCTCCATAAATATGACATTCGACATCAGGTAGCTTTTTCCTGATAAGCGGCCAGATAGTCTTTTTAAGGAAAAGTACAGCATCCCAATTTGGAGCGTGCTTGAAGTTGCCAATCGTGATGAAATTTTTTCGGTCTATATAGGATGGCCATTGCATTATTTTCTCTCTATCAACTGTGTCCAGCATAAAAGGTACATAATGCAATAATTCAGAATTAATATTAAAAATATCTTCAAGAATATCAATTTCTACATTCGAAATCATAAGTGATAAATCACATCGAAGAATGCTGGCAATCTCGCGTTTGGCTATGTCGCTAAAATAATCCTGATCCACTACTTTTCGATTTTTTTTCAGTGCCTGTTGGCGAGCATCACGTAAACAATGCAAATCTACCGTCTCAAGAATACCAAGAGCGAGCGGGCAATTTCTTTCAACTCTCCAGCTAAACTGTTCTTCCATCATAAATCTGTCATATAGAACAATGTCTGGTTGTAAATTTAAAATGAATTTATCAAAACTACTGTTATTAAGCTCTATAGATAAACATTTGATATCCAAAGACTCCATGTCATACATAAACTCACTTTCTGCTGCAGGGCTTGTATACGTTACATCCCAGCCCTGCTTCTTAAAAAGATTAAGAAACTGAATCATACGGCTGCCTGCAGCAGACGAGGCAGGTTCAGGCCACACATAACCGATCACTAGAATTTTAAGCATATTGGAACGCCAGAGGAAGAAACGTGCTAAATTGCAAGCCCTTGATTAAGTAATTTTTCTATTAGTTTTTTTCTTTGCAGCGCCTTGCTATCGCCTCCACCGAATAATAATGCGCCAGATGAGTAACTGGAACCATATTCATATTTAAGATTAACCACCTGCCCTACTCCTTTAAGAAATTCAGCTGGTTTGAGAGGAGACAACGGGTGTATATAGGCACTCCATAAAACACCTTTTGCAAGAGCGTATCTTGCATCCAGTGCACTATCAAAATTAGCTTGCATAACACGTTTTAATATACCTTTTTTCATGTCTTCTAATTTAATTACAGGCACGATGATACGCATACGGTCTGCGTTTTCATCTGTAATGACGGTTACAATGCTGTCTTCGACCATAAATTGCCAGTATCCCATCTTTCCTCTGGCATTCTTGTCTATCTTTCTGATTAACTTATCAAGGTATACATTATTCATTTTTGATTCTGGTGATGAAACTATTCTGTCATAGCTTTCTGCAATCACATTACCGGAAACCGTGAACATTAATATTAAAACAGTAACGAACAGTTTTTTCATTTTCGTGGCACTTCCCATGTTATTTTATTATTATAAAATTACGGTAATATTATTAATAAATCATCTTATTCAATTGCAAAATTCATTGCCGGAGACTTGTCTGATAACTCTATGGTCAGAACCTCATAGGTTTCATTCCATGAGAATTTTCTAATCGATTTTATTTTTTCAGCCAATAAAGTAATTAATTTTTCAGAAGGTGTATATAAAAACAAACTCCCTTCAGGGTCAGAAACAAAAGCAATATACGAACCACTGGGTGAAATTGAGTATTGTTTAATCTGGCCCAGCTTTTGGTCTTTATAGTAAATGTATCGATGCTTGCTGGTCTTTGTCGTCGATATGTTTTTTGCTTCGACTGTTCTTATTTCACGAAACCCGTAACCACGATCAATACTGCTGGAATTTACAACAACCTCTGCGAAAACAACTCCCGCAAAAAACATTAAGAATATAACGCTAGTAGCCTTCATCCTTTTATCCCACCCGACTTTGTTACCTATCCTTCCTGTCCGTCTATTCTAGGCTTCAATAAAATCGATGTATAGGAGAAAATGAACAAAGTAAACGCTGTAATCCAGCAAAATTGAGCGATCTTAACCCATAAATAATACCTTTCAGGGTCTATCAGCGGTAAAATAACCCTGAAAAATGAACCCGTTATCAATATAAGAAACGCCCATGGCATAACAGCAGGTGGCTGACTAATATCCCGGCCTGTATGCCCTAATGCAATTCTGGCCATCATTCCCAATGTTATCAAGCCAATACCGCCATAGCTGAACGCGTGTAGTGACAGGAATGGTGAAATACCAAACCACCAGACAGCCGCCTTAAGCGCAAACCCGAGCACCAGAAAACAGTAAGCTATATATAATATCCATAACATAGGCACTCGCCATATTCCATTACAGTACCAACCATATAATCGGAAGCTATGCATAAGAAATAATGTTAGCGCCAGAATCATTGTAAACAGGCCATTGGGTTGAGCAATATCAGCAATTATAAAGATCAGGAATATGACCAAACTACCAATATCAAGTAGCCGTGAATTACTGACTCTGACTGTACCACCCAGTCCTTTTTCAATAAAAAATGGAATAACCCTGCGAGCCATCATAAATACGAGTGCAAGAATAAGATAAAAGCCGCCATACAAGCCCCACCGTATGCCCTCCTCTAAATAACCACCCAGCCCTGCGTAAAATAATATATTACTAATAAATATAAATAATAATTTAGATAAAATACCAACTTGTTTCCATTGTCTGGCCTTGAAAATCGGAATAGATAACGCAATGATTAAACCGGCAATAAACAAGTTATCCAGAATAGCCATGTATATCAAAGGTAAACCAGCGCCTGTAAATGGAATCACCCTTGCTAATATCCATACTGCCAATAGCAAAGCCAGTGGAAAACCACTTATGGTACTGACTCCTGTCCAGTTTCGTACTGCCGTCAACAAAAAACCTGCGACAACCGCCATAGCATAGCCAAATACCATTTCATGTGCATGCCACTGCGCCACTGTCATAATTACCGGCTGACCACCCCAACCATATGAATAAAACAATGTCCATAAAATAACCGATACAATGCTGAAGAGCGATGCTGCCAGAAAAAATGGCCTGAAACCAAGGTTAAATAATGCAATTTTCGTATTATCGAGCATATTGAGGTCCTGATAAATAAATTATTTAAATTCCAGCTACTTTACCTTCATTATTGATAATAATGCACATGAAAATTTCAAATAAAGGCTATATTTAATGATATTAATCATTTTATCCTGAATATTAAAACAGGTCGATGCCTTGTATAGAATATAAGACTGAACAGGCAATCATGTTACAATCACTTGCTCATATTCTCTAATGACTACTAATAATGTGATTACAACTGACTTTTCAAGACTACCCTTATCAACTGAGCTATTGGCTAACCTGGACTCACTTGATTACAAGGTAATGACACCCATACAGGAAAATAGTCTACCAGCTATCCTGAATGGCAAGGATGTACTTGCTCAGGCAAAAACCGGCAGCGGGAAAACGGCTGCATTTGGAATTGGAATACTACATAAACTTGATGTAAAAACGTACCAGACACAATCGCTGGTTCTCTGCCCAACACGTGAATTAGCAGATCAGGTAAGTAAGGAAATTCGACGTTTAGCCCGGACTATTTCAAACACCAAAATCGTTACCTTATGCGGGGGCACACCTATGCACCCACAACTTGTCTCACTCGAACATAAGCCGCATATCGTTGTTGGTACGCCCGGCAGAATATTAAAACATTTAAAAAAGGGCTCCTTAAATCTGGATTCACTAACGGTGCTGGTTCTCGATGAGGCTGATCGAATGCTCGACATGGGCTTTTATGATGACATAATGCGGGTTATTAACCTTGCACCTGCAAAGAGACAAACACTTTTATTTTCAGCAACATTCTCTGATGAAATGAAAATAGTCAGTAATTCAATACAAAAAGACCCGACAAACATAAGTATTGAGGCCACGCATGATAACCTCACGTTACAACAAGTATTTTATAAAATAAAAAATGCCACAAGAACAAACACATTAATTTCCTTATTAAAACATTATCACCCTGAATCCAGTATCGTATTTTGTAACCGAAAACAACAATGCAAAGAACTTGCTGATGACCTAGAAAGAAACGGCTTTCACGCACTTGCCTTGCATGGTGACCTCGAACAAAAAGAACGCAATCAGGTGTTGACACGCTTTTCGAATAAAAGCAGTTCTATTCTGGTTGCAACCGACGTGGCAGCAAGAGGGCTGGACGTAAAAGACTTACAAGCCGTTATTAATTATGAACTATCACCCGACCCTGAAATTCATATCCACCGCATAGGACGCACAGGTCGTGCAGGTAACGAAGGGCTTGCTATCAGCATGTTCACATCAAACGAACTATTCAGAATAGAAGCAATAGAAGACTATCAAAATAATTCTGTAACAATTGAAAATATATCATCACTTAAGGATAGAGATAATTTCAAACTTGTTCCTCCAATGGTAACGCTATCTATCAGTGCCGGTCGAAAAAACAAAGTTCGCCCAGGTGATATACTAGGTGCTTTGACTGCTACCACTGAGCTTTCGGGAAAACAGATTGGCAAGATAGATCTTTTTGATACATTAACTTACGTAGCAGTAGAGAGAGCGATCGCCGACAAGGCACTCAAAATTTTATCTCAGGGTAAAATAAAGGGTCGAAAATACAGGCTACAAATACTTTATTAAGAACAGACCCAAGAAACATACCAAATATTTGTACTTAAAATACATGCAGACATTATATTCTAATACCTGCTAATGAATGTCACTCACTCATAATTATCTCTTAGAAAAACCGGAATGCTATTTCATCAAACAATAATTATATTAAAATGAAGAGTCCTCTTCATCATCCAGTAATTGCATCGATTGTGCTTCCAATAATACACGAGTTGAGCCATATTCCACGAGAGCCTTGCGAACACCCATCATTGAAAAGAATTTCCTGATCTCGAGAATGCGTATCTTTCGTAGTATCTTTCCTTCTTTAGAGACCCTTTCCAGATTAGATGGCCGCCCACTTTCATCCAGATAAGCACGTGTATAATCCCAACCAATACGTGGCAATTGTTTTTTTGGCCTAATCTCTACGATTGTTTTTTGTAAGCCTGCATCCTGTATCAACTCTTTAACAGACCATGACATACAAAGCCCATCGGTTAATTCACCCCAGGGTAACAACGTGCCTTTAACAAAGCTCCGATTTAAACCCGGCAAATCCAATTCACTATTTTCACACTTATTCACAAAATAACCCGACCCACAGGCCATACAATAACGCCGCGTTCCATTTGGGTAATCAATTTTAAAAAAATACTCTCTATACTTACCTTTATCTACACCACGTACATTAACATGGGCTACGACAGGCATGGCATTAACCACTTTACTGGTTACCCTGTAATTTATTTCAAAATTCTTTGCCGGGGGTACTAAAAAACGTTCAAGTGATTTAATTGTTGTGTCACTCGCTATACTTTGGGTGGCCCATAACATCATAAGTATCAATGAAAAATACAGGCGCAAGTATTTATAAATCTGATGTGATCCTTCCGTATTCACTCGTGCCTTAGTGCCTCCATAACACGAATTTTCTGTGCATGATAAGCTGGAATTGCAGCACCAGCTAAACCAATGACAACCGTTGCGAGGCCAGCTTGTATAAACAATGACCACGTTACAACACTCTCTGCATATATACCCATGGACTGAAGTTGAACGAGTGCCAGCTCAAGACCTGCCCAACCAAATATAACACCCATTAACGAGCCTAATATAGTGATGATCATGGATTCAGTTATTATCAACCCGCTAACACGGTACGACGACCATCCAATTGCACGTAGTATCCCTAACTCTTGATAACGTTCAGTAACAGAGAGGACCATAATTGTACTGACAATCAAAATTGCCAGTATCGTACTCGTGATTAGTGTAATGACACTCAGCCCACGCAATGCATCGGTCATATTGTTAGTTTTTATAAATTCGTTAGACGTTAATACCTGCGTACCTGGAAATGTTGCCTTAATTGTATTTTGTATTCCGTCTTTGTCTTTTTCTGTCAAAGAAGATTTTAGCTCAATAAAGAAAAAAGTAACCTGATTATTTACTCCCGCTATTTTCTGAAGATCATCCAGCCTCATGTAGATAACACCACTTTCAAAAATACTTTCAGTTTCAAAAAAACCGGCAATATGAAATACACCTAAATTAATTTCAATATTATCTCCGATACTAAAACCTCCAAGAGAAGCTGCGGCTTTGCCCATAAGAACTTCATTTTTCTCAAGGGGGACGAATTTACCATTGCCTGCTTTCTTTTTTATTTCGTCATAATTTTCAGGCCATCCATAAGCAAGAATATTTTGCTTATTGTCCAGTGACAGAAAATCAAGCAATAGCGCCTGCACATGGGACACACCCTGCAATGCCTCCAGCTTCGGTAACATGGTTATACTTAAACGGCTTGTCATGGGGTCAGCCTTATTAGCCTGAAGCAATACCAGGTCCACCTTACGCAAGGCATAACCATCAGAAAGTGAAGATTCAACTGACTCAACAACACCCACGAGGGTAACGGCACTACCAAGTGCCACAGCAATGCCAAACATGGTTAGCAGCGTATGTAAAAAACGACTAAGAAGCCCGTCTCTAACAAAATGTATGAATGAATATCCTGTTTGTGCCGTACCTTGCTTCATTCCACTACTACTTCCCCATCTTCAAGGGTGATAATACGATCGCAAATTCTAGCTACATCCGGATCGTGAGTTGCGATAAGAAATGTACCACCACATGAAACATTATGTTCCTGTATCAGCTCCAGCAAAGCTTGTCTGGAAGTTGTATCCAGATTACCGGTAGGCTCGTCTGCCAATAATAATTCCGGTTGATTTACTATACTTCTGCAAAATGCCACGCGCTGACGTTCACCGCCAGAAAGGTTAATAGCACGAGAATTCGCGCGTTGAGAAAGACCAACACGCTCAAGTAACTTCATACTGGTTGAATATCTTTCAATTCGGTCATTGCAAACAGGAAACATTGCCAATTCAATATTTTGTACTGCTGTCAAATGTTCGATCAAATGAAATTGCTGAAATAAAAAACCAATCTTTCTGGTCAACAACTCAACCTTTGGCCAACTATTTAAATCACGGCCCTGGACATGAATACTACCATTTGTCGGCGAATCGTAACCTGCGATTAATGAAAGTAAAGTTGATTTTCCACTACCGGAAGAACCCAGTAATGCTACTGTATCCCCTTTTTCAAGAATAAAACTGACATCATTAAGTGCAACGATTACACCCTGATATATTCGACTTACACTCTTTACAGATAATAATGACATTAATCAGATCTCAAATATGCGCTTATATAACAATGAGCTAATATAATAGTTGCTTAAGCAAACATTACCATATCATTAATTATTACCTTATAACTGCCAACAAACGTCGCCTGTTAGAAAATAACCACGTACAAATGACAAGCCCGTAGGTCATGAGTGTAAGTAAGGCTGGCAACATTGTATCAAGATGTACGATCACCAGTAAATTTGCAACCAGGGTAATAATTACACATAAAACAATAAGTGCGGCATCATACTTCAGAACAGAATGTCTCTCGTGTTTACTGACAGGATTACGTATAGAAAAGAACAACAGGTAACAGATAAATCCAACTATAAACCACCCCAGGTAATTAGACAACGGGACACCAAAATACCCTCCGTCTTCATGCCAAACCCAGGTCTGAGCATGAACGGCCAATGGATCAAGAAAAAAATCGAATGAAACGAGCAGACCACTACATATTAACGAGTGCTTAATTACTCTGACAATTTTAGTATTTCCCTGATCAATGGTAATAAAATTCCGAAACAATACAATAGGAATATACATAAGAACAAACCAGCTCAAGGGAATGAATAAAGGTACAACACCTGCAAACCGGGGCAACAAGTCTGCGTTATAATCGTAACGCACTCCAAAAGGAATGCCGTAATGTACGCCTGTATACTCGGCAAAAACAGTAATACTCATACTAATTACAAAAAGCAGCATTGCATCACGAAATGAAAATGTAATCATCGCATGAAAAAAAATTGTTACTGCAAAGGTAATGCTGACTAAAAGCAGAAAAGAATTATATTCTCTCCATGAAATATCGCGGATTGGAGGCAAAGACAATGTAAAAATAACAAGAAATACTAAACTGACAACAATTAAACTAAAGAACATTCTTGATTCAGTTCTATACATTTAAATTATTCACCTGACTCAGACCCATAAAGAATGAATTAAACCAGAGTACACTTTAGAATAAATTATATCTGATATCAATCCAAACCCGGTATAAACACTGATCTAAATCACAAAGAGTACCCCCTGTACAAATTACAACATATCATCACAAGGCTTTCAGATAACACAACTTACCGAGAGCAAGGCCCCGAGGCCCTCCTTTCAGGAGCTCTGTATTTTAGGTAGTCCTGACAAACACAATATGGTGCAGTAATTGTAACTGGTCGACAAAATAAACAATTAGCTATCCAGCTTCCAGATATCAGCATTATATTCCTGCATCGTTCTGTCAGTTGAAAAATGCCCACTACATGCTGTGTTCATTATACTCATTTTAGTCCATGATTCACGGTCTTGATAAGCTAGCGATACTTTCTCCTGGGCATCAATATAACTTCTAAAATCTGCGAGTGTAAGCCACGGATCATTTTTATTGACCAAAGATGCAATTAGCTCATCGAATATACCCTGCTCAAAAGAATTGAAATGACCACATTGTAACAAATGCATAACTTGTTTAAGGGCATCGTCATCTTCAATAATCTGTTCAGGGTTATAGGTTGATCGTTGCGCCTCTACCTCGTCTGCTTTTAAACCAAACAGGTAAAAATTTTCCTTACCTACTGCATCCAGTATTTCAATATTAGCGCCGTCATATGTACCTATCGTAATAGCACCATTCATCATGAACTTCATATTGCCTGTACCGGACGCTTCTTTTCCTGCTGTCGAAATTTGTTCAGACAAATCTGTTCCCGGACAGATTACTTCCATCTTGGAAACGCCATAATTAGGTATGAAGGCCAGCTTCAGCATATTATCCACTTGTGGATCGTTATTGATAACCTCGGCAACATTATTAATTAATTTAATAGTCAACTTGGCAAGACGATAACCCGGCGCTGCCTTGCCTCCTATCAGTACACATCTATTTGTCCAGTTCTCTGTGTCCCCATCTTTTATACGATTATAGAGATGAATAACATGCAATACATTTAATAACTGCCTCTTATACTCATGCACCCTTTTAACCTGAACATCAAAAATTGCATTAATATCGAAGTCTACATTACACTGTGATTTTACAAACACAGCTAATTTCATTTTGTTTTCAGCTTTAACTGCAAACCAACGGCCAATGAAGTCTTTGTCATATATGAACTGTTTTAATTGTTTTATTGATTCAAAATTCCGTACCCAGTCATTACCAATTTCATCAGAAATTAATTTACTCATTAACGGGTTAGCATGGGCCACCCACCTACGTGGAGTTACTCCATTTGTTTTGTTGTTAAATTTCTCAGGCCATAGATCAAAAAAATCACTGAAGAGCCCTTCAGTTAATAGCTGTGAATGAAGTGCGGCAACGCCATTGACAGAAAAGCTGCCAACAATTGCAAGGTAAGCCATTCTGACTGATTTACCCCCACTTTCATCAATGATCGACATTCTAATTTGTCTCTCGGTGTCTCCTGGCCATTTTCTACCCACCAGTTTCAAAAACCGGGCATTGATTTCATAAATAATCTGCAATAGGCGTGGCAACAGTTTTTCAAAAAGCCCTACTGACCATTTTTCCAATGCTTCCGGCAATAACGTATGATTTGTATACGCCATTGTTTTGCTGGTTATTGCCCATGCTTCAGCCCATGACAGATTTTTTTCATCCATTAATATTCGCATTAACTCAGCAATTGCAATCGTCGGATGCGTGTCGTTCAACTGAAAGACATTTTGTTCGGCAAACTGACTAAAGTCATCGCCTTCATTGATGGTCCACATTCTTATAACATCCTGTAAACTTGCAGATGCAAGGAAATACTGTTGCTTAAGGCGCAATTCCTTTCCATTTTCACTGGCATCATTTGGATAGAGCACCATCGTAATATGCTCGGCATCATTTTTTGCTTCTACTGCATCTGAATAACTACCGGCATTAAAATCATCAAGGCTAAAATCACTGGTAGCGCTGGCATTCCATAAGCGTAAGGTATTGACAGTGTTATTTTTATATCCCGATATGGG
>JAADHQ010000131.1 GCA_013151795.1 Gammaproteobacteria bacterium | reverse complement strand
CTTAACTTATATAAACTGGTCAGGCAGTATCGTGATGGTGTTGCAGGCTCACGATTAACCGTTCGTCTGGTGCTTGTGTTTGTTATCTTGTCTGTTATACCGGTTTCCGTAGTTTATTATTTCTCATTGCAGTTTTTGCAACGAGGCGTGGACAGCTGGTTTGATGTGCGCATTGAACGGTCACTTGAAGACGCTCTGGAGTTAAGCCAGGTATCGCTTGGTTTACGTCAGCGTGAACTCAGTAAAGAGATGTCTCGTTTTGCAAGCCGCCTTTCTGATGTAACTGATTCAAATGCAGGTTTAATGCTCAGTGATATGCTTGACAGCAGTGGTGCAGTTGAAATGAGCCTGCTTGGAACAAATAATCGTATTATTGCTTTTAGTAGTCTGGATCCTGCCAAGGTAGTGCCGCATCGAAGTAATGAGGACGTACTCATGCAGGTCAGGCATGGTAATCGCTATGTTGGCCTGGAGCCGATTAAAGATGCAGGGATACATGTTCGGCTGGTCTACCCTGTGCCCGTTGGTAGCGGGGTTGATACCGAGTTTCGTATTTTACAGGCACTTTATCCGATTGATCAGCGGGTAAATAAACTGGCAGACAATGTGCAGCAATATTTCACAGTTTACAAAAAATTGAATTACCTGCGAGGGCAATTAAAGAACAGCTTTTTATTAACCTTGTCATTGGTATTATTGCTGAGTTTATTTGCAGCTATCTGGGTAGCCTTTTTCTCGGCGCAGCGTTTAATGGCGCCAGTCAGAAATCTGGCAGAGGGAACACGTGCCGTCGCCGAAGGCGATTACGAGAAGCAATTACCCGTAGCTGGTTATCATGAGCTTGGTTTTCTGGTGCAGTCATTTAATGACATGACAAGAAAGATAGCACGGGCAAGTAGTTATGCTCAGGAGAGTCAGCATCAGGTTGAATCGCAGCGTGCTTATCTTGAAGCAGTGTTGGAAAATCTTTCTTCAGGTGTTATGACTCTCGATCATAATTTAAATATTCGCACAGTGAATTCGGCCGCAGGAAAAATATTGAGTATTGATTTTGGTGAATATCTAAGCAAGCCGATTGACACGATTACGCAAGCCTATGCTCCTTTGAAACGTTTTGTCGATAGTATTAAATCATTATCAGAACGGCCTGACCAATGGCAGGAAGAAATTATTATTTTTGCGCAGGGTGGACGAAAGGTTTTGATGTGCCGGGGCACTACCTTGATAGATGAAAGTGGTGATAGTGGGGATCATGTAATTGTTTTTGATGACATAACAACACTGATTCAGGCTCAGCGCGATGCGGCCTGGGGTGAAGTTGCACGTCGGCTTGCACATGAAATTAAAAATCCACTAACGCCTATTCAACTTTCGGCCGAGCGTCTTCAGCATAAGCTGGAGAAAAAAGTGGAAGAAAAAGAAGCCGGGATATTAAAGCGATCTACCGAGACCATTGTGCAGCAGGTAGAAGCCATGAAAGAAATGGTGAATGCATTTACTGAATATGCCCGAGCACCTCAGACGGAGATGCATAAACTTGATTTTAATAAACTCATTTACGAAGTTACTGAAATGTATAAAATGCCGGATTTAAAAATGCACCGGAACCTTGATCAGAGAGCGCCGATTATTCAGGCTGATTCTGCACGTTTAAGGCAGTTGCTGCATAATCTGGTTAAAAATGCACTGGAAGCCATGAGCGCCAGCGACAAGAAAGAGATAGATGTCAGTACCCGTTGTATGGATGAGTCGGGATGTCGATTTGTAGAATTCAACATAAGTGATAAAGGCCCCGGGTTTCCGGAGGAAGACATGGATCAGTACTTTGAGCCCTACGTTACAACCAAGAGTAAGGGTACTGGCCTTGGCCTGGCGATTGTTAAAAAAATCGTGGAAGAACACGGGGGTATGGTCACGGCCGGTAATTTAGTAGATCATGGGGGCGTGATTATTATACGTCTGCCTGTGATTGCGTCACAACAAGAGACTTTTTATTCCAAAGAGAATGACAGGCGAGCAGTTAGCCGAGGGTAATGCATGAGTGCACCTTATATACTTGTAGTAGATGATGAACCTGATATTCGTACACTGGTTCAGGAAATCCTCGAAGACGAGGGTTTTGAAGTCAATATAGCCGATGGTGGGGGGGCAGCGCGTAAAGCCTGCCGTTCACGCCGCCCCGATCTTGTGTTACTGGATATCTGGATGCCAGATGTTGATGGTATTACATTGCTCAAGGAATGGGAGGAAGAAGGTACATTACCTTTCCCTGTGATTGTTATGTCAGGACACGGCACCGTTGAAACAGCTGTAGAGGCAACCCGTCTGGGGGCCTATGATTTTCTTGAGAAGCCATTGTCACTCGCCAAGTTATTATTAACAGTCGAGCGTGCCATCGAGGCTAATAAATTGCGTCAGGAGAACATTGGCCTGAAAGAACACGCCAGGCCATTGCTGGAACCCATTGGTAAAAGTGCCCTGATGCAACGATTGCGAGAACAGGCAAAACGCGTTGCCTTGCATGATAGCTGGGTATTATTTACGGGTGAATCGGGTAGTGGCAAGGAAACTTTTGCAAGATATATGCATAGCTGCAGTGATCGTAAGGATGGCCCGTTGGTTATTATGTCCGTTGGCAGCATCGCACGCGAAAATTCTGAAGTGGAATTATTTGGTAGTGAAGATGGCGATGTTCTGCATTATGGACGTCTGGAACAAGCCAATGGCGGTATACTTTTTTTACAGGAAGTCGCCGACATGGATCTGGAAACACAGGCGCGCCTGCATAGCGCGATAGAAGGTCAGGATTTTATGCGCGTTGGTGGTGTTGACCCGGTTAAGGTTGACGTGAGAATTTTTGCCTCTACACATAAAGATCTGGAGATGGAAGTACAGTCAGGCCGTTTCAGAGAAGACCTGTATTACCACCTGAATGTAGTGCCGTTACCTATTCCTCCTTTACGTGATCATTGTGAGGATATTTCTGAATTATTGTCATTTTATGTTGATTTATTTGTTGCTCAGGAAAATCTTCCTTATCGACGCTTTTCAATGGCCGCACAAAATCGGTTGCGAAATTACACATGGCCCGGCAATATTCGCGAATTAAAAAACCTTGTGCAGCGATTATTAATACTGGGTGGTAATGACGATGTCGAACTGGATGAAGTTGAAAATGGCCTATCGACACATTCTGTTCATAAAGCGGGCATTAGTAGTATCGCAACGGGCGCAATTGATCTACCCTTGAGAGAAGCCAGAGAGCAATTCGAACGTGAGTACCTTACTCATCAATTGCAGGTTTGTGATGGCAGCGTCGGCAAACTCTCGAAACTGGTCGGTATGGAACGAACTAATCTGTACCGTAAATTAAGAGCGCTGGGTGTAGATGTAAAACAAACATAAATATGAATAAGCAGATTAACCAATGAAAATAATAATCCTGGGAGCGGGTCAGGTAGGTTCATCGGTAGCCTATAACCTTGCCAGTGAAGCAAATGATATTACCCTTGTGGATGTTGATGAAAATCTTCTTCATGATCTACAGGAAAGGCTGGATATCAGAACAGTCGTGGGTCACGCATCACACCCTGATGTGTTGCGGCGCGCAGGTGCTGAAGACGCTGATATGATTATCGCCGTTACCAACAGTGATGAAACCAACATGGTTGCCTGTCAACTTGCCTATACCCTGTTTCATACGCCGACTAAAATCGCGCGTGTACGTGCGCAGGAATATCTTGACCATCCAAAAATATTTAATCAGGAAGCCCTGCCGATTGATGTAACGATCAGCCCGGAACAACTGGTAACAGATTATATTAAAAGGCTGATAGAAAACCCGGGCGCCATGCAAGTGCTGGAATTTGCAGGCGGGCGTGCGCAGCTGGTTGCCGTGTCGGCTTATTATGGTGGGCCTCTGGTTGGCCATGAATTGAAAACCCTGTCAGAACACTTGCCTAATGCTGAGGCGCGTGTGGCAGCAATTTTCAGACGTGGCCGCCCGATCGAGCCAGATGGGCATACGGTTATAGAAGCCGGTGATGAAGTATTCTTTATTGCTGCCCATAAGCACATCCGCAAAGTAATGAGTGAACTACGTAAGCTCGATAAACCCGTTAAAAGAATTATACTTGCCGGTGGTGGCAATATTGGCAAGCGGTTGGCAAGTGTGCTCGAACAAAAATACCAGGTCAAGATTATCGAACGCGACAGAGAAAGGGCACGACAGTTATCAGAAAGTCTTGACAGGGCGATTGTGTTACATGGAGATGCCGCAGACGAAGAGTTGTTATTGAATGAGAATATTGAAAAAACCGATGTTTTTGTTTCTCTGACTAATGATGAAGAAGCTAATATTTTATCTGCGATGCTGGCAAAACGTCTGGGTGCGCGCAAGGTAATGTCGCTAATCAATCGCGCATCCTATGTAGACCTTGTAGAAAGTGATGTGCTTGATATTGCTATTTCTCCCCAACTGGCAACTATAGGCACCTTGTTGACACATATTCGACGTGGAGATGTTGTGGTAGTCCATTCACTCCGACGCGGTGCAGCAGAGGCTATTGAAGCGATAGCACATGGAGACAGTCGCACTTCAAAGGTAGTGGGTCGCTGCATAGAAGATATTAAATTACCCAAGGGCACCAGCATTGGAGCCGTAGTACGCGGCGAAGATGTCATTATCGCACACCATGACACTGTTATTGAAGCCGAAGACCACGTGATACTGTTCCTTATGGATAAAAGCAGAATCCATGAAGTGGAAAAACTGTTTCAGGTTGCTGTTACGTTTATTTAGTAGCATTCGCTACTAAATAGTAGCTGGTTGCGAGTGGCTAGTAGCGAGGAAAAGCGGTTCATTGGCTTGTTTAAAAAAAAGATACTGGATACTTTTGCATGACTAAAACTCACAAAATAAAAGAAGACTTAACGAACGAGGACTTTACTCGCTACTAGCCACTCGCTACTAGTTACTTTCACTATGCAGTTTACCGTCATACAAAGAATTATCGGCTTGCTTCTGATGTTATCAAGTATAACGATGTTGCCTTCAGCAGGGGTAGCGTGGGGTTATAATGATGGCGAACTTATTCCTTTTTTATTAGCGTTTG
>JAADHQ010000117.1 GCA_013151795.1 Gammaproteobacteria bacterium | reverse complement strand
GGTTCAAAAGGCGCTTGTTCGGCCTGTCATCTGCGACACAGTTTTTCTGCCGAGCAGGCACGTCACCCTGATAATTGTGGCCGTTGCCATTTAGGCCCGGATCATCCACAAAAAGAGATCTATGAAGAGTCCGTTCATGGTATTGCCTTCCGTGCCAATATTGACAAGATGAATATGGATTCCAATAAATGGATACCCGGTGAGGATTATCATGCAGCACCAACATGTGCGACATGCCATATGTCTGCTACCAAGGACTTGCCGGTTAATCATGATATCGGCAGTCGTATCTCATGGAACTTACGTGCACCTGTTTCATTCAAGATAGATGCCAAAGCGATTAAACAAGGCAAAAAAGTCAAACCCTGGTTACATCGCAGAAAAGATATGAAATCTGTTTGTGTTGCCTGCCATGGTAGTAATATTGTTGATAACTTCTATGAGCGTCTGGATGCGTTTGTTCATTTGTTTAATGACAAGTTCGCGATTCCTGCCAAGCAATTACTGACGGTAGTGAAGAAAGAAAAGTTGATCGATCCGGTCAAGTTTAATGACAAGATTGAATGGACATATTTCTACCTGTGGCATCATGAAGGTCGTCGTGCACGTCACGGTGCTGCGATGCTGGCACCAGATTATGTGCATTGGGAAGGTATGTTTGAAGTTGCGCATCGTTTCTATATGGAGTTGGTGCCTGAGGTCAAGCGTCTTATTAGTGAGGCGAAGAGTGCCGGAAATACAAAGGGCGCCATGGCAGTTCAGAACAAGCTGGATCAAATACTTAATTCTGAAATGCATCGATGGTTCCTTGGTAAAAAACCACCTAAGGCATGGTCACCGGAAGACAGTGATAATCACGGCTACACACCAAAAAAATAAAAATATTTATTGATGGCTCCTGTTGCAAGGAGCCATCAATAGCATTCGGATTAATTCGTTATCAAAAAATTAATATTCATTAATCGATTTTTGCTGGCTATTTTATTGTCGGTAGCTTCGACCGTACTTGTTGCAAAAGATTTTGATGACAAGGAATGTCTGGATTGTCACGGTGTTAAAGGTTATGCAGTTCCAACAGGTAAAACTGGACATGGCCCAACACGGCCACTGGATTTGAATTACCCTGCCATGCAGGAAAGTGTGCATGGTGAATTGCAATGCACGACATGCCATACCGATATAGAAAAGGTTCCCCATAAAAGAGAAACACTGGGAAAAGTAGATTGTGTTTCATGTCACCAGGATCTCGAAAAGGCAAGAGTAAAGAAAAAAGAAGAAATAAAGGCCTCCAGGGTCGGGCGTATCAAGCAAGATACAGGCGGTGAGCTTGATGTTGTTATCCAGACGGTAAAATATAAAAATTCGATTCATGCAAACCGGAAAACAAAAGATAACGCGAATTGTTATAGCTGTCATACCGCGCACTATGTTTACCTTTCAACTGATGTGCGATCACTCAGTCACCGTGAAAATTCACCGGAGATGTGTGGAGGGTGTCATGAGAAAGCGTTAAAGGAATATAACCAGTCGGTACACGTAATCGGGGTAAAACGCCCCTGGTTAGGTGATAGTGCAACGTGTACAGACTGTCATAGTTCGCATGAAGTTATCGGCTCGAAAGTACTTGCCGCGCATCGTCTGGTGACAAAGAATTGTGGTAACTGCCATGAAAAGGAAGTATCGAGTTATATGTCAACAACCCACGGGCAGCTTGCCTGGTTAGGTGAGGATAAAGTAGCACGTTGCGTTGATTGTCATTCCGGACACAAAACACATAAAAAAGATAATCCACTGTCAATGGTAAATATGGCAAACCGGCTCGAGACCTGCCAGGAGTGTCACGAAGGTGCGAATGAAGGGATTTTACTTTATCGGCCTCATGGAAATACCTCCGAGTTTGATAAATACCCGTATATGTATATTACGGGTAAAGTGATGGTTGCTATTGTCATACTGGTATTATTATTTTTCTACAGTCACTCAATGTTGTGGTTTTACCGTGAATATAAATTGAGGACGATAAAATGGTATACGGATAATTCCCGGTCGATACCTTATCGTGTCAAACCTGAAAAGAAACACAGTGATAAACATTTTCAACGATTCAAATGGTACTGGCGACTAAATCACTGGGTGCTTGTGTTATCGGTGATGGTATTAACCCTTACTGGCATGTCAGTGCTTTATGCTGATAGTGAATGGTCGGTGTATATTACTTCGGTGCTGGGAGGGCCTTCTACTTTTGGTCTGGTACACAGGCTGTTTGGTTTGTTGTTCCTGGTTGCAATTTTCGGGCATGCGATTGTTATTCTGGATAGATTAATCGAGAAGAAGCATTTTGAATGGTTCGGGCCTGATTCATTATTACCGCGAATGAAAGACTGGCATGATATGAAAGCGCAGTTCAAATGGTTCTTTGGTAAAGGCGAGCAACCCCGATTTGATCGTTGGACATATTGGGAAAAATTTGATTACTGGGCAGTTTACTGGGGCGCGGTTATTATTGGTATCTCGGGTGTTATTTTATGGGCGTCGCCTACGTTAATTAATTATTTGCCTGGTTGGGCGTTTAATGTAGCAACGATTGCACATGGCGTAGAAGCCTTCCTTGCTGTGACAACATTATTTGTGGTGCATTTCTTTAATAATCATTTCAGGCCATCGAAATTCCCGCTTGATACTGTCATGTTCTGTGGTAGTTGGGATCTGGAAGAATTCAAGGAAGAAAGGCCATTGGAATATGAGCGTTTACTTGCAAGTGGCGAGCTTGAAAAACATCTGGTGAAACCGCCAACAAGGTTTGCAAACATAGTGCATCATATGCTTGGGTTTACTTTACTCACCATTGGTATTTTATTATTGGTGTTGGTTATGATCGGTTTTAGTAGTAAAGGTATTGGCTAATAATAATCGGTTTTTTATTGTACTGATTTGATTGTATTATTCGGGTACACAAAAACATCTGCCGTGTTTTGATAATTTAAAGCACATTACCTTGTAACTTTCACCTTTCACCTTTACCCTTCCTGTAATGAATAAAGGCATTTTCATAACGGGAACAGATACAGACATCGGTAAAACGGTTGTTAGTTGTGCGCTACTGATAAAATTAAAACAATCAGGTTTAAAAGTTCAGGGGATGAAACCCGTCGCATCAGGTTGCACCTTAACTGAAAACGGGTTACGTAATGAAGACGCGGAACTGTTGATTAAATACAGTAGTGAAGTTCCGGAGTATGGGCAAGTAAACCCCTATGCATTTGAACCAGCGATTGCACCTCACGTCGCGGCAGCTCAAGCGAATGAAGAAATAAATCTTGATATCATCCTGCAAAAATACAATGAACTGAAAACACATGCCGACTGTACAATTGTAGAAGGTGTAGGTGGGTGGCAGGTGCCATTGAATGCATCACAAACAGTTGCAGATCTGGCGTTGATATTAAAGTTACCTGTGTTGCTGGTTGTGGGTATTCGTTTGGGGGCGATTAATCATGCATTATTAACATACGAAGCTATTCAGCAGTCCGGACTGGATTGTTTGGGCTGGGTGGCCAATATCATTGATGATGAAATGGTAAATAGTGATAAGACAATAGATGCTATTCAGCAAAGAATAGCTGCGCCATTACTAGGTGTGCTGCCTTATCAGCAAGCATTGCAAGTGGAGCAATTAGCTTCATATCTTAAGTTTATTAATATATAAGTAGATAATAAATAGATAATTTTTCACGTTAACTTGCAGATTTATAAATAATTTCGATTATTTTATAAATACTGGTGTTTAATACAAATTATTTTGTGCTTCCCGGGACTTTTTCTATGAACAAAATTTATACCTAAGCAGTATAATCAGGTATTAATGTATTGTTAATACACTGATTATAAAAGTAATTATTATTTATGTTGTCACTCAGGTGACCGAGTTATAAGTAAATTAGAATAATCTAACATAAACTGAGATTATGGGGCGAAGTTCCAATTTTAATTGCGACATGGTGTCGCATGGGGTAGGATCACCGCCCATTACTGTTCGAGGAAGCTGCGAGTGTGGCTTGTCGAATAAACAAAAGAAGTGGCACTGGAAGCTAACAAATTACATTTTTGGGAAGATTTAAAACTAAAACTTAAACTGAGGAGTTAGAACGGCATGTCGTTTAAGCATAATAATATAATGACAAAAGGCCTGGTTCTATTAAGTTTATTCCTGGGGGGCATGAGTTCTGCCCTTGCTGAATACAAACTTAATTTCCAGGAACCTGTAACCGCTGTTGGTCGTGAGATCTTTGATCTGCATATGCTGGTCTTCTGGATCTGCGTAGCCATCGGTATTGTTGTATTCGGTATGATGATTATCTCAATAATCCTTCATCGTAAATCAAGGGGTGCGGTTGCATCTGACTTTCACGAAAGTTCTACAGTGGAAGTCTTATGGACAGTTATTCCTTTCATTATACTGATCGCAGTTGCAGTTCCTGCAACCTCGACACTCCTCAAGATTGAAGATACATCTAATGCTGATGTCACAATCAAGGTCACAGGATTGCAGTGGAAGTGGAAATATGAATACGAAAATGGTGTTAGCTTTTTAAGCTCACTGAATTCAGATCATAACAAGGCTCGCCAGAGAAACTCTGGAATTGATGTAACCAAGATTAAAAATTACCTGCTTGAAGTGGATAATGAGCTGGTTATACCGGTCAATAAGAAAGTACGATTCCTGGTCACTTCTGACGATGTAATCCATTCATTCTGGGTTCCAAAGTTCGCAATGAAGAAAGATGCGATTCCAGGGTATGTAAACGAAACATGGGCAATGCCCGAAAAGACAGGTACCTACCGCGGCCAGTGTGCCGAGCTTTGTGGTAAGGATCATGCGTTTATGCCTATCGTAGTCAAGGTTGTTGAGCAAGGTGAATTTGATACATGGCTTGCGGCCAAAAAAGTCGAGTCTGATGCGGTTGCAGCAGAAGCAGCTTCTGACAAGGTTTGGAGCAAAGACGAGTTGATGGCTAAAGGCGCTGATGTATACAGCGGCAAGGGTGGTGTTTTGGTTGTCACGGTGCTAAAGGTGAGGGTGTAGCAGTATTCCCTAAACTGGCAGGCAGTCCGATCGCAAACGGTCCCGCAGCAGGTCATATCGATATCGTTGTTAAGGGTAAACCAGGTACAGCCATGGGCGCATACGGCAATCAGTTGAATGACCTTGAGCTGGCAGCGGTAATTACCTATGAGCGTAATTCATGGGGTAACAATGCCTCTATCGTACAACCAGCCGATGTTAAGGCTGCCCGATAAGGGAGCGAGGAGGATATAAAATGAGTGAAACAATGACACACGACGAACATCACGAGGAGCATCCAACGGGTATCAAGCGTTGGTTGTTCACAACTAATCATAAAGACATCGGTACATTGTACCTGTGGTTCAGCTTTATAATGTTTTTGCTGGCAGGTTCCATGGCACTGGTTATTCGTGCCGAGTTATTCCAGCCAGGAATTCAGATAGTTGATCCTAACTTCTTTAATATGATGACCACATTGCATGGTCTGATCATGGTATTTGGTGCCATCATGCCTGCCTTTGTTGGTCTGGCTAACTGGCAGGTACCAATGATGATCGGTGCACCGGATATGGCGTTACCACGTATGAATAACTGGAGCTTCTGGATACTTCCGGTAGCAGCTACTTTATTAGTAGCGCCTATGTTCATGGGTGGTGACTTCATGTCAGGTCAGGGCCCTGCATTTGGTTGGACCTTCTACGAGCCGCTTTCAGGTCAATATGACAAGCTGGCATTTTTCGTATTTGCAGTTCACTTGCTAGGTTTCTCATCTATCATGGGTTCAATCAATATCATCGCAACCATATTGAATATGCGTGCACCAGGTATGACCCTGATGAAAATGCCTATGTTTGTATGGACATGGTTGATTACAGCCTTCCTGCTGATTGCAGTTATGCCAGTACTGGCAGGTGCAGTGACCATGATG
>JAADHQ010000130.1 GCA_013151795.1 Gammaproteobacteria bacterium | reverse complement strand
GCGGTATGACCATCGAAACAATCCCATATATAGTTTGCCGTCGGGTTTAATTGATGAACATCCCCTGAGTCTTTATCGACTATAACAGCTTCATTATCGACAATACGGACACTAAGATCGCTCCGTTTTATTAGCATGACTTCTGTCATTTATAATTACCCCCTCTGGCAAATATAATCTATTCCACCTGAATATTACATCAAGATATCATGTTATCAGGTAACACTGCTTGAATTACATTAGCAATATTCACAAATGCGGACTCCTTATAACTCTTCTTACGATACAACATACCAACACGCCGACTTGGCTTCGGGTCTTTAAATTCTATGTAACGTACAGAATCATGTTTTACGCTTGACGGGATTGCTAATTCCGGCATTAATGTCATGCCCATGCCTTCACCAATCATTTGCCGCAAGGTCTCCAGGCTGGTTGCCTGAAACTGTTTGGTTTCTTTAACGCCTGCTAACAAACAAATATCCTTAACATGATCACGCAAACAATGGCCTTCTTCCAGTAACATCATTTCATGCGTTGCAATATCTTCAAGCGTGACTTTTTTCTGCCGTGATAATTTTTGTCCCTTACTCAGCGCAAGCCTGAATGGCTCACGGTACAGATCCATCTCTACAAAATGATGTGATTCAACAGGGAATGCCAGTATCAAAACATCCAGCTCGGCATTTGCCAGCTTTTCAATCAACACATGCGTCTGGTATTCATACAGCCAGACCTTTAAATCAGGAAATTGCCTGTTTATCTCTGGCATAATAATGGGCAGTAGATAAGGTGCGATAGTAGGAATGATGCCCATGTGTAAATCACCTGCCATCAAATCCTGAAACCCGGCTGCAATATCTTTAATGTCCCTGACTCCTGATATTATCTCCCTCGCCCGTTTGGCAACTGCACTACCTGCCTCAGTCATGGAAACACGTCGATTGGTTCTCTCAATTAATAACACGCCCAGTTCTTCTTCAAGTTTTTTTAACTGTCCGCTTAATGTTGGCTGACTAACGAAACACCGTTCCGCCGCCCGATGAAAATGCCGCTCATCGTCAATTGCAATCAGGTATTCAAGTTCTCTCAGGTTCATAGTCGCTGGCCGTTAATAATAGGTTATATCTATCATTATAGTAGATATAAACGATTTTATCTATTTATCTCTTTTGCCCATAATACATCTGTGTTCAGGGAAACTGCATTCAAATCAGACCCTGATTAAACAAACAACAAACTGGAGATTATTATGAAAACCCGTGAAAAACAGGCTGTACCCAATACCATATTCAAAACACGTCAAGATAACGAGTTCGTCGATGTCAGTAGTGAATCCATCTTCAAGGATAAGACTGTTGTAGTCTTTTCGTTACCCGGTGCGTTTACACCCACCTGCTCATCAACGCATTTGCCACGTTATAACGAACTGGCCGAAACATTCAAGAAAAATGGCGTTGATGAAATCGTCTGCATGTCAGTCAACGATGCCTTCGTAATGGATGCCTGGGTAGCCGATCAGGATGCTGAAAATGTAACCCTGATCCCTGATGGTAATGGTGAGTTCACCGAGGGCATGGGCATGCTGGTCGATAAGTCAGACCTGGGTTTTGGTAAACGTTCATGGCGTTATTCGATGTTGGTCAAAAATGGCATCATCGAAAAAATGTTTATCGAAGCGGATGTTCCAGGTGACCCGTTTGAGGTTTCTGATGCAGACACCATGCTAAATTTCATTAACCCGCAAGCAGTAAAACCGGCAGCTATCAGCATGATCACCAAACCGGGTTGCCCTTTTTGCGCAAGCGCCAAAGCGATACTGAAAACCGAAGGTCTGGATTATGAGGAAATCGTTATTGGTCGTGATGCCTCATTACGATCTGTAAGGGCTATCACGGGCAGCGAAAGCGTGCCACAGATCTTTGTTGATGGCGCGCATATTGGTGGAGCTGAAGAACTTGAAAAACACCTCAAAAAATCTAAAGCTGCATAAAAAGATATAGCAATGATAACCATGCGGCTCATGAATGAGCCGCATGATATCCGAACAGGAGAATAAACATGAAAACGCAACAATATGATGTAATTGTGATCGGTGGTGGCAGTGGCGGCCTTGCTGTTGCAGAACAGGCCGCCAGCCTTGGTCAGTCTGTGACCATTATTGAAAGTAATAAAATTGGTGGCACCTGTGTTAATAATGGATGCGTCCCGAAAAAAGTCATGTGGTACGCCGCTAATCTCGCACATGCAGTGGATCACGCCAGTCATTTTGGTATTACGGCCATCCGGGCGCAAACCGACTGGAACAAATTAACCCGTGGGCGCGAACAATATATTATGAATATAAACCAGTACTGGAATAATTATGTTGATGACATCGGCATCAATCATGTCCGGGGTTATGCAAAATTCATTGATCAAAGCACTGTGGCAGTAGAAGGTCAGCAATATACTGGCTCGCATATTATTATTGCGACGGGTGGTCAGGCGATTGTTCCACCTGTTCCCGGCGCTGATTTAGGGATAACATCTGACGGTTTTTTTCAGTTAACTGAGCAACCAAAACGTGTTGCCGTAATCGGTGGAGGTTATATTGGCGTTGAGCTCAGCGGTGTACTCAAGGCATTAGGATCTGATGTTTCCATCATTGCTTTGGAAGACACTATCATGGAACGTTTTGATCCTATGATCAGCCGTGTACTTACTCAGGAAATGAAAAACCAGGGTATAAAAGTTATTACTGATTTTGAAGTCAATGCATTATCCGACAATGAAACAGGAATAATCGTCCATGGTAAAAACAAGCGTCCACTGAAAGATTTTGATGTTGTCATCTGGGCAGTTGGACGTCGCCCCAATACGCGCAACCTTGATTTGCAGGCTGCAGGGGTTACTATCAATGCGAATGGTACGATACCTGTCGATGATTTCGAGAATACCAATGTTAACGGGATCTATGCGATTGGTGATATAACCGGTAGAACGGCCTTGACACCTGTGGCCATTACCGCAGGCCGCAAACTTGCTGAACGTTTATTTAATAACAAACCGGCTAGCAAGGTTGACTATAATCTCATCCCCAGCGTTGTCTTTTCGCATCCACCAATAGCGACGATTGGATTAACCGAAGAGCAGGCTCAGGCAACATATGGAGAAAACATCACAATATACAAAAGTGAATTCACACCCATGCGTCATGCATTGACAGATGAAGGTGTATCGACTGCGATGAAATTGATTTGCGCAGGTGATAATGAAAAAGTCGTCGGTATACACATGATTGGCGATAATGTGGATGAAATGCTCCAGGGGTTTGCAGTCGCTGTAAAAATGGGTGCAACGAAAGCTGATTTTGATAATACAATGGCCATTCACCCAAGCAGTGCCGAAGAACTGGTGACCATGAAAACACCTGTATCACCGGAAGAGACCCTTGACTCACAGGGATGGGAAAAAGCCAGCTGAACACATGAATATAAAGGAAAAATAAAACAGGGTATTCGACACACAAACCATTTGCCACACAGCGTGCAAATGGTTTGTGTTCATCCAGAATAATATCCTGAATGCCAAATCAATCAAAAAGCATGAATATCATTCATGCTAGTATTAGCTACCATTCTGTCAACATGACATCTGTCAGGGATGATAAATAATGAAGCGTTTTCTATTTACCCTGCTCCCGGTTATTTTTATTGCTTGCGGAGGCAGTGGCGGTAACAGTATCAGCCCGGTTGTTTTGAAAGGTGATCGAATATTATCGATTGATACTACCGTAGCAGGTGATGCTAATTATGATAATGCCATTACACTGGCACAATCAGTCGGAATGCAGGTAACGAGCCTGGTTTTAAACTGGAGCGATATTGAAACTGCACCGGGTGTATACGATAACACCCTGCTGGCGATTGCAAATAATTATTACCCCGCCAAAGGCATTGCCATCAGCTTAGGTCTACGCACGATCAATACCACACGAAAAGAAGTGCCCGCAGACCTGCAAAACACAGCCTTTGATGACCCTGTCATGATCAGTAGATTTAAACAATTTCTTGATTTTGTTTTTGCTCAAATACCGGGAGTAACAATTGACAGCTTATCCATCGGCAATGAAATTGACGTCTACCTTGGTGCAAACACAACGGCGTGGCAAGAGTACCGTACATTTTATACTTCAGTCAGCACATATGCCCGGAGCATTCGTAGCAACCTCAAGATTGGAGCGAAAGTTACCTTTACAACCATCAACAGTAGTATCAATTCAGAAGTCAGCCTGCTGAATAATGCCAGTGATATCATCATGACAACCTATTATCCATTAAACCCCGGCTTCACTGTCAAAAGCACCAATGTAATCATTAATGATTTTGATAAAATCGTCTCACTGTACCCGAACAAGCCAATTTACTTTATGGAGCTTGGCTTTCCATCTGGTGCGCTCTGCAATAGTTCTGAATCGTTACAGGTAGATTTTATTCGTGCCACATTTGATGCCTGGGACAGCTACAATAAAAATATAAAAATGATATCGTTTACCTGGCTAAATGATTTACCTGCTCAGGTAGTGCAAGACCTGACTCAGTATTATGGCATCAATAATCCTGTTTTTGCAGAATACCTGGCCACTCTCGGTTTACGCACCAACCCCGGCGCAGGAGCTGACAAACTGGCATTTACTGCTCTTGGAGAAGAAACTGCTAAACGCGGCTGGTAATAATCAATTGCTACCTTGATTTCGCTGTAACCAGACTCAGGTTATTTCGCAAGGGTTAATATGCTTAAATCCAGTTTGCCTTCCTTCATGGGAGGACACCAGAAAAAAGTGCCTGAGACAGGACGGGTGAATTTAAAAAGGCCGTCACTTATTCCATCTTCCAGTCCGATCATGCGTTCAAGTTGTGTCTCAAATGCATAAAATGAATGCACGAACGACACAAAATACAAACCGCCTTCAACACCTTCTACCCAGGGCATTGACCGACGCAACATAAAAGCCTCGGGCTCGAAACTTTCCTGCGCTGTTCGTTTTACATGGGCACTTTCCGGCGCATCGAATTCTTCGTTATCACTGATGTGGCGACCAATAGCATCATCGCTCTCGTTTGTTGACATCTCATCCAGTATGTCAAAATCATGTACCCATTGTTGTACTGCGACAAAGCTGGAACCATCAAGGCCAGCACCCTGCCC
>JAADHQ010000009.1 GCA_013151795.1 Gammaproteobacteria bacterium | reverse complement strand
CTTTTTATGGAATTTTTATTGATTTTCGGCGTCTATTTAAGTTAATGCAATAAATAATGGTAGGGATAACTATGAAAACATTGTTCTGTTCATTTGCTTTGTTAATTCTTTCTACCGGCATACAGGCCGAGATCACCAGTGCTGAAGAGGCACAAAAACAAATTGATTCCATCAGCGATCAAATTGAAAAGAAGCGTATCGATGCGAACCTCTATCTCAAACGTGGCAATCTCTATTTTCTTATCCACGACTTTGACAGTGCCGTTGAAGATTTCTCTTCTGCCATTAAACTTGACGCATCACTGGATGCTGCATGGTATGGCAGAGGCATGGCCCAGGGACGTTCAGGTTTCATACAGGAAGGTATTGACGATTTATCTGTATACATTAAAAGAAACCCGGATGATTCGACTGCACTGACTAAACGTGGCGTTCGCTACCTGTGGAAAGGTGAAAAAGAAAATGCCCAACGCGACTTACAAAAGGCGATCCTGCTCGACCCGAATAATGCCGAGGCTCATGACGACCTGGGTGTGGTGCTTGCACAAAAAGGGGACTATAAAACAGCGCTTATCCACTTCCAGAACACCGTCAGAATAGACCCTACCTACCAAAAGGGTCACCACAACCTGGCAATGGCATTACACATTACCGAAAATGATGCGATGGCCTTACAAAGTGTTAATAACTCACTTGCTCTACACCCTGAATCACGTGATTCCATGTTGCTGAAAAGCAGTATTCTTGCAGCTATGGGCCAGCACGCGGAAGCCAAACACATTGAAGATGAAGCTATGTTTTTACCCGGTGCCTCATGGCATGAGTCTGCGCCTGTCAGGTAACCTTCACTGCCCAATAGAATTACAGATTACTTCTATATTTTTAGCGTTAATTTTCAGAACAACACATGTCGCTTGATGCCAAAAAATTAACTATTCCGATTATCAAGGAAAATTGTTCTCTATCAAGTCGCCCCATTGCGCGCGAAACGAAACATCATCTGTTCACTGAAAGAAAATATCCAACACCAACACTGGGCGAGGCATCCGTGCCACTCTCATCAGCTGAAAGCCCGCTAACAAAACGTAATCCGGATGCCTGCCAACCGGATCACGATATTGCATTACTGGAATACGTACACAGCACCGGCAAAGGATGCAGAGTTATCTGCCTGGCTACTACTATTTACACCTATAGCATTACTACTTTCACGTGCACTACTCACTGCCAGCGTGCCATTTTCCAACGCCAGCCCTGAACCAAACAGATCACCTGCATCTGTATTCGATGCCTTGACATAGGCCAGCTCACTCCAGGTGGTACCGCTACGGGTAAACAGATACACTGCGCCAGCACTGGCGGCTGAATTATTTGTTTTAGTGCCATTGACCCCGGTGTCGTTACTCGCTTCAAAAAGGGCTGAGACTGCCAGCGTATCGCCATCCAGTGCCAAACGGTTACCAAACAGATCACCTGCATCTGCATTCGATGCCTTGATATAGGCCTGCTGGCTCCAGCTCGTAATATTACGGGTAAATACATACACTGCACCAGAACTGACCGCTAGATTATTTGTTTGAATGCCGTTGATTACAGTAGCATTACTTGATTCAAAACGTGCACCTACTGCCAGGGTATTGCCTGATAAGGCCATACCAATACCACCAAATATATCATTCGTCTCGGTGTTCGATGCTTTTATATAGGCCTCTTGACTCCAGGTCGTACCGCTGCGGGAGAATACATACACGGCTCCGGAATCGACAGCCGAATTATCTGCCTGGTTATTGTTCACACCTATGGCCGCACTGTCTTCTCTTGGCGCTGTGACAGCCAGTGTGTCACCATCCAGTTGCAGATTTCGTCCAAAAACGTCTTCCGCATCAGGATTGGATGCTTTGATATAAGCCTCTTGACTCCAGGTGGTGCCGCTACGAGTAAACACATACACCGCTCCGGAATTACTGACAGAGTTATCTGACTGGGTACCATTACTGTCTTCACTCGGTGCGCTGACCGCCAGGGTATTACCTGACAAAGAGACGCTTCGGCCGAAAAAGTCAGAATCATTAGTATTCGATGCTTTAATATAGGCCTGTTGTGTCCAGACTGTGCCAGTACGGGTAAATACATACACGGCCCCGGCATTGGTTAACGAGTTATCCGCCTGATTACCATTGATCACAGTTGCATTACTGGTTTCGCCCGTCGCGCCCACCACGAGGGTATCGCCCTCAATCGTGACACTCCTGCCAAATTGATGATTCGCAGCAGCATTGGATGCCTTGATATAGGCCTCCTGTATCCATGTTGTCCCACTACGGGTAAACACATAAACCGCTCCGGCGTTACTGGCAGTGTTATCCGCCTGATTGCTATTGATCACGGTCGACGCACTGTCTTCAAATCTGGCTCCGACTACCATCGTATCACCGGATAGCGCAACACTGTCATCGAACTGACCAAATTGATCACCCGCATCAGTATTGGAGGCCTTAACATATGCCTGCTGCGCGAACGCCGTTGCCATTTGTCGTGTGATGGTGAGCGTATATGAAATAGTTGTTAAATCAGCAGCCGTGACCACAATCGTGATCGCCGGGTTCGCTCCTTCAGCCAGTGCAATAACCTGACTCGTATTACTGCCACCGAGCGCGACACCATTTACGGTAATCGTGGCGCCAGCATTCGCGGTAGTCGCAATCACCTGGATGGAAGAGACAGGGAATCCCACCGTGGAGGTATAGGATAACTGGCTTGCCTGGAATATCTGATCCAATGCACTGGCCGACAAGCTGAGTGTATTCAGTGACAATACGGTAACCGTTGCAGTGGATGTTGCCGTGCCACCACTGCCATCATCAACAGTCAGTGTATAGGTTGTAGTTGAAGTCGGACTAACCAGTACGGGTGTACCCGTTGTCACCGCACCGACACCATTATCAATGCTGCCGCTACCGCCAGTAAATACCGACGTCAGGTTGGCGCTGGAACCGGCTGCAATCGTTGCAGCACTGGATATAAAGCTGGTAATCGATACCGTAGATACGGTCACTGTCACTGTTGAAGTGACCGTATTCACTCCATCGGTAACAGACAGTGTATACGTGGTTGTTGCAGCTGGCGTAACAGCTACTGATGTGCCCGATGCCACTGCCCCGACGCCGTTATCAACACTACCCGTGCCATTGGCAAACACAGCTGTCAGGTTAACACTCGAACCGGCCGTGATTGTGGCCGCGCTGGACGTAAAGCTGGTAATCGATGCAGTGAGAACCGTCACGGTTACTGTAGCTGTTACTGTATTCACTCCGTCGGTGACTGACAGGGTATAAGTAGTTGTAGCTGCAGGTGTTACTGATACCGGTGTGCCTGATGTTACTGCACCGACACCGTTATCAACACTGCCTGTGCCATTGACAAATACAGCCGTCAAATTGACACTTGAGCCGGGCGTGATCGTCGCCACACTGGATGTAAAGCTTGTAATCGAAGCTGCGGTCACTGTGACGGTAACCGTCGATGCCAGGGCATTGATCCCGTCAGTAACAGTCAACGTGTAAGTAGTAGTGACGGCCGGTGTTACCGAGACCGATGTGCCAGATGCCACCACACCAACTCCGTTATCAATACTGCCTGCACCGTTAGCAAATACTGCGGTCAAATTAACACTCGAGCCGGGCGTGATCGTCGCCGCACTGGATGTGAAACTGGTAATAGATGCGGCAGTCACTGTAATGGTTACCGTAGATGCTAACGTAGTAACCCCATCGGTGACGGTTAGTGTATAGGTGGTTGTAACTGCGGGAGTCACCGAGACTGCTGTCCCTGATGTCACCGCACCAACACCATTATCGACACTGCCCGTTCCATCGGCAAATACAGCTGTCAGATTAACACTCGAACCAGCAACAATTGTTGCTGCTGCTGATGTAAAACTGGTAAGTGACGCAGTGGTTACGGTGACAGTAACCGTTGATGTTACGGTATCACTTCCATCGGTCACTGTCAGCGTATAGGTGGTTGTAGCAGCGGGCGTAACTGATACCGCTGCACCTGATGTCACTGCACCGACTCCGTTATCTATACTGCCAGTGCCATTAACAAATACGGCCGTCAGGTTAACACTCGTGCCCGCCGGAATTGATGTGGAAGCTGAGGTGAAACTGGTTATTGATACGCCAACTGCAACGGGAGTATTATCATTAAAACAACCGGCAAGCAGTGAAAACAAGAATGACAATAAAACAATTCTGGCTAGCTTATTCATCTCTTTCTCCCATGACACATTATTATGTAACAAAATGTGCAAGTAATATTTATTGGTTTTTTATTCTTAAAAATAATTTATGTTGTACTGATTTCGCATCATCATTTACGACGAAAACAGACTGAATGCCACGTACGGAAAAATATGATTTCGAAATTTTTATTTCTTTTTACAGTTCTGTTCACACAAAGACCTGCTCATATCAATCCGTGCCTCAAGAAATTATGACCCTACTCCTGTTAACGCTATCTTTTATTTAACCCAACACCATTTATGCTCTACTTGTGTCAAGCTATACTAATTAAAACCACTCTACAGTTTGTGTAAGATGATGCCTATAAGGCAAACATCTGTACTGACTACATACTTTAGTCTGTAATCAGGCTGCCTTACCTTTGTATAATTTTTAATTGCTCGTAAAAAAAATGCATGAACTTGTATAATCGAAATAATCCATATCAGGATCATTGGCTATGTAAAATCAGGGACAAGAACAATGAAGACTGTTTCTAACCCGAGCAATCGGGATCAAAAAATACTGGTCGAGCAGATCAAGGCACTGTATCGACTGCTACCGCCCATTATCCTTGCCAGTCTGGCCATCTGTTTTGCACTGGTATATGGCCTGTGGAATGTAGTGACAAGTACAACCCTGATAGCCTGGCTGGCTTTGATGTTATTTGCTTATTTTATCCGCCTGGTGACGGTTTTTTCCTTTCGACGGAGCTTTAAAGAACTTCATGTACGCCGGCATGCCGTATATTTAATCGTCGGTAGTGCGCTGTCGGGTGCCGCATGGGGTGTCGGCGGCGTCGTGCTGTTTCCACCACAGCAATTTGAATATCAGATGTTAATACTCATTGTTATCATTTCAATGGGGGCCGGCTCAGTATCAACATTGACAACCTATCTGCCTGTGTTTTTTGCTTATTTGCCCATCTCCTTACTGCCCATCATTATTAAATTGTTTTTACTGGGCGGGCCCATCTATACGACATTGGGCATTATGACGCTTACTTATATTCTTGCACTGTCCTATTTTGCTATTTTCATAAACCGCACTCTTAAACAATCACTTGAATTACGCTTTGAGAATATAGATCTGGTTGAACAGTTACTGGAACAAAAAGATGAAGCCGACAAAGCTAACATCGCCAAGTCAAAATTTCTCGCGGCAGCCAGCCATGACTTGCGCCAACCCTTACATGCCTTGTCACTGTTTACTTCGGTGCTTGTCGAAACAATCAAGTACCCGAAGGTGCGGCGTGTTGTCGACCAGATAAATGCTTCCGTTGATGCCTTGCAGAATTTATTTAATTCTCTGCTGGATATATCACAACTCGACGCAGGAGTCATGAAGGTAGAAAAAACAGACTTCCATCTCGCTCATCTGTTTAAAAAAATGGCCAACGATTTTGATTCCCAGGCAAGCGAAAAAAATCTACGCATCCAATGGCCGAACGTATCATATGCAGTGCACAGTGATCCGAACCTGCTTGAACGAATCGTGCGCAACTATATATCGAATGCGGTTCGATATACTGAAAATGGCGAAATAATAATTAACTGCAAAGCCAATGCACAGTCAATTACTATCAGTGTTACTGACACAGGCTGCGGTATTCCAGATGAAGAAAAACAATCAATATTTTCCGAATTTTATCAACTGAGCAACCCTGAGCGCGATCGCGGGAAAGGACTCGGGCTGGGTTTGGCCATCGTGCAGCGTACCGCTAATTTACTCGGCCACGCCATTGAGATTGAATCACAAACCGGGGTAGGGTCAACATTTTCCATCACGGTACAGCAAGCAGACAACAACATAGATAATACATCGACTATCTCAAATGAAGAATCTGTCAATATATCAATAACAGACACATTGATTCTTGTGATTGATGATGAGCCTAATATTCGCGAAGGCATGCAGAACCTGTTAACACTATGGGGTTGCGAAGTGATAACCGCTGCAGACCAGAAGGAAGCCCTTACTATAATCAGTCATCATGACCGGAATCCGGATGGTATCATTGCAGACTACCGCTTACGTGAAAACCAGACGGGTGTTGATGCGATTCGAGCTATACATGCTAAATGTAAAAGTAACATTCCAGCTCTGATAGTAACCGGCGACATTGCTGTTGAACGTTTACGTGAGGTCAACAACAGTGGATTTCAACTTTCACATAAACCGGTTGCGCCAATAAAACTACACACCTTTCTACGCCATGTGCAATTGCATAATAAAAATACAACCGTGACCTAGCCCAAACACAACCCCAGCTTTTCCGCCGCTATAGCCGCCTGAGTGCGATTGCTAACGCCAAGGTTTTTCATAATAGCGGTCACATGCATTTTAATTGTGGCTTCAGCCAGGCTCATATTTGACGCGATTACTTTATTGGAATAACCCAGTGCCACCAGCTCAAGCACCTGAAGCTGTCGTGGTGTTAAAACAGGAATATTGCTGTCACCTTGAAGCGGGTTTTCCGGGTATTGTTGCACCATACTCGGTGGCACATAAACTCCTCCGGACAAAATCAATTGTAACGCGCTCAGCAGAACCGCACTGGTTGTGTCTTTAAGAATATAACCCATTGCGCCAGCATCCAATGCGTGCCGAATATCACCCGCCTGACTGGAGGCAGACAGTATCACTACCGTCAGGGCCGGATAGTCTTTTGTAAACGTATCCAAGGCTGTAAACCCGTTCTTGCCGGGCATATTAAGATCAAGTAAAACCAGATCCAGATCATGAATTGCCTGAACGTACTCCATGGCACTATCGCAACTCGATGCTTCAAAAATACTAACCTGTTCTCCTATACCATCCAGCACATGACGCAAACCATCACGGAACAGAGCATGGTCATCTACAATCAATATTTTCATTTAATTCCACTTCCCGTGTGCATCCGATGCATGACAGTAATAGCATCTCTTCTTTAAATTATGGCAACCCCTTAATTGAATGCAAGTGATCTTTATCATGAAATACACACATAATAGTCAATTCAGGAATTTGTCACCTGTAGTTGCTAATATTTTTAGCAGACCAGTTTAGACATCGCGTTTCATCCAGGTAAATGCAAACCGGTCAGTTTGTTATGTATGTGGTCTTTTCGGAAAAAAAGATAAACAGAAAGGATTGATTGGTAAGCTACTTCCTTATGGTCAAACGCTCAAGTCTCAGACGCTCGCGGGTATCAAACAAACGTCGCGAACCAAACCAGACAGCAGTCAACGTACCAAATCCGGTTCCTGCGGTGATCAGAAACATAATTAATATTTGATACTTTACCGCCTCCATCGGCTCACTGCCTGCAAGTATCTGACCGGTCATCATGCCTGGCAGGCTAACAATGCCAGCCGCGGCCATAGCATTAATAATAGGCATTAGGCCTGTTCGAATACTGTCATGTCTGATATCGGCTATCGCCTGATTCCAGGTCCAGCCCAACATTAGTTTGCCTTCAATAATGCTGCGCTGTTGCCAGGCCGATTGATTCAATCTGTCCTGACCAAGCGATATACCATTCATTGTATTTCCCAACATCATGCCAAGCAACGGTATTGAATACTGCGGCGTATACCAGGGGTCGACATTAATGATGACACTCAGGGCTATCAGGGTAATCGAAAAAGATGAAATAAACATCGACATGGTTCCCAGGCCGAAACCCCACCAGCCTTTTAGCCGGTATTTTTGTCTTGCCATAACCTCACGTCCAGCAAGCAATAACATAACGATAGATATGAGACTGATCCATCCGAGGTGAACATAGCTAAAAATAACTTTCAGTATCAGCCCGATCAACAATAACTGCACGACCGTACGTACCCCTGCCACCAACAATTGCCCGCTTACCCCCAGCTGCATTTTTTCAGACAAAAGTGCCAGCAAGATTACAAGTGATGCCGCAATCGCCAGATCAAGTGGCCCCAGAGCAATCAGGTTCATGGTTTTATTTCCCTGATTACATTTTCCTCTATTTGCCAGCCCCTGGTTGCAACACGTTCTATCTGTTTTTCATCATGCGTTACCCAGATCACTGACAGATCTCTGGTTTTAATTTGCCGGTCAATATATTTTTCAACTACCAGGGTGTAATGTTTATCAAGATTTGCTGTTGGCTCGTCCAGCAATAACACTTGCGGCTGCTGCTGGCATGCACGTAATAAACCCAGGCGCTGCTTCTCACCCGTTGACAATCGACTAACCTGCCAGCCCATGACTTCCATGCCAAAACCAAATTCGGCAAAACTGTTTTCATCAACCTGTTGAAAATGTTCCGCGACTGTTTCGTGCCACCAGTATGTTTCAGCCGGCACCAAGGCTACTTTGCTACGCCATTTATGGGCAGGAATATTGTTTATCGAAATTTGATTTAATTCCACATGGCCCTGATGCGGGTCAAGATCTGCGATAGCTCTTAATAATACTGTTTTACCACACCCCGATGGGCCAGATAGAAATACACATTCGCCAGACTGTATTTCAAAATTCCATTCTGATAAATTCAGTACCTGTAGTTTTCGAGCTATAATATTATTCATGCCCTACATCATATCAAATCGACCAGGAACTAAATATGTCTGATCCCGTGATTGCACAAAGCTACCCTTATGTACTTGAGCTTGAACCCGGTACTTACTGGTGGTGTTCATGTGGCCGTTCAACAAACCAGCCTTTCTGTGATGGCTCACATAAGATGACTGATTTTTCTCCGCTTGAATTTACTATAACAACCAAAGATAAATACTGGTTGTGTGGTTGCAAACATTCTAAAAAGCCGCCCTTTTGTGACGGAATACATAAGACACTTAAAGACTAGTGTAGGAGCGGACCTTGGCCGCGATGTATGTATAGATTCGCGGCCAAGGTCCGCTCCTACAGAAGATACAAACTCAGGATAGGCTTCCATACCAGACTCACCGATCTCCAGACTTTCATACAATGAATATTGGTTGTGTGGCTGCAAGCATACAAATAAACCACCCTTTTGTGACGGGATACATAAGACACTTAAAGACTAGCGTAGGAGCGGACCCTGGCCGCGATGTATGTATAGATTCGCGGCCAAGGTCCGCTCCTACAGAAGATACAAACTCGAGATAGGCTTCCATACCACACTCACCGATCTCCAGACTTTCATACAATGAATATTGATTATGTGATTGTAAACATACTAAATAAACCACCCTTTTGTGACGGGATACATAAGACACTTAAAGACTAGCGTAGGAGCGGACCTTGGCCGCGATGTATGTATAGATTCGCGGCCAAGGTCCGCTCCTACAGAAGATACAAACTCAGGATAGGCTTCCATGCCACACTCACCGATATCCAGACTTTCATACAATGAATATTGATTGTGTGGTTGCAAACATACTAAATAAGCCGCCCTTTTGTGACGGGATACATAAGACACTTAATGACTAGCGTAGGAGCGGACCCTGGCCGCGAAACGTCACTTCACAATATCACCCAACTTCTTTCCCTCGCTACCAGCCACTCGCACCTAGCCACTTTTTTTGGCACGTAGTGCCAAAAAAAAAGAGCACCCGAAGGTGCTCTTTTCAAACCAATGTAAATTGGTTAACTTACTTTGAAGATACGAACTCAGGGTAGGCTTCCATACCACACTCACCGATATCCAGACCTTCATACTCTTCTTCTTCACTAACACGCACACCCATGATCATCTTGATCACTAACCATGTTATGAAGCTGGCACCAAATACCCATACAAAGATTGTAGCTGCACCGATCATCTGACCAGATAATGTAGCCTCACCTGTTATGGGCACTGCAAACAAGCCCCACAAGCCAACAACACCATGTACAGAAATTGCACCAACAGGATCATCAATCTTCATCTTGTCCAGAGTAATAATTGAGAACACTACTAATACTCCACCAACAGCACCGATCAATGTTGCGCCAAGTGCAGTAGGTGTATCAGGGCCTGCCGTAATAGCAACCAGACCTGCTAACGCACCATTAAGTGCCATTGTGAGATCCGCTTTACCAAACAGGATACGCGCAACGATGATGGCAGCAATAACACCACCAGCCGCAGCTGCATTCGTATTCATGAATACCATTGCAACAGCATTTGAGTTAGCGATGTCGCCCAGTTTAAGTACTGAACCACCATTAAACCCAAACCAGCCCATCCACAGGATGAATGTACCTAATGTAGCCAACGGCAAGTTAGCACCCGGAATGGCGTTAACTTTTCCGTCTTTGGTATATTTGCCTTTACGAGCACCCAGTACTATTACACCTGCTAATGCAGCTGTAGCACCGGCCAGATGAACAATACCTGAACCGGCAAAGTCAGCAAAACCAAGGTCACCCAGTGTGTACATACCGAATACTGAAGCACTGCCCCATGTCCATGAACCTTCTAATGGGTAGATGACTGCGGTCATAACAACAGCAAAAACCATGAAAGACCAAAGTTTCATTCGTTCAGCAACTGCACCTGATACGATTGACATGGCTGTTGCAACAAACACGACCTGGAAGAAAAAGTCTGATGCTTTTGCATAAACCGCACCACCACCAAAACCATTTTCAGCAGAAGACTTTAATGCATCGGCAACCAGTGTATCGCCACCATCGATGCCTTTCAGAAAAATGCCACCGTCATACATGATGTCATAACCAACAACCATGTACGCTGTACAGGCAATCGCAAATAACACGACATTTTTTGTCAATATTTCAACTGTATTTTTCGAACGAACCAGACCTGCTTCCAACATTGAGAAGCCTGCTGCCATCCACATAACTAATGCACCACACACCAGAAAGTAAAAGGTGTCCATGGCATATTGTAATTCAAAAATATTATTTTCCATTGGTACTTAACCTCCAACCATTGTTATTATAATGCTTCGTCACCAGACTCACTGGTACGAATTCGAATTGCTTGCTGAAGATCGTATACAAAGATCTTGCCGTCACCGATCTTGCCTGTATGGGCAGATTTAGTAATTGCTTCAAGCACCTGATCCAGCAAATCATCTGATACTGCTGCTTCAATTTTTACCTTAGGCAGAAAATCAACAACATATTCTGCTCCACGATATAGTTCTGTATGGCCTTTCTGACGCCCAAAACCCTTAACTTCTGTCACAGTGACGCCTTGTACACCGATTTCAGAAAGGGCTTCACGCACATCATCAAGCTTGAATGGTTTGATAATAGCGGTAACTAACTTCATTAGTTTTCTCCTAGGTTACTGCGGCCTTTTACTGCCGAGAATGTTAAACCTGACTTCATTATTTATAATTTAATTTAAGGTAACAGTGTATTTGTTGCATGAGCTGTGCCATGAGCAAATAATTAATATTTATCAATAAGATAAACATATTTTAGAGCAGATAATCCATCGTTTTCGCACTAGAAATGTGCGTTAATTTCACTGGCCTGCCCTTATTTGGTGCATAAAAACGGGCGCATTATAACAATATAAAAATGTCATTAATTCCACTTTTACAATAGAATAAAGGGCAATGAGCAACTGAAGAGAACATTATGGACCCAAAAATCCTCGATGAATTATCACAACGCATCGCATCCGCCTTACCTTCTGGCGTCACGGCTATTCAGGAAGACCTGGAAAAAAATCTTCGCGCCGTACTCGATGGCGTCATGACCAAAATGAATCTCGTCAGCCGCCAGGAGTTCGAGGTGCAACAAAAAGTACTTGAACGCACACGTGAAAAAATCGAAAATCTGGAAAAACTGGTTATTGAGCTGGAAAAAACCATCACTAAATAATGGCGATAAAGTCACCTCTCGCTAATTTAGAACCTGGTTAGGACTTACAACGCTCTAACATCAAACACAGCACTACCTGCATGGATCATTGCCATGCAACATGGAATGAACAAAGGAAAGGAACCCGCATGTCACTCGCCCAAATATTCAGCCGCGCCCAGGAAGGTGTCAAATCAACCGAGGTCTGCGTCGAGGTCCATATCTCCAACGGCCTGCCTGCCTTGTCTATTGTCGGCATGCCGGAAACTGCTGTAAAAGAAAGTAAGGACCGTGTACGAGGAGCCTTGATAAACAGCCAGTTTGAGTTCCCTTCACGTCGCATTACCATCAACCTCGCCCCCGCTGACCTGCCAAAAGAAGGCGGACGCTTTGACCTCGCCATTGCTATTGGTATCCTGGCTGCAAGCGGACAAATACCCGTCGACTCGTTACAACAATATGAATTTACAGGGGAATTGGCATTAAGTGGTGAAATCCGCCCCGTTAACTCCATCATTCCCATGAGTGTTGCCTGTAAACAGGCGGGTCGAAAACTGGTCTGCCCTGTACACAATGCGAGTGAAGCTGCATTGGTTAATCAATCTACCGTATTAGGGGCAAAACATCTGCTTGACGTTTGTGCTCATCTCAACAATGTAAACCTGCTACGGCCCTGTAACCCACCTGACTGGAGCCGGGAAACAAATAGTGCGCCTGATATGGCTGATGTTCAGGGGCAACCGCACGCGAAACGTGCGCTTGAAATTGCGGCCGCGGGAGGCCACAGCCTGCTCATGATCGGCCCGCCGGGAACAGGTAAAACCATGTTATCAAGCCGCCTTCCGGGAATATTACCCGACATGAGTGAAAGTGAAGCACTGGAAACTGCCTCAATCGCATCCATTAGCGGGTATGGCATACAAGCCAAAGACTGGAAGCGACGCCCTTTCAGGGCGCCACACCATACTGCATCCGGTGTTGCACTAGTGGGCGGCGGTTCCAACCCCAGACCTGGCGAAATTTCACTGGCCCATAACGGCATTATGTTTCTCGATGAGTTACCGGAATTTGATCGAAAGGTACTGGAAGTATTACGAGAGCCCATGGAGTCCGGCCGGATCATTATCTCCCGCGCTGCGCGCCAGGCCGAATTCCCTGCCAAATTTCAACTGATAGCCGCCATGAACCCATGCCCATGTGGTTATCTCGGTGACCTGCAGGGTCGCTGCAACTGCACGGGTGATCAGGTAACACGTTATCGCCAAAAAATTTCTGGCCCATTAATGGACCGGATAGACATGCATATCGAGGTTCCTGCATTACCAATGAAGGATCTTAGAAAAAATTCTGCCCCCCAGGGTGAAACCAGTAAAAAAATACGCCAACGCGTTGAAAAATCAAGACAATTACAAATGGATCGCAATGGGACAATTAATGCTCAATTAAATACCCGGCACATCAATGATAGCTGCCAATTATTGGACGATGACATGCAATTGCTCGAACAAGCCATGAGCAAACTGGGCCTGAGCATGCGAGCTCACCAGAAAATACTCAAATTATCGCGCACTATCGCCGATCTGGACGGAAAAACCCGAATCCAGACCGCCCATCTGAGCGAAGCACTGTCTTATCGACAGCTCGATCGTAACCCTGCCGGATAGATATTTTATGTTGTTGTTATGTTGACGCCTGATAAGTAAATAATTACATCATATAATTAAAGTTTTATTCTTCTTTGTCCGACTATATAGAATAACTTTAATAATTTCCCTGAATTATCACCCCGGCGTATGAGGAATAACATGCTTCAAAAAATATTTCTCTGCCTTACCTGTTTCACGCTATTTTTCCCATTCACGGCTGGCGCGTCATCCCCACTGACAGAAGATGATCTGATTATGGGTGTTTTCCCACGCCGTAATGCAGAAACGACCATACGCTACTTTAAACCCATGGCAAACTACCTGAGCCAGAAATTAAACAGAACTGTGCGCATTGAAACATCCAGGGATTTCCAGAGTTTCTGGCAAGATATCAAACAAAAACGCTATGACCTGGTTCACTTCAATCAATATCATTATGTCCAGTCAAACAAGGAATTCGGCTATCAGGTTATTCTGAAAAATTCTGAATTTGGAAAACAAACCATCGCAGGCACAATCGTTGTTCGCAAAGATAGCAACATCAATTCATTGCCGGATTTAAAAGGTAAAAAAATAATGTTCGGTGGTGGGAAAAAAGCCATGATCGCCTATATAATTCCTACATATCTCTTGCAACAGGCTGGCCTTACAGAAAATGATTACAAAACAGTGTTTGCAAAAAATCCGCCTAACGCAATACTCGGCACCTATCTTAAACAAGCCGACGCAGGGGGCACGGGTGATGTTTTACTTAACCACCCCGTCATTACCAGGCGCATTAAAACTGACCAGTTAAAAATCATTGCACAAGGCAAGCAATTACCTCATTTACCATGGGCCACCAAAGACACAATGAGCTCCTTACTAAAAAACACCATACAAAAACTACTCTCTGAACTGCAACTTACTAAAGAGGGAACAAGCATCCTGAAGTCAGCACATTTAAGTAAGATGGTCATAGCTACTGACACTGAATATAACATCATCAGAACGATTATAAAAAAAGTTACTGGCGAGCAACTTTAAAAAAGTTTATCTATTATGTTTAAAATGTTTAAAATGTTTAAAATTAAAAGTCTGCCAATTCTAAAGCGTAAACGAATCAGCCTTGGCTGTAATTTTGTATTGCTGGTAATTGGAATTTTATCAGTCACCATGAGCACTGCTGCGTATATAAACTACCAGTCAGAACACAAAGCCCTATTAAGTCAACTTAAAAACAAGGGTGAATTACTTGGAACCTTTGTTGCCGATGTCAGTAAGGATGCCATCCTTGGCTATGACTTTGTTCTACTTGACCAGTACATGGAAGATATCGCTGATGAGTCGGAAATCGTCTACAGCATTATCATTACGCCTGATCATACAGCGCTTACAAGCTACCTGAATGATGTCGAAAAATACACCAACAATATTCTACCTGATAACCATATCGATATAATAAAAAAAGTTAACCTGCATGCTGACATTATTGCACAGAAATTTCCTATTTTTGTAGACGATAAACTTATCGCTACTTTGGCGATTGGCCTAACGAAAGAAAAAATTAATGAACTCTCATGGATAGCATTACGAGATCAATTACTACAGAACGGCCTGATTATATTTATACTAAGCTTCTCTATTGCTATCGTATTTAGAAACAATGCAGTTAAACCTATCCTGGAACTTATAAACAGCGCTAACGAAATAGCAAACGGAAAACTGGATCAGCGGGTAATAGCAACACGCACTGATGAACTCGCACGACTTGCTGAGTCATTCAACAGCATGACCCATGCCATTCAATCCAGCAATATTGAAAAAGACAAAACACTCCTTCAGCTAAGAGAAACCAATAAAAAACTGGAAAAAGTAACACAGGCAAAAAGCGAATTTCTTGCCAACATGAGCCATGAGATACGTACCCCGCTAACGGCCATACTGGGTTATGCCGAAACACTTAAATATGAAAACGCGCCGCCCATGATTACGGAAGAAGCCATTAAAGCTATACTCGAAAACGGCCAGCATCTGCAACACATAATCAGCGAAATACTGGACCTGACAAAAATAGAAGCCAACAAGCTTGAAATTGAGAATTTTATAATTTCACCTGTTAAATTAGCAAATGAATTCGAATCACTCATCTCTCTTTACGCCCGATCAAAACATCTTGATTTTCGAATCGTCTTCAATTTCCCTTTGCCTGAAAAAATAGAAACAGACCCTGTCAGACTAAAACAAATTCTCCTGAACCTTTGTAATAATGCTATCAAGTTTACTCAAAGTGGCTCGGTAACTATGTATATAGAATACCTTGATGATGCACAGTTACTACAAATAAAAATCAAGGATACCGGCATTGGATTAACCCTGGAACAACAACAGAAAATTTTTCAGCCATTTGTACAGGCTGACACATCTACAACGCGTCAATTTGGCGGAACCGGGCTGGGGTTATCTTTGTCACAAAAACTCGCTATCAAGCTTGGCGGCGATATTACTGTGCATAGCGCCCCGGGCGATGGCAGTACATTCACTTTAACAATTGCAACTGGTGACGTTGCGAGTCAAAGTCTTGTATATGATGCCGCTCAACTGAATTCCTATAATATAAACCCGGCAAGAAAGACAGGGAAATCACCTTTACTTAAAGGAAAAATCCTGCTCGCCGAAGACACCATTGACAATCAACGTTTATTTTCATTGCAAATTAATCGCCTTGGAGCTGATCTTGAAATTGCCAACAATGGCGCCGAAGCACTGGAGCTTATACAGCAACAAGAGTTTGATCTTGTACTGATGGATATGCAAATGCCAGTGATGGGCGGGATTGAAGCCGTTAAAAAAATACGTCGACTTGGTATCACTACCCCAATTGTCGCCTTAACTGCCAACGCCATTAAAGAATACAGAGACACCTGTATTAAATCAGGCTGCACTGATTATTTATCCAAACCCGTTGACTGGAACCTGTTTCGTAGTACCCTTGCCGCTTACCTCACAGCTGAACCAGAACAGGACCCTGTTAACCCTCTATACTCCAAACTCGTAGAAGAAGATCCTGACTTTGAAGAAATCATTAGCGGCTTCCTTGAAAAAATACCTGATACTAAAAAAGATATACAGCAATACTTTAACAACAAACAATGGGGGCTTTGCCAGGCAAAACTACATGAACTCAAGGGACTTGGAGGCGCCATGGGTTATCCCGACCTTGGGCTGGCTGCAAAAAATATAGAATCCCGAATAAAATCAAACAAATTTAAAAACCTTGATGAACAAATGGGCCATCTTTATGACATCTTTGACAGAATGATCGCCAGTCATAAGTCTGTAAAACATGCGTCATAAATACCAACCTGAGTCTCTATCTGACTTGAAAATATATTGATCGTCCCTATCTATACAATATACAAGTCCATAGGTAATCAGTATGTCACAAACAGTATGCCCTCACTGCAGTACAACCAACCGAATTCCCAATGATAAGCTATCTGCAAACCCTGTTTGTGGAAAGTGTAAACAGGCTTTGTTTTCTGGCTATGTTCCTGAGCTGACAACACAGAATTTCAATCAGCATATTACAAAGAACGACATACCGGTTGTAGTTGATTTCTGGGCTCCATGGTGTGGGCCCTGTAAATCAATGGCACCGGTTTATGCCCAGGTCGCGGCAAGTATGGAACCTGCCACACGCTTTGCAAAAGTCAATACAGAACAACAGCAACAGTTAGCCGCTCAATACAAGATACGCAGTATTCCTACACTGATGATTTTTAAAAATGGCAACCCTGTAGCACAACAGGCAGGGGGGATGGACGCAGCTACCTTAACTCGATGGGTCAAGGATCATCTTTGACCTGATTATATAAACCGGAACAATCATGCCGTGGGTCAATTACCTTAAACCTAATTTAAAAACGGCTTTAAATACTGTCGATAGTATTTAATTGCCAGCTTTTTTGCTTTTTTCCGGTTCTTTTTCTTCATTTTACGCTCGACTTTATCCTTATAAATTGCAGCGAGTTCACTGCCTTGTTCTTTTGCTAATGCGAGCCATGCGTAACTCTCCAGGTAATCTTTCTTTATTCCACCTTCACCATTATAAAACATAATTCCCAGGTTATATTGTGCATCTCGCAGACCTTTCATGGCTGCTTTTTTATAATTGTCCTGCGCCTTGACCGGGTCTTTTTTAACGCCCCGCCCCAGGTCATATAATATCCCGAGATTTAATTGCGCCTTGCTATTCCCTTGCTCTGCGGCTTTCTCATACCATTTTGCGGCTTCTGTATAATCCTGTTTTACCCCGATACCCTGATTAAAAATGACACCCAGATTCAACTGCGCAGATACATGTCCTTTTTCTCCCGCCATCTTGTACCATTTAACGGCCTTTGTCTTGTTGGAGACCGGCTCTCCGTTACTGACCTCAAAATATATTTCGCCATCTTCCATCTTTGGATATTCACTGGGCAGCTCCTTGTCTGATGAGTACAAAACACCAAGGTTATATTGTGCGCTCTGGTCGCCACCTTCTGCGGATCTGATGAACCAATATACTGCCTCGGCCTTGTCTTTCGGGATACCTTTGCCGGAATATAACATCACGGCGATATTGTATTGAGAATCTGCGTGACCCTTAATAGCTGACTTCTTGAATTCTTTATATGCCTGACTGTAGTTCCCTTTTTTATAGGCTTCCATTGCCTTGCCAGGGTCTGCAGATAACACACCTGAAACGAGGATGGATATCAATACAATGAAAAAGCGCAAATTATTCAACATTTTTTAAATTACCGGATTAATTCTCATAACATAATAGTATTATCGGCAACTAAATTGAGATTATTAGCCCTGATGCACTGTTCTTATGAATTATTTTACTAAAATATTGATTTTACTTTTATTTGCGCTCCTGTCTGGTTGCTCGCTCTCACCTCCGACTATGACCAACATTAGTAATAACAAGCTACTGGAAATTCAGGCTGCTTATATTTCTACTATAAAACAGGCAAATCTCGATTCACAAAAACGCTGGCAACATGGAAGGCTTGGCAATATTACGGTCAACCTTGAAGGTAAGCCCTATGTCGGCCTCTGTTATCACTGGCAGGAGATTGTTTACGTAGGCATTCAAAAATCAATAAAATCAACGGGGTGGAGGGCAACTGGCATTGCTATTAATGAAGGAACCTTTATGGAGCATCATGCCGTACTGGTCTACGACCCTGCCCGGTTAGCATTTAATCAAATATTCAACAAGAAAAACAACATGAAAAGCTATGTATTTGACCCCTGGAAAAGCGGAAAACCCCAAGTCTACACACTTAAAAACTGGTTATTACTGCCTTTTAGCACTGAAAATCAGGCTCGTCTGACCAAAATTGAGAATTTTACACTAACGGGGCATAAACCATGAGTGTTAAGCTGGACTTTACACTCGATTCTATGCCAAAATGGGTCACCTGGGTTGCTCAGGATGCCAATGGAAAATGGTGGGGTTACGAAATTGAACCTCTTATTCATGATAATGGCTGGTATGAGAATGAATCTGGCCGATACATTCTTTTAAATACATCAGCCTCCAGCCCTACGTGGAAGATTAATATTATAAAAATCAAGTAAATATAGAAAATTTATTATAATAGACACACAGAAGGAAAATACGAAATATTTACAAACTAGATTTGGCCTTAAGCTAATTTCAGTTTAGAATAACAACCAGGTTAATATAAATATATAACAATTAGGTTAACAAAGATGGAAAGAAGATACAGTCAACGCAAACCTGCCATGGTTCATGTTTATGCCTCTTTTTCTGGCAGAAATGCTAAACGCTTTAAAACTATGAACCTTAGTGCACATGGCATTCTGATTAAAACCGGAAAACGACATGCGCGCCCTGGTGCCATTGCTACGCTGATCTTTGTTATCCGTCATGACAATATAATTCGTCTTCATCGTCGCAAAGCAACAGTTGCACATGTCACTAATACAACGACAGGGATGATGTTACATCATCAGGCAAACAGTAAAATCGCCTGAATTCACTCATCAAGGAAGATACAAAAATGAAAAATAACTTTTATCCCCTTTCTGAGCTGGAAAATTTTTCTGTATCTACTATATTTAGACCAAATGACTCTAAATAAAATACTAAAAAGGTTCTGATTCAATTGTTGAAAAAACTAAATTATTTCAGCTTGTTAGCTTACCTGCTTACATCCGCGGTATCTTCGTCTGTCAATGCGTCGGAGGATCTCTCTGATGAATGGTATATGCCGCCTCGGCTGAATATACAGTCAGCTCAAAATACTCAACTGCTGCTTAACAATAAAAGCATGATGCTTGGTCATGCCCTGAATAAACGCATTAATCTCGAAATAAATCTTTTATCCGAGGACCCCAGTATCCGTTCTAACAATTATGGTGTCGCCCTGGATGGCAAATATTACCTGCAGAAATACGGTCAGTTTTCCCCTTATATAGCAGGTGGTATTTCACGCCTGAAAAATGACCAACTCAACTCAAATTATGAAGAGCAAATAACCAATATCGGTTTGGGCTTTAAACATACCCTGAAAGGAAATGGAGCCAAGATTCTTGCAGATGTACGTTATTTCATTGATGACAACCAAAACAATAATTTTAACCCTGAAGCTACAAATGACTGGGCACTCAGTCTGGGTGTTTCTATCCCACTATCTATAGGGTTATTTAAATAAATCAGGCTATATATCAAAACCGAGAGAGCTTCTGCTCATCATTTACTACTCGATTTTAAACCTTTAGAAATTTATGTTTAAATGGCATACAAACCTCCAGGAGTGACAGTACGTGACCAGGCAATCTTTTTTTGTCCTATTATTTATATCCCTTTTACCCATAACCAGCTTTGCTGAAACTGCTTACGTTACCGATGTATTAAGGCTTAAACTCTATCAAAACCCGAAATCGCAAGGCGAAATCATTAAAACCATTATGAGTGGTGATACTCTGACAATACTCGAGCGCCAGCCTCGTTACGCGAAAGTACGTACATCTGATAACATTGTCGGATGGACAAAGTCTGCATACCTTGTATATGAACCTCCCCCACGACTGATTGTTTCTAACATGGAAAAACAACTATCAATAGCCAAACTGCAAACAAAAAAATCCAGTGACCAGATGAAAATTGCGCTTACTGATGCCAGAAAATATCAACAACTACTAATTGAAAATGAAGAAAAAATAGGCATCCAGGCATCTCAACTTGAAAAATTAAAACTTCAAAATGAAGAATTTGAACAATCAATGGTAGGTTACGAGTCAAGCGTGCCTGTTAATGCCTATCTGATCTCTATCGTTCTATTTTTTATTATCGGTATTGCCCTTGGTTGGTATATAATTGATTATAGAATACGTAAAAATCATGGTGGATTCAGAATATACTAACCTCTGGAATTCACGAACCCAGACCACAGGACATTACATTTTTATATCATGCCCAGAATTATAATAAGCGACGACACCAATGAATCACACGAATTACCGCTAAGTGAGGGTACGGTGACAATTGGTCGCAATAAAGATAACGACATACAGATCGACGATGTTGCTGTAAGCGCGTACCACGCCAAACTGGTTTCATTCTTCAAGCCAACTTACATACAAGATTTGCGTAGTACCAACGGAACCTATGTCAATGGCGAGCGCGTAATGGAGCATACGCTTACCGATGGCGATATTATTACAATCGGCAAACATAAAATCCTGTTCGACAAGAATTTTGACACCAATATATCAGCTGATCCTGACATGACGATAGAGCTAAGTAAAAATGATATCAGCCTGATATTGAAGAGCTGATCAAATCTATCCAGGGTATTCGCATGTAGCGCGCACCTGTTATACTTATACTTTACTCTTAACTCTGTAGCGCATGTCAAACCAACTAAACGAGCAACAAAAATCAGCAATCCTTCATATCGATAGCCCATTGCTTGTTCTGGCAGGGGCTGGCAGTGGCAAAACACGTGTTATCACCCATAAAATCGCCTATTTAATCAAGCAAAAAATTCATTTGCCTGAACATATTACTGCCGTAACATTTACAAATAAATCTGCCCGTGAAATGCAAAAACGGGTAACTCAGCTATTAAGCCAGACCGAAGCCAAGGGCTTGCAAGTATCTACATTTCATACATTAGGCCTGAAAATAATACGTAAAGAAAAGCAAAAACTCGGCTTACGAAAAGGTTTTACCATATATGATTATCAGGACAGTAATGGCCTGATAAAAGAATTACTTAAAAAGGACTTTGGCGGAAATTCTGATCTCGAAAAAAAAATTCAATGGCAGATTTCAAGCTGGAAAAATGAATTTATTTCTCCTGAGTCCGCTATAAAAAACTGCACTGATCCCGCTGAATATACAGCTGCGCAGATATATTTAAAATATAATCAGGCACTACGCACATATAACGCAGTTGATTTTGATGATCTGATCTCCTTGCCTGCCATTTTATTCACAAAAGACAACGAAACCTTGCTCGCCTGGCAGCAACGCATCCGCTACTTACTTGTCGATGAATATCAGGATACAAATACGGCCCAATATGAAATGATTAAGTTATTATTAGGCAACAGAACTGGTCTTACCGTTGTGGGAGACGATGACCAGTCTGTCTACGGATGGCGCGGCGCTAAACCTGAAAACATCGCCTTGCTGAGCACCGATTACCCGAAACTTAATGTCATTATGCTCGAACAAAATTACCGTTCTGTGGGCAATATTCTTCATTTAGCCAATAAGCTTATCGCAAATAACAATCACCAATTCGAAAAGCGATTATGGAGCGCTATTGGTAATGGCGATAAGGTAGGTGTGCTCAGTGCGCGCAATGCGGATCATGAAGCTGAAAAAGTTATCTCCCGCATTTTACATCACCGCTTTAAATATAATTTACCGTATTCTGATTACGCCATTTTATATCGAGGCAATCACCAGTCACGACCATTTGAACGTGCGTTACGCGAACACCAGATCCCTTATCACCTTAGTGGCGGATTATCATTCTTTGAGCGTAGTGAAATAAAAGATATCATGGCTTACTTGCAACTATTGGTTAACCCGGATAATGACACTGCCTTCCTTCGCGCTATCAACACGCCACGGCGAGGTTTAGGGCCAGGTACAATTGAAAAGCTTGCTAACTTTGCACAAACAAAAGCTATCAGCTTATTCGCCAGCTGCTATGAAATTGAAGTCACCGAGCATCTGTCAAAACGTGCCTATGATAATCTGCTTAATTTTTGTGACTGGATTAATCATATTGCTGAATATGCTGAACGTGACCCGCTAGCTGCTATCAATGAAATGATGTCAGATATGCAGTATCGCGAATGGATAGAAAACCAGAGTGATGAGCCTAAAGCTGCCGAGAATCGTATTGCTAACGTCGAGGAACTACTAGACTGGATATCACGCATTCGCATAAAACATTCTGATTATGATTTATCCCAATGCCTCAACCATATGACCTTAATGGGTATACTGGAACGTGAAAATGAAGATGATGAGTCAAACATGGTTCATCTCATGACATTACATGCCGCCAAGGGCCTTGAATTCGATCATGTATATATAGTGGGTATGGAAGAAGAATTGCTACCGCACCGTAATAGCCTGGATGACAGCCTTGAAGAAGAACGCAGGCTTGCCTATGTTGGCATCACCCGCGCCAGAAAGGGTTTAACTTTTACACATGCTAAAACTCGTAAACGATATGGTGAACTATACGCTTGCGAACCAAGCCGGTTCCTTGAAGAGCTCCCCCAGGATTATCTGGACTGGGAAGATAATCGTCAGGAAACAACTGAAGAAAAAAAAGAAAGGGGTAATGCGCATCTGGCTAACTTACGTAGTATGTTAGTTGAGCCTGAGTAATCTGGTTTGGGATTAATTTTAACGCAGAGGCGCA
>JAADHQ010000113.1 GCA_013151795.1 Gammaproteobacteria bacterium | reverse complement strand
TCTACCAGCGCCAATGGACCATGTTTGAGTTCGCCTGCGGGGTAGGCCTCTGCATGTATGTAAGAGATTTCTTTAAGTTTTAATGCGCCTTCCATTGCGACCGGGTAAATTGCGCCACGGCCTAAAAATAATGCATTATTTTTATCGGTAAAGTTCTCTGCTAGTTTCATAATCTTTTCATTAAGATCAAGAGCCTCTTCTGCCTTTCTGGGTAAACTGGCCAGCTCTTTTACAATTCTGGCTTCTTCTTTTTCTGATAAGCCATGACGACGTCCGACTGTTAATACTACCAGCATCAGGCATACCAGTTGCGTTGTGAATGCCTTGGTTGATGCGACACTTATTTCAGGGCCTGCTCTGGTCATTAATACGAGGTCAGACTCACGCACAATAGAGCTTTCTGGTGAATTACATATGGCAAGCGAATGTCCGTAGCCCAGTTTTTTAGCTTCCTGAAGTGCTGCTAATGTATCGGCTGTTTCACCGGACTGCGAGAGGGTGATAATTAATGAATTATTTCTGACTACCGGTTTTCGGTAACGAAACTCACTGGCTACTTCTACACTACAGGGAATACCTGCGATGGATTCAAACCAGTATTTACTGACAAGCCCTGCGTGATAACTGGTACCACAGGCAATAATCTCTATACCTTGTACATTATCAAAAACTTCTGAAGCAGCTGGCCCAAAACATTCTTCCAATACTTTATTGCTGCTGATACGGCCTTCCAGACAATCACTTATAGCTGATGGCTGGGAATATATTTCTTTCAGCATAAAGTGCTTGTATTTACCGCGCTCGACTGATTCTGCATTAAGTTCTGATGTGTGAATTTCTCGCTCTACACTTTTACCATTCTCATCCAGAATTTCCAGTTTATCTCTTGTTATTTTAACCATGTCACCGTCATTCAATACGATGAATTGTTGTGTAACTGGAATAAGTGCTGCCTTGTCTGACGCGATAAAATATTCACCCACACCCACCCCGATTAATAATGGGCTGCCTTTTCTTGCGGCAATTAATGTATCGGGTTCGCTTGGGCTTATTACACCTAATGAATAGGCGCCTTCCAGGTCGGATACTGCCGCCTGTACTGCTGCGAAAAGGTCTTTTCCCTGTCCAAGGTAATCACAAACCTGATGAACAATTACTTCTGTGTCTGTTTCTGATGTAAATTTATAACCTTTTTCTTTCTGGCTATCCCTTAGCTCTTCATGGTTTTCTATTATGCCATTATGAACCAGTGTTACTTTATTATTGCATGTATGTGGATGTGCATTGGCTTCTGTTGGTTTCCCGTGTGTTGCCCATCGGGTATGAGCTATGCCTATATTACCGTGTACATTTGTAGTCAGTTCTTCTTCCAGTTCTTTTACTTTTCCTATTCGTCGTATTCGTTCAATTTTATTTTTTTTATTTAAAACGGCAATGCCCGCTGAATCATAGCCACGATATTCCAGTCTTTTTAATCCTTCAACCAGGATCTGGACTACATCTCGCTGACCTATCGCACCTACTATTCCACACATAATTTAACCCTGATTATTTTTTTGTCTTGACTGGTTTTTTCCAGCTATCAATTGTGATTTGCTTATTACGACTGAGCGTTAATTTTTCATCCGGTGTGTCACGTGTAATGGTTGAGCCTGCACCGATTGTTGCACCTTTACCTACTTTAACGGGTGCTACTAATTGTGTGTCTGACCCAATAAAGGCATTATCACCAATAATAGTTTTGAATTTATTTGCCCCATCGTAATTACAGGTGATGGTACCAGCACCGATATTAACACCACTGCCTAGTTCTGAATCACCGATGTAACTCAGGTGGCTAATCTTGCTACCTTTACCCACTGTCGTTTTTTTAATCTCGACAAAATTACCAATGCGCGTGTTTTCTGCCAATATTGTATCAGGACGAATTCGTGCGAATGGCCCTATCTGCGAACCGCTCCCTATTATTGCTTGTTCCAGAACACTGTTTGCAAGTACAACAACGTCATCATGAATTTCAATATCCTTCAATAAAACATTAGGGCCTATCTTGACACGATTGCCCAGTTTTATTTTTCCTTCCATAACCACATTGATATCCAGGCTGACATCTTGTCCAACTTCACAACTGCCACGCAAATCAAAACGACTGGCATCCGCCATGCTCACGCCTTCGCGCATTAGTCTCTCTGCCTGACGACCCTGGTATGCACGTTCCATTTCCTGCAACTGGACTTTATCGTTGATGCCGGTTACTTCAACTTCATCATTTGTTATTGTGCCCACCACAACTACATCGTCATTAACCGCCATTTCAATAATATCAGTCAGGTAATATTCGCCTTGCACATTATTGTTATTCAGTTTATTCAGCCATGCCTGCAGATGTGATGACTTTACAGCCATAATGCCCGTGTTCACTTCATTCACTAATAATTCGGCCTTGGTGGCATCTTTATGCTCAACTATTTTTTGTACAATATTATTTTTATCTCTGATAATACGCCCATACCCTGACGGGTTATCGAGTAAGGTTGTTAGCAGCCCCATTTGAGTATCATTGACGGTCGCAATCAGGTTTTCCAGTGTTTGCTGTTGGATCAATGGCACATCACCATACAATATCAAAGCAATACAGTCCTTACTCAAGCCTGGCATGGCTTGCTGCACGGCATGCCCCGTGCCTAACTGCTCTGTCTGCTCCGCCCATTCGACGTCTTTTAAATGCCCCAGGGTCTTCTTTACCTGCTCTCCTCCATGACCATAGATGACGTGAATCTTGCCTGCAGCGTTAACAGATAGCCCCATTGCCGTATCAATTACATGTGTGAGCATCGGTTTACCTGCAAGTTCGTGTAAAACTTTGGGCTTCGATGATTTCATTCGAGTACCCTGACCCGCAGCAAGTATAATAACGTCTAGTTTCATAGGTAATATATCGGTTTTCCTTTTAATTTCTTAAGGATACTGGATTTAGTATTATAATTGAAATGCTAAATTTTAACCCGAAATTGGTTCATCATTAATGGTTAATATATACTCTAAAAGTACCCGTAAAGCAGGATTGTAATGTGGATATTCTACTCTCTTCTCCCTATTTCGCCGGATTCCTGTTCTTTATTATCGCATTTGCCTATTCATCTGTTGGTCTAGGCGGAGGGTCATCCTACACAGCGCTCATGTCAATATTGGGTATGAATATTCTGGCTATTCCGCTTGTTTCATTAACCCTGAATCTATGTGTAACAACCATTGGTAGTTTTAACTTCATCCGATATCACCATGCCAGATTCAATCTGATCATGCCTTTTCTGGTTGGGTCAATCCCAATGGCTTATCTGGGTGGGTCATTAAATTTACCTAAGGAGGTTTTTTACTGGGTCTTGCTTGTTTCTTTATTGTTTGTCGCTACTCGCATCTATTTCTGGAAAAACACCTCCATAAAACTCTCCCTCAACCGTCGAGGAAAAATAGTTTTCTCACTATTTTCAGGGGGCATACTGGGACTGATTGCTGGCATAGTCGGGATTGGAGGTGGTGTTTACCTCGTGCCTTTGATAATTATTGCCAAACTAGGAACTGAAAAAGAAGCTGCTGCATGTGGTGCTATCTTTATCTGGCTAAACTCGGTTGCTGGCCTGATTTCACGGCTGCAACACAACTCTATCAACCTGGCTGATTATTTACCTTATATTATCGCTGTATTAATTGGCGGCACAATTGGTTCATTCCTTGGATCAAGTAAATATTCTGGCAAGACGATGGAAAAAATATTAGGGGTTGTCATTCTTGTGGCAATAATATTATTGACGAGAAAAATATTTCTATTTTAAAAATATAATAACCAAAGACCAAAACAATGCCCATACCCAACTTGGCTGGCAAGCAATCTTTTTACTTTCCCTGTCTCCGGTTAAACGTTCCTGACTACTTGTTTTTTAATGTAATACAGGGGGGATACTGTCTTCCGGACTTCCTGCCTGTAACTCTTCAGGTGTAGCATCACGAATTTCGGTAATCATAATGTTAAAGGTAATATTTTTACCGGCTAATGGATGATTACCATCCACGGTCAATTTTCCATTTTCTATTTTTGATACGGTAAATTCTTTTACGTCACCATTATCATTCTGCATTTCAACCTTTGCACCTACCTGATGAAACTGCGGGGGCACATTTTCGAGGTCGTCACTAAACATCAGGTCCGGGTCAGACTCACCAAAACCTTCTTCAGGTGTTAACATCACTTCTAGTTTATCGCCGAGTTTTTTACCTTCCATAGCCATTTCCAGTTTTTCGATAATGTCACTTTCTATTCCATGTATATAACCAATGGGAAAATCACTTTGCTCTACAATTTCACCAGTTTCATCCATTATGGAATACGTAAAAAATACTGCTTTATTTTTACCTGCTAACTGGTCTGACATAATCTTATCCATTTAATAATTAAAGCGCCGCTGATCAATTCATGAACCGCCAAGACGCCAAAAGCGCCAAGGTTTGAATACCGTTGACGCTCTTGTTGATATAGTATTTTTATACTACGTTAATGTATTTATTTCTTTATCTTTCGCAATTTATCAATTGCACGAAGTTGTGCAGCTGCTTCTGCCAGTTCGGCACTCGCTTTGGCATATTCAAGGTCAGATGTTTTATCTTTCAATGCCTGTTCTGCTTTTTCTTTCGCTTTTATTGCCTGGGCTTCATCCAGATCTTTTGCACGTATCGCGGTATCAGCCAGTACAGTAATAACATGCGGCTGTACTTCAAGAATTCCACCTGATACGTAAAAAGACTGTACTTCATCTCCGGTCTGCAAACGTACCTCACCTGGCTTCAGGCGGGTAATCATTTGTGTATGACGTGGTGCTATACCTACTTCACCCATTTCAGCAGGGGCATATACCATTTCTGCCGTACCGGAAAAAATAGATTCTTCTGCACTCACTATGTCAACATGTGTCGTCATTGCCATTTTTTTTACCTGTGATGATTAAAGCGTTTTCGCCTTTTCAACTGCTTCCTCAATACCACCTACCATGTAGAAGGCCTGTTCTGGCAGATCATCATATTCACCATCAATAATGCCTTTAAATGCACGGACGGTGTCTTTCAATCCAACATACTTACCAGGTGTTCCGGTAAATGTTTCGGCAACGAAGAATGGCTGTGACAGGAAGCGCTGGATCTTACGAGCACG
>JAADHQ010000065.1 GCA_013151795.1 Gammaproteobacteria bacterium | reverse complement strand
CTGGTAATACCCAGACCAGAGGCTGAGAGATGCCGGGCAAATTCAGTAGCAGTTTGTTTGCCTCCTGTACTGGGATTGCGGCTGCCTATCATGGCAATTTGCGGTTCTGAAAGTGCTTCAACACTGCCCATAACAAATAAAACCGCAGGGGCATTGCTACACTCTTTTAATAACGGGGGATAGTTGCGGTCAGTCGAACGCAGTATATAGTGGTGGTCAGCCACGGCCCATTCAAGGTCCATTTCCACGCCTTGCCAGTCAGGCTGCAGAATAGATTTGATGCATTTTTCATTTAGCTGACAGTTTTCCAATTGTTTTTGTGAGCTTTTAAATACCCCTTCCGGTTCGGCAAAGTGGTGTAATAGTGCGTTGAAGGTGGCAGGCCCTATGCCCTGACAACGGAGTAAGGCGAGCCAGTATTTAAGATTTTCTTCTGTGGAAATATCAGGCATATAATTAGCGTCCTTTCTTTCAGATCGGGTTTATCCTTACCCGGAAGATAAAAAAACCACCCGTTACCGGGTGGTTTATATTTTAAAAATATCACATCGGCACACTAAACAGATGTAATCCTGAGTCAGCCAATAGAGGGCTTAATCCTCAGGGATTGCGAACAGTGTCATAAACATGAATATTGCGACTGGCCTTCATAACCAGTCCGTAACTCACTTTTTCAAATACGCGGAACACCATCAATGTGCCTGCTTTTTCATCGGGCAAGGTGACTTTGTCTGAACGGTCTTCTGTTACAGAATCATCAATTGTTGCACCGGCCTGATAGATATCAAGTACATGGCCTGGTTGAAGTCCTTCACGTGCACCCTTGCTGATAACAACAACCTGATTGCTGCCAATCTGGGTAACGCCATCCAGTACCGCAAGGATAGTGCCTGATATATTGTTGTCAGGAGCCCTTGGCAGGAAGTTGGCACTGAAGACATCTTCACTACTGGGCAGTAGTCGATCACCGATATTCACTTCCTGGGTTGTACGTGAAGCCATCAGGGTAGAAGGGTCGCCTGTTCGATACATAGTTGCGTTAGCGATAAAGCGAGCTTCATAACCGAGGATTTCCTTGGTGACGGGGTCGATGTAGGTATTGCCTTCACGAACGATTGAATATTTAAGAATGTCATTATTTTTTATGCCGCGTACGTAGATGCCGGTATTAGTGGCAGCAACGATATGTTCACCTTTAAACTCGACAACATAAGGCGCTTTTTTAAGTTCATCTTTATTTGTAATGACAGGTTCTTTAAGGAACTGTTGAATCGCATTCAGCGGGATAGTTGATATGGCTTTGTCCAGTGGAATGATGCGACCTTGCGGCGTTAGTTTTACCGTTCTCTTGCCACGATTAACGATGAGTCTGGGTTGGCCATCAATATAAACAAGGCTAATAACATCGCCAGGGTAAATTAAATGAGGGTTCGCAATCTGTGGATTGACATGCCAGATCTCGGGCCATTGCCAGGCGTTTTGTAAAAAACGGCCACTGATGTCCCAGAGCGTGTCGTGTTTTACAACCGTATATTTGTCGGGGTGATTCGGGTTTAATTTAATGGTGTCAGCAAAGACCAAACCACTTACTAAAAGTGAAAATAGTATTCCTAGAATCTTTTTCTTGTACATATAAATCCCTTAAACTGGTTCAATGAGCAGCATAGAATTGTAGAGTTTAGCCGAAAAACCCCATCTCTCATAGGATGGAATTCCAAGTATAATCCTGTATCATCATAAGATTAGCTGAACTACCTGCATTTTTACACTAATATTTTTCATTTTGTAACCCATATGGCAAAACTCGACATTCTGTATCACCCGGACCCACGTTTGCGAACGAAAGCAAAACAGGTTGATGTGGTTGATAAACAGGTTCAAAACCTGGTCAATGATATGTTCGAGACCATGTATGAAGCGCCCGGTATTGGTCTGGCGGCGACACAGGTTGATGTGCATAAACAAATCATCGTTATAGATATATCGGAAGAAAAGGACAAGCCTTTATGCCTTATAAACCCAATGATATTGAAAACAGAGGGTAAAGAAGAGTACGAGGAGGGTTGTTTGTCTGTTCCGGGTATTTATGAAACGGTGCAACGTGCTGAAAACATTGAAGTTAGAGCGTTGGATTATAATGGTGAGGCATTTGAAATGAAGGCAGATGGCTTGTTGGCTATTTGTATTCAGCATGAAATAGATCATTTGCACGGTAAGCTGTTTGTTGATTATCTATCCAGATTAAAGCAGGGTCGAATCAAGAAAAAGCTTGAAAAATCAGCTAAAATCGAGTTTTAGCAGCTAAAAGAGGCTATCTTCTTTGAAAATTGTTTTTGCAGGGACTCCTGAGTTTTCCGTTGCAGCATTAAATGCCCTGATTGAATCAGGGCATAATGTAATTGCAGTTTACACTCAACCCGACCGCCCGGTAGGGCGTGGCCGGAAATTACGCGCAGGGCCGGTGAAGCAATGTGCGCTGGATCATAATATTCCTGTTTATCAGCCCGTGAGCCTGAAAGATGTTGTTACTCAACAAGAGTTCATAGATTTGCAAGCCGATGTGATGGTGGTCGTTGCCTACGGTTTGCTATTGCCAATTGAAATTATAAAGGCCCCCTCTTATGGTTGCCTGAATATCCATGCCTCTCTGCTGCCGCGTTGGCGGGGAGCGGCACCGATTCAGCGTGCAATACTGGCAGGCGATCAGAAATCCGGTGTGACCATTATGCAAATGGATGAAGGGCTGGATACAGGTGATATGTTATATAAGGTTGAGTGTGACATTCAGCAAGATGAAAATGCCGGTTCATTACATGATCGACTTGCCGTGCTCGGTGCTGAAGCCATAGTTACCGTTGTTGATCAATTAGGTTCAGGCAGCCTGAACCCGGAGCCACAAAAGGATAGCGATAGTTGTTACGCGCGTAAGCTGGATAAGAAAGAAGCGCGCATAAACTGGCAATTGAGTGCTGAGCAGTTATTACGCCAGGTTCGGGCATTTAACCCCTGGCCAGTAGCGCAATGTCAGTGGAACGAAAAAGTTGTGCGTATATGGGAAGCCACCGTACTGCCGGACGTAAGCGATGCCACTGCAGGTTCAGTGATTAATGCAAATAAAAAGGGTATCGATGTAGCTACAGGTAATGGCATATTGCGGCTGCAAAAAATTCAGCTGCCGGGAGGCAAGCCAATGCCGGTTGCTGCTTTTTTGAATGCGCATACGATTGATGGCGATATCCTGAGCTGATTTTATTTACAACCCTATTCTGAAAAAATGAGTAAACGATAAGCCTTTGACAAAAAAACATTCCAGACCAGTTCGTGCTATTGCCGCCAATGTTGTGCTTGATGTAAGTGCAAAAGGGCAGTCTTTAAGCCGCGCGCTTGCTAATGCGCAGCAACAATTGTCTCGTCCGGCAGAAAGCGCATTGTTGCAGGAGATGTGTTACGGAACATTACGCTGGTTTTATCAGTTGGATGCCGTTGTAGCCAGCCTGTTAAACAAGCCTTTGAAGGAACGTGATCAGGATATTTTTTGTTTACTGCTTGTTGGTTTGTATCAGCTTCAATATATGAATGTTCCGTCTCATGCTGTCATTAAGGAAACGGTAAACGCTGTTTTGGCATTAAAAAAATCCTGGGCGAAGGGTTTGGTTAATGCCATGTTACGCCAATACCAACGCAATGGAACCGATATCAGAGATAGCTGGGGCGACGATCCCGAAGCTGAGTATGCCCATCCTCAATGGATGATCGAGACACTTAAGCAGGATTGGCCGAATGATTTTTTGCAAATACTGCAGGCTAACAATGAACGACCACCCATGGTGTTGCGAGTCAATCGGCAGCAAATGACCACAGGTGCATACCTGCAAAAACTCAATGAAGCAGGAATAAAAGCAGCATCTCAGGCATTTAATCCAAATGCAGTTGAGTTGGAACAGGCTTGCAGTGTTTTTGATCTGCCCGGGTTTAAGCAGGGACATGTTTCAGTTCAGGATGCCGCGGCACAATTAGCTGCGCCACTTCTTGACGTCAAGGCAGGGATGAGGGTGCTGGATGCCTGTGCGGCACCAGGAGGAAAAACAAGTCACATCCTTGAATTGACGTATGATATAGAAAAAGTAGTCGCGCTGGATATTGATGAACAGAGGCTGGTGCAGGTACGCGAAAATCTTGATCGTATCGGCTTGAAAGCTGATTTACTGACAGGTGATGCCGCAGAGCCGGACAAATGGTGGGATGGTAAGTTGTTTGATCGTATATTGCTTGACGTCCCCTGCTCCGGTACAGGAGTAATCCGCAGGCATCCGGATATCAAACTTTTACGAACACCTGACGATATCGACAGCCTGGTCAAACGTCAGGCAGACATACTGGATGCGATCTGGCTCTTGTTGGCTCCAGGAGGTATGCTTGTGTACTCAACCTGTTCAATATTTAAACAGGAAAATGAGCAACAGATTCTGGCGTTTTTACAACGTCATGCAGATGCCAGTGAAGTCAGCATTGAAGCAGACTGGGGTAAGGCTGGCCTGGCAGGCAGACAGATTTTGCCGGGCAAGCAGGGTATGGATGGATTCTTTTTTGCCAGATTGAAAAAATAAAAAATATGCGCATGGGTTTCAAAAAATTAAATTATAAAAAGACCTTACAAGTATGTGTAATGGCCTTGTATGCAGGAAGCCTGTTGGCCGCAGATAGCTTTGGCCTGAAGGTTTATTCGGCTTCAACACAATTGCAGGAAGGTTTTTACCAGCTTGATGCGCAGTTGGAATACGCTTTATCACAATCAGCACTGGATGCACTTGAAAGCGGCGTTCCACTTGTATTCGAGCTGGAGGTTGATATTGTCAAACCAAGAAAATGGGTATGGGATGAAGTGATTGCCAGTTACGATCAGCGTTATCAAGTCGCTTATCATGCGCTTACCCAGCAGTATATTGTTACTAATTTGAACAGCGGGGTTCAGAATAGTTATAGCAGTCGTAATACTGCATTGTTGACCATGGGTCGTATTAATAATTATCCGTTGATTGATGCTGATGAAGTCAAGGTGGACAGCGGATACAAAGGGCGTGTGCGTATTTCATTATTGATTAATGAATTACCTGCGCCAATGCGACCGTGGGCTTTTATCAATTCCGAATGGAGTTTATCCAGCGAGTGGTTCGAATGGGAGCTGTAACAGAAAAAAAATGGTCTAG
>JAADHQ010000150.1 GCA_013151795.1 Gammaproteobacteria bacterium | reverse complement strand
CTTTATTTGATATCAAAAGCCTGGATCTTGAATCTGCCCAACCTTATGTCAAACTGGTTGATGAAAAACTTGTCCGCAAACACAATGCCCTACCTATGCTCAAGCGTGGGAATCGTCTGTTTATTGCAATCTCTGACCCTACCAATTTACAAGCGCTGGATGAAATTAAATTTAATACCGGCATTAACACTGAAGCTGTTCTGGTTGAAGAAGAAGAACTAAAAATCATTGTTGATAAAGCACTGGAAGCTCAGGCAGAGCCTATGGAAGGTTTACTGGACGAAGATCTGGATAACCTGACCATTGAAGGCGGAGAACCAGAACAAAAAGACGATGAAGAAAGTGACATCGATGACACACCGGTAGTACGTTTCGTTAACAAGGTATTACTCGATGCAATCAATAAAGGCGCATCAGATATTCACTTTGAGCCTTATGAAAAAACCTACCGTGTACGTTTTCGCCAGGATGGTATCTTGCATGAAATAGCTTCTCCGCCCATTAATCTGGCCTCACGTGTAACAGCACGTATCAAGGTTATGGCCAGAATGGATATTGCCGAGCGCCGCGTACCACAAGATGGTCGCATCAAGATGAATATTTCAAAAACACGTGCGATCGACTTTCGTGTTAATACCTGCCCAACTCTCTTTGGTGAAAAGATAGTTATGCGTATCCTCGATTCCAGTGCAGCCAATCTGGACATCGACATACTCGGGTATGAAGATGACCAAAAGAAAATATTTATCGACGCAATCAACAAACCCTGGGGGTTGGTACTTGTAACAGGGCCTACGGGTAGTGGTAAAACGGTTTCACTCTATACTGCAATAAGCATTTTGAACCAACCTGACAAAAATATTTCCACGGCGGAAGACCCGGTTGAAATAAATCTGCCTGGTATTAATCAGGTACACATGAATCTTAAGACTGGCATGACCTTCTCAATTGCCCTACGTGCCTTTTTACGTCAAGACCCTGATATCATCATGGTTGGTGAGATTCGTGACCTGGAAACCGCTGAAATTGCCATCAAGGCCGCACAAACAGGCCATTTAGTACTATCAACACTTCATACCAATGACGCACCTCAAACGCTCACAAGATTAATTAACATGGGTATACCTCCATTTAACATCGCGTCTGCTATCAGTCTGATTATTGCACAGCGTCTTGCAAGACGACTATGTTCGCACTGTAAAAAGGAAGAAAAAATACCTAAAGAAGCTTTATTGTCCGAGGGCTTTAATGAAGATGAAGTCAATGGTATAAAGATATATGGGCCACAAGGCTGTGACCAATGCACGAATGGCTACAAAGGCCGAGTGGGTGTTTATCAGGTAATGCCCGTCTCTGAAGAAATGGGTCGTATTATCATGGAAGGCGGCAATGCTCTACAAATTGCCGATCAAGCCAAACAAGATGGTGTAAACGATTTACGTCGTTCGGGTTTAATAAAAGCAAAAGAAGGTTTAACGAGCCTCGAAGAAATTAATCGGATAACAAAGGATTAGGCAATGGCTGAAAAAGCAATCAAACAGAATGTATTTCTCTGGGAAGGGTCAGACAGAAGAGGAGTCAAGGTCAAAGGCGAAACCCAGGGAACCAGCCCTGCCATGGTCAAAGCCGAGCTGCGCAAGCGTGGCATTGCACCTAAAAAAGTTCGTAAAAAGTCTACTCTGTTCAACCTATCCACAGGAAAAAAAATCACCCCTGGCGATATTGCTATATTCAGTCGTCAACTGGCAACCATGATGTCTTCTGGTGTGCCGCTGGTGCAATCCTTTGAAATTATCGGTAATGGTAATGAAAATCCACGTATGCAAACATTACTGCTAACCATTAAAAATGATATCGAATCAGGTAATCCACTTGCCGAATCGCTTGCCAAACACCCTTTATATTTCGATGAGCTTTTCTGTAATTTAGTAAGAGCAGGTGAACATGCCGGTATCCTTGAAGAGTTGCTTCATAAAGTCGCCACCTATAAAGAAAAGACAGAGGCCATCAAGGCCAAGATTAAAAAAGCCCTGTTTTACCCTACAGCCGTTGTCGTTGTGGCGGGTATTGTAACGGCAATCCTGTTGATTTTCGTTGTTCCGCAATTTGAAGAATTGTTTAGTGGCTTTGGCGCAACGCTGCCTGCTTTTACACAAATGGTTATTGATTTATCCCGGTTTATGCAGGATAACTGGTTTTATGTGCTGGCCGGAATTATCGGTGTTATCTATGGTTTTTCGCAAGCAAAACGGCGATCTGTTAAATTTGGCCATTTTCTAGATAAAGTAGCCCTTAAAACACCTATCGTTGGTGTGATATTAAATAAGGCAGCCATTGCACGTTTCGCACGTACCCTGTCAACCATGTTTGCTGCAGGTGTTCCTCTGGTTGAGGCGATGGAATCAGTCGCAGGTGCTACAGGTAATATCGTTTACTCAGATGCTATCTTACGCATACGTGACGAAGTTGCTACCGGCCGACAACTTAACCTTGCCATGAAAGATGCCGGTATATTCCCCCCCATGGTTAATCAAATGGTTGCTATTGGTGAAGAGTCCGGCGCACTGGATGACATGCTAGGCAAAGTTGCTGACTTTTATGAAGACGAGGTCGATAATGCTGTTGACTCGTTAAGCAGCCTTCTGGAGCCTCTTATTATGGCGGTATTGGGTGTGCTTGTTGGTGGTCTGGTTATTGCCATGTATCTACCTATATTCAAACTCGGTGCAGTTGTCTAGATTTTTTCTTTGCAAGGGACGTCTGTCGACACCCCTGCAAACCAACATACGCTATGCAAATCCTCGATATTCTTAATACTTATCCTCCCGCATTCCCGATCATTTCGGCTATTTTCGGTTTGATGATTGGCAGTTTTCTAAATGTTGTTATCTTTCGTTTGCCCGTAATACTACAAAGAGAATGGAAGCAACAGTGTGAAGAATTTCTGGAACTTGAAAGCAAAAAAGAAGACAAACCCTATAACCTCAGCACCCCGGCTTCAAGCTGCCCGCATTGTGATCACAAAATAAGGCCTTGGGAAAACATACCGGTTATCAGTTACCTTTTCTTACGAGGAAAATGTTCTGCTTGTAAAAAAAACATCTCTGTCCGCTACCCTCTTATCGAACTAACCTGCGGTCTAATGAGTGGTTTCATCGCCTGGAAATTTGGTTTCGGGTTTGAGGCTATAGCCGCAATTGTATTGACATGGGTACTCATCGCATTATCCATGATTGATTTCGATACTAAACTTTTACCGGACATTATAACCATACCCGTGCTTTGGTTAGGTATTCTGATTAATATCAATGGCACTTTTACCTCACTTGAAAGCAGCGTAATTGGCGCAATGGCAGGTTATTTATCACTATGGAGTATTTATCAAATACACCATTTCTTCACGGGTCGGGAAGGCATGGGATTTGGTGATTTTAAATTACTCGCACTTCTGGGTGCCTGGCTTGGCTGGCAGTCATTATTAATGGTTGTACTCTTGTCATCACTGGTCGGAGCCATTGTAGGTATCAGCCTGATCATTATCATGGGACGCGACCGTATGCTGCCCATTCCTTTTGGCCCCTATCTTGCGTCAGCCGGATGGATCAGCCTTGTCTGGGGAGATCAACTCCTGCAAATCTATCTGGGAGTCAGCGGTCTTCAGATAACATGATCACCGTAGGTTTAACAGGTGGCATAGGAAGTGGCAAATCCACAGCCGCTGATATTTTCAGGGAACTGGGTGTTCCCATTATTGATGCCGATGTAATTGCGCACGATATTGTTAACCCTGGACAACCAACACTGAACAGCATTTTCCAGCAATTTGATAAAAACCTGAAGCTTGATGACGGCTCACTGAACCGGGATGCTCTGCGTGAATATGTTTTCAGTGACCCTGAAAAACGGCAGCAACTCGAAGCCATTATGCACCCGGCCATTATACAAAAAATGAAAGAAGAACAAGCTACACTGGCTGCACCTTACTGTATTATGGTTATACCTTTATTGCTCGAAAATAACCTGCAAGATCTGGTAACCAGAATTCTGGTTATTGATTGCTCTATAGAAAAACAACAAGAACGTGTTTTAACTCGACCAGGAATCGATGAAAAACAATTAGCCAACATCTTCAAGGCTCAGGTTTCCCGAAAGGATCGTCTCTCTGCAGCAGACGACATTTTACACAATGACGATGATATTGCATCCCTGCACCAGCAGATTCGCTCTTTAAACGCTAATTACCTACAATTGGCTAATTGTTCATAATTTGCACGCGGGCTCACAGTAAGCCACAATACGCTGAATTAAGATCAATTGTCTTTACAGTCGAAACCGCACAAATGAGAACATCTTGAGCAAAACAACTTATGAACAACCATTAAGTGAACGAATGCGTTCATTCTTACGCCTTGAATACCTGTTCAAGCAGTTTGATGATGCTTTAAAAGGCAAGTCTGTCTGGAGCAGCCGTGCAGCCCTGGAAACTATTATTGAAATTCACGGCCTTGTAAGCCGTAGCGACCTGAAAACAGAAACGCTAAAAGAGCTTGAAAAACAAACACAAAATTTAATGAAGTTGTTTGAGAACCCGCATGTTAACCATCAAAAACTTGATCATATTTTACTGGCACTTGATTCCCTGACCAATAAAATATTTTCTGATAACAATCCCTTTGGCCATAATCTCAAACAAAATGAATTTATTAATGCCATAAAACAACGCATAGCCGTGCCGGGTGGCACCTGTGAAATGGATATGCCCACTTACCATTTCTGGTTACAAAAACCAATGGATGAAAGGGCACTTGATATAAATGAATGGATATCAGGATTCGAAAATCTGCGCCAGGCCATAGAACTAATACTACAATTAATAAGGGATAGCGCCACACCTGAAAATGCAATTGCAGAAGCTGGTTTTTTTCAACGTAATCTGAATTCAAACAACCCTGTACAATTACTGCGTATCAGCATACCAAAAAAATCAGCATTCTATGCCGAAATAAGTGGAGGAAAACATCGGTTTTCCGTTCGTTTTTTGCAACAGGAAAATTTTGAAAGTCGACCTAAACAAGTTTCAGTCGACGTAAAATTCGAGCTATCATGCTGCATAATCTAGGTTCTACTTAATGACAAAAAAACAAACAACCGTACCCTGCCCCTCATGCAACAAGTCCGTACCGTGGGATAACACTCAAAAATGGAAACCTTTTTGTAGCGAACGCTGCAAATTAATTGATTTAGGTGA
>JAADHQ010000151.1 GCA_013151795.1 Gammaproteobacteria bacterium | reverse complement strand
CCTCAGTTTAACGGATGCTTTTAATCAGAGACTTTGGGCTTTTAGAAGAGTGCCTCAGTGACTGCAAAACGTAAGCCCTGTAATACTTATACTGAAGAGTTAAAGCTAGATGCCTTACGCATGATGGATGAGTCAGATCGCCCAGACAGTGGAATAGCCATGCAGTTAGGTATCAGACGAAATCAGATGCTATGACACGTGTTATAAGAGAGGCGTTAGAAAGAGATTTAATTAAGCTGGAAGATCCAGGAAATGCCTTAAGAAGATATGTGAAATATGTTCCTTTTTGAGCGTAGTTTTATTTGCAGGAAAATGGTGTTTATAGAATGATTATATCCAGGGAAGCTCTGATTATTCTAGAGGTTCTTTAACGAAGTGAAATTGTATTCTGGTGCCTGTTGACACGCTATCATCAATACTCATGCTCCAACCCAGGTGTTCACAGATAAGGGCAACGATAAAAAGCCCCATTCCTGACTTGTTAATTTTATCGTGGTATAGCGACTGATTATGAAATATTCGGGATTTTACGTCGCGAGGCAAACCTGCACCTTCGTCAGTAATCAATAAGCCGTGCTTATTCTGTAATAATGTAACAGTCCCCTGTGTGTGATCCAGTGCATTCTGGATGATATTTCGTAATAACATTTTGATCAGGGTTGCATCAGAGTTAATCACATGATTAAAATCATCGGATACAATATTTAATCTTGACTGGTCTTCAGGACGCATATCAAGTCTTTCTTGAACTGTCGATAACAGTATTTCATTTAAAATAACCTGCCTTTTCTTGACAGATGCAGGGCGTTTTCTTGCCAGCATTAAAATAGCTTCAATATTGGCATTCATTTCGTTTGTTGCATCGCGAATACGGCCAATCGTTTTACGATCCTCTAAACTCAACGTGCCACGGTGATCCAGTACATCAAGTGCCCCGGAGATAACAGCAACGGGTGTTCGCAATTCATGGCTGGCCATGCTGATGAGTAGTTGCTCACGTTTAACATGGTTTCCCATGATATCCAGGTAACCATTAAACGTTTTTGCGATTGAATAGAGTTCATGATCCCGGTAATTTTCCGAGATACGCAGAGCTTTGTCTTCAGGCGTTATACTGCCAATATCGCCAATCAGTTTATACAGGGGTTTGGTAATCCGCCTTGCGCTTATCTGGGAAAGGAAAAAACTGATAATAATGAATATTACACCAACAATTATAACGCCTACAAAAAATACTTTTTCACGTTGATCAAAAAGTGTTGTATCCCTGGCGATATACAAGATGCCTTTTGGTGTGCGGCTAATATCTACCCAGTAATCCCTGTCAGCCTCCTCGATCTCACCGGAAAAAGGTATCGTCAGATCATGAAACAAAGACGGTACATACGCAAAGTTTTTGATATGGTCAGGAACATAGACGGCTGTAGTTCCTGCGGTTTTCCACGCCATTGCATCGTCATGCGACAGAGGTTGATAGTGTGCTTTCTCATGTTTGATCTCCAATGCCATCATGTTTTTTTCAAGGTCACTGGAAAGCAGCTCAACAAGCACAACAAGCGAAACAACCGTTAAGATGCTGATACTGAAAAATTGACGAAAAATATAATGTTTGACAGAAGGTTTCATCAACGTCAATTACTCATCTTCAGGTGGCATCAAACGATAACCATGACCGCGCAAAGTTTTTATCAGTGAATGGCAGCATGTCTTGTCGAGGGTTTTTCTCAGGTTATAAATATGACTGCGAACCGTGTGGGTATCTATGTCATCGACACCCCAAATCGCACGACTTAAACTTTCATGTGTAACAAAGCGGGGATAGGCTTGCATTAATTCTTCAAACATTTTTGCATTAATGCCTGATAATTCTATTTGCTTTCCATTTGCAAGCGATACTGTCAGTGTGCCGGCGTTATAGTGTATGCTACCCGCCGTCTTTTCGTCTTTGTTGACGGTTCCTCTTTTTGCAAGTGCCTGAATACGTAATTCCATTTCAAGTAAATCAAATGGTTTGGAAAGGTAATCATCTCCACCACAGGAAAACCCGGATGCCTTGTCGTCGATTGAGTCACGGGCTGTCACAAAAAGAACGGGGGTATGACATTGCAAATCATTCCGGATTTTTTCACAAATTTGCAGCCCTGAAAGACCTGGCAACATAATATCCAGCACGATAACATCATACTGATTTACAGATACCAGATGTAATGCCGTTAATCCATCGTATGCAAAATCCAGACTGTATTTATCTTCTCCCAGAAACTCGAGTATATTTTCTGCTAGTGCCAGATGATCCTCTACAATAAGAATGCGCAGGTATTTCTTGTTAGCCAGGGACTTATTTGCTTTTTTGGTAGGGAAGCTATCATTTGATTTCATATATGGCTATTCTATTTTCTGCCGGCTTTATTTGCAATAATGTGAACCGTCTGTTTTTTAGCACAATTGTTGTCAGGCCAGGTAAGGAAGGCATTCCCGCATTTAACCTTGTATTGGGTATGGCAATAAAATACATAGGGTGTAATTTACTCCGGATCAAGGATTCTACTTCTGGCAATTCCATTTGTTTTACACGTCCTTTTGAGTAATACCGGGCGGAGAATGGTGGCTTTCCAATATAAATCAGTGGGTAGCTGTCCTCACTTTTATGTTTTTCATAATAGGCTACCAGCATTTTTTCGGTTTTTAATTTTTCTGGATAAATCTGTGTATAGAAGCCTGTAAATATTAGTATCAGAGGTATAAACACCATCGAAATAATAGCTCCACCTCTGTTTATCCTGCTTACTGTTCCCGAATGGAATATCAGTATCGCTATGAGCATAGCCAATGGCGCCAATGCCGGCAGTTGGTAGGTTGCGAGAATATTACCCGAGAATGTGAAAAACAGACTCGGAAAAATGACTGCAAGTAACATGAGCCGTTGCTCATCGCTCAGTGACCATGTCCGAGGTGAGCCACTTGACCTGCCTGAGAACCAGCGCCAGAAAATGGCAACCACTGCAATAATACCCCAGGGGAATGTTGCTTCTATCCAGTATATCCAGATTGTGCCAAATGCACGTTCATGTGCATTTCCGTACAGATCTCCATTCCATCCGGGATCAATAAAGCGTAAAAAATGCTCTCCGATAATAAAATAATCAATAAACCCGGGGGTTTTCAGTTCTGCTGCAATGTACCAGGGTAATGTCAGGAAGGATGTCAGCAGTATTCCACGAATCCAGGGGATGGTACTTAAATCACGCCATTGTCGCCGCCATAATACCCAGAAAAAGAGTGGCCCACCTGTTAATACAAGCGCTAGAGGTCCCTTTGCCAGTAACCCTATGGATAAACCGATAAAAAACCACCAACGCCAGTGTGAACCGGGGTGCCTTAAAGCAAGTAGAATACTGACTAACGAGAGTGTTGTGCCCAATGCCAGGAACGGGTCAGTTAAAACAGCACCTGACATGACGAACGCTAACGTCATAGACGAAAATACCAGTGCAGCGATTAGCGCCTGTCTATGTCCTGATATGTTACGTACCAGTGTATAAATCAGTCCCAATGATGCCAGATGTGCCAGCCAGGATGGTAAGCGGGCTGCAAATTCTGTTACCCCGAACAGACGAAACGAAAGCGCTTCCAACCAGAATGATAATGGAGGTTTACCCCAGAATGGTACCCCGTAGTCGAACCAGGGTGTAATCCAGTCACCGGATTCTGCCATAATGCGAGCGATCTCTGCATATCTTGGTTCGGTCGTATCAATCATTGGCACCATGATCATGGTGATCAAGCGACTAAGGACGATTGTCGCGAGCAACCACAGTAATAAATCAGGACGCCTTAACATGAATGTTTCTTTCTTCAGATCGGATTTCAAAGAAGGCTTCCATGGCATCTGAGGTATGAATCTCATCACGAACCAGGTAGTTAGGCCGCTGTTTAGCCTCAATATAGGTTTTGCCGACATACTCGCCAACAATACCCACTGCCAATAACTGAATACCACCCAAAAATGTGATAACGGCTATCAAAGAAGGGTAGCCATGAACAGGGTCACTCATAATGATCGCCTTGAAGATAATCCAGAGGCCAAAACTACCACCTATCAGTGCTGAAATAACGCCTATGCTCATTACCCAGCGGAGAGGAGTAATAGAGAATGAAGTAATACCTTCAATGGCAAGATGCAACAGAGAAAAATAGTCCCATTTACTGTTGCCGGCCGCCCGAGGCTCACGGTCATATTTTATTATCACTGTTGGCATGCCAACCCAGGCGAACAAACCTTTCATAAAACGATTCCGTTCAGGCAATTGCTTTAAAGCATCAACAGCTCGCCGGCTCATTAGTCTGAAATCTCCCGTGTCAGCCGGAATTTCAGATTTGCTGAGTCGCTGTAATAAACGATAAAATAAATGTGCACTACTTCGTTTTAACCAGCCTTCACCAGCTCGCGATGATCTCTGCATTAAAACAACATCGGCACCGAAGTGCCATTGCTCGATCATATCTGGAATAAGTTCTGGCGGATCCTGTAAATCCGCATCCAGAATAATAACGGCATCACCGTGCGCATGATCAAGGCCTGCTGTGAGTGCTGCCTCCTTACCGAAATTACGAGTGAGCCTGATAATACGCACAGATGCTTCTCTGACAGTCTGTTTAGCCAGATACTCGGGACTGCCGTCCTCACTTCCATCGTCTATAAATAATATTTCTGTAGTTACATCAAGTTTTTTTATCACGTTGGCCAGCCGTGTCAAACATAAAGGTAAAACCTCTCGTTCGTTATAAACGGGAATGATTATACTTAGTGCAGGTTTTTCGGTATCAATATACAGGCTGCGAGCGTTGATCATTAAAAACCATCCTCTTGTAAAAATAATAACTCATGACTGCCAGCGTAAGTGTGGTAATACCTTGCGCGTATATTGGTGTGAGCCGGGCAATATGAAATAAAGAAATAAATATAAAAAAATTGGAAAACCAGATAATTATACAAACACCTGTATATCGCAGTAATACAGTTCGATGGACAGCTTTTGTTTGAAAGGTCACGTAGCGTTGTAAAATATAATTGATAATTGCACCAATAAAAGCACCCGTGGCGGTTGCAATTAATGGCCTTATGCCGACATTCACCATAAACGCCATCACCAGCCAGTGGGAGGCTGTAGCTATCCCGCCTGACAGAACAAACCGGGCAGATTGTAATAGCCGCTTTTGCCAGGACATATTATATGATTACCTTCCTACCCGTTTTTCATTGAGCCTGAAGGGTAACTGATGGTTCATCAGCTAAAGATCATGTGAATATCAAGATTATATCAAGAGGTGCAAAAATGGGGCCAGAGCATGGTTTACGGCAGGATTAAAAAAGCTGAGCACTGATCCCACTTATTTTTATTGGACTTCAAACCTGATGCTAAGTGTCGTAATTAGCATCTACTAATGGATGTACAATAATATTCGTCACTGTTTTATTAGAGTCTAGCCAGTTTT
>JAADHQ010000133.1 GCA_013151795.1 Gammaproteobacteria bacterium | reverse complement strand
CAGACGTGTTATGTCATCGGGGTTGAAGTGATAACCAGCAAGTGAGAAATAAGCCCGTCCTTTATTAGATGCCAAGATAGTTTCCTCTTCAATAAAGTAGATACAACATCAGATTATAACGTGTAAGGCGAATATTTACTGTATTAACTTTTTTGTGGGATGTGACTGATTATTAGATTTTTGTATCAAAAGGTGTAAAAAACAGATTAAGGTTGGTTTTCATCTGTAGGGTTGAGGATGTTCAGGACAGTAATGCGCGTAGGCGGGAATCCGTTACGTTAACTATTTTTTCCCGCATACTCAGAAATTACAATGAATCAGGTTGTCGTTTCAATCTATCTACTCGATATTCGCCCCTAGTCCCTAGCCACTGTCACTGCTCCGCAGTGACTACCACCCCGGCGGCAATTTCTCATTAATCACAATGCGTTTGCTTTCAGACGTAATGTACCCGCCCTTTTGTAAATCTTTCATAATACGGCTAACCATCTCACGTGAAGAGCCGACCATTCGGGCAATATCCTGATGCGTTAGTTTTTGGTTGATCACCTTTACGTCATTTTCATCTTCTGCCATATCCAGCAGCGTATGCGCAACTCGTCCATAAACATCCAGTAATGCCAGCCCACGGACATTTTCTGTTAGTTTGCGAATCATTCTTGTTAGTTCGGTGATCATATTGCGTGCAATATCAGGATGGTCATCAAGTGATTGCTCGAAATTTTCTTTATTGATAATAATAAATTTACAGGGTTCCATCGTCATGATGGATGCAGAACGTGGAGAGGGATCGAGTATGGATAACTCGCCAAAGTAGTCTCCTGTCCCCATAATACCCAGAATAACTTCTTTACCATCTTCATTGCTCAGGAATGCCTTGATCTTCCCGGAGAGGATGATATACATCGAACTGGTGTCATCACCTTCGTTGATAATAATTGAATTTTTCGGAAAACTTTTCGTATTGGCGTGAGAAGCAATGCTGTCCAGTTCATCATCTTTCAGGTCAGCAAACAGGGGAATGTTTTTTAATATTTGTTCCATATCATTTTTCGATTTATCAAGTTGGTTTTTAGCGTTAGAATCAATCTTTGATCATAGTATACGGAACACCATTTGCGATACACAAGGGCTAACAAGGTATTTTTACTATTTATTATCACTTCAGTGCTGGCAGTGGGAATGTTGCTGACACCATTGATACAGGATTGGGAAGAAGATCTTGGTTTATCCTGGTTATTTCATGCTCGTGGCGTAGTGCAAACACCAAAACCGGTGGTGGTGATTAGTATTGATAAGTCGTCTTCGGGTTACTTTAATTTACCTAACCTGACAAGAAAATGGCCACGTACCTTGCATGCAAAATTACTGGGTAGACTCAGGGAAGCTGATGCCCGTGTAGTTGCATTTGATATTTTCTTTAAAACAAAACGTGAAGGCATGCAAGACGGGCAGTTTGCAGCAGCAATTAAACAATCTGATAACGTTGTATTGTTTTCATTTTTGCAAAAACAGGTTATGGAGGCAGTCGATCCCGAGGGAGGGAAATCACATCTGGTGGTGAATGAGTTAATAGCTCCGCAGTCTGTATTTTCTGGTAACGCAATATCATTAGCACCTAACCCTCTGCCCAAAGTGCCCGTCAAGGTTAGTCAGTTCTGGAAATTTGTACCGGAAGCGGGTGATGCACCTACCTTGCCTGTGGTTGCTTACCAGCTATATCATATAAATATGCTGGCAGACTTTATCGATGTATTGTCTAAAGTTTCACCTGAGAATATGGATAACATACTAGTACCGGGGGGTATAGTCAGCAATAAAAAACAGCTGGTGTCAGTGATGAAGCAGTTGCGTGAATTGCTGGCGAATGATCAGGGTATTGAGATAAAACTCGCAGATGCATTAAATCGTTTGAACATTGTTTCGTCAAAAAAACAAATCATGTTACAAATGCTCGAATTATACAGTGGCGTAACATCGCAGTATCTGAATTATTACGGTCCGGCCCGAAGTGTCACAACCATTCCCTATTATAAAGTACTGGAATCTGATGATGTATTGGCAAGCCTGAAAGATAAGCTGGTTTTTATCGGGTTTTCCGAACATCGACAATGGGAGCAGCAAGACGGGTTCTATAGTGTTTACTCAGGCAAAGATGGTCTGGATATCAGTGGAGTTGAGATTACAGCCACGGCCGCAGCTAATCTGATTGACGGACGTTCTGTACAACCCTTGTCATTATCTGGCCAGATTGGTGTCCTCTTACTGATTAGTATTTTTCTGGTGGCAGTATTTAGTCGCCTTCGAGGAGTGTGGTTACCCGTCAGTTTGATTTCTATTGGCGTAGCGTACTTTTTTATAGCCTCTGGTCTGTTTTCACAAAATGGAATATGGCTGCCTTTGTTTATACCTTTGTTTATACTGATTCCGGTTGTGATGATTATTGGTATGGTGTGGAATTATCAGGAGATCAATATAGAACGTAAAAATATTCAGCGTGCATTTGGTTATTATTTGCCAGAAGCCGAAGTAAACAGATTGGCCAGAGATATAGCAGGTCATGGTTTGGGCGGGCAAACCATGCATGGTGTTTGTTTGTCTACCGATGCCCAGCAATACACAACATTGTCTGAAAAATTGACGCCACAACAACTGACAGAATTCATGAATGAATATTATGAAGCCATATTCAGGCCAGTGAGACAGTGCGGTGGTATTATTTCTGATGTGGTGGGGGATTCCGTTATGGCCTTGTGGGCCAGTCCAAAAGAAAATAGCCAACATCGTGAGCGGGCAATAACGGCTGCCATAGCGATTATTTCAAGTGTGAATAAATTTAATACAGAGCACCCGGGTTATGAGTTACCAACACGCATTGGTTTGCATTATGGCTCAATGGTGATAGGCAATGTCGGTGCAGTAGATCATTATGAATACCGGGCAGTAGGCGATATTGTCAATACAACCAGTCGTATAGAAGGTATGAGTAAACATCTGGGCACGCGATTACTGGTTAGTGCAGACGTCATTGAAGGTTTGCAAGGATTCATGATAAGAAGTGTAGGCCGCTTTACGTTAAAAGGTAAAACGGTGCCAATGGAATTATTTGAAGTGGCCAGTGACAGAGAAATGGAACCCAATGAACAGCGCTGGTATAAAAATAGTGAATTGTTTAAACGGGCGCTAACGTCGTTTCAAACAGGTGAGTGGACTGAGGCGTGCCAGCTATTTAAAAATGTATTACAAGATTATCCTGAAGATAACCCGGCTATTTTTTATAAAAATTATTGTGAGCAGAATAAATTCACTCCGCCAGAGAATTGGCGGGGTGTTATAAGTATGGAAACAAAGTAAACCATATTTATCTTTTGAGTAAATCACTACTGTCAGGAATAAATCTGATTCATCATTCCCGCGCAAGCGCACTACTGTCCAGAATAATAAATGGACTAAAAAGTTATGCCCTATTGATTATAGCTGTAAGATGCAAATAATTAACAGCGAACCTTGATAACCGCCAAGGCGCCAGGGACGCCATGTTTTTTTAATTTTGCATAAATTCCTGGCGTCCCTGGCGCCTTGGCGGTTCAAAGAAGGTGGCTCTGATCCTCATTAAATTTTAAATGAATGTGCGTCCATGAGAATATCGTAATAAGATTATTTCGGACAGTAGTGCGCTTGCACGGGAATGACAGCTCTGTTTACTGATTTCTTTATTTTTTATTTGTCTCTTATGTTTTTTATAAAGCACAAAACCTAAATGCTGACTTTTTATTCTGGACGGTAGTGTCTGAATAAATAGCAGAGTAAATAAATATGTTTATTAAAATCAAACAAGTGTTGTGTTATAAAAAACCGATTGAATAGTCAACAACATATAAGTACAATCGCAGAAAATAAAAAACAACATTTTTGTCAGGTGTAATTTAACTCCTGGTGAACCTCAGGAGGTTTCAATCTGCCCTTAATCAGATTGATATTTTGAGGCTAATAAATAATGAAAATAATGAAGCGACGTACTGGCGGTCTGAGGAGTTTAATAACTGAGAGAAAGGCACTTTCAGTTTTTTTGCTTGTCCTGGTTTTACCATCTTCGGCTTTTGCAGCCTGTGAAGACTGGGTTGCTCGTATTGTCTCCATACAAGGCTCTGTCGATATTCGTGCCAGTGGTACGCAGGCCTGGCAAGTTGCAGGTCTGCAGCAGACTTACTGTGAAGGTGATGTTATTCGTGTAAATGCCACCAGTCGTGCGGCACTTGAACTTCACAATGAAACCATTATTCGTTTAAATCAGAATTCTACTTTAATATTATCCGGCCCTAAAAAAGATGTTTCCTGGCTTGATCTCATAAAGGGATCATTACATGCCATTACACGTGTACCGCGTTCATTAAAAATAAAAACACCCTTTGTTAATGCTGCCGTTGAAGGCACCGAATTCCAGGTGCAGGTAAAAGAAGACAATACCCTGGTCGGTGTTATTGAAGGTATAGTCAAGGTTTCAAATGAATATGGCAATTTACTGCTTGCGCAAGATCAGTCAGCTATTACCTATAAAGGTAATGCCCCGGTACTAAGGCTGGATATCAAACCAGCAGACAGCGTGCATTGGTCTTTGTATTATCCGCGATTAAATGTTGGCGGCCTGCAACAAGTTGAAGATCTGATATCAGCAGGACAGGTAGAAGAAGCGGAAATTATACTGGCCAGCCAGACGTCAGCCGAAGCATTCTCCTTAAAAACGATTATTGCCATTGCCAATAATCGTAAGCAGCAGGCCCTGGATTTTTCTGCACAGGCAATAAGGGTTGATCAAAATTCAGTGGCCGGGTACATGGCACGATCATATGCCTTGCAGGCAAATTTTGAGTTACACCCTGCATTAAAGGCTGCTCAAAAAGCAGTTTCAATTGATGGGCAACATACACTGGCATGGGTACGACTGGCTGAATTATATTTAACCCTGGGAGATATAGATAAAGGACTAGCTGCTGCCAGAAAGGCGGTTGAGCTAAAGCCAGACCTTGCACGCACACAGGTTATACTCGGTTATGCACACTTGCTACAGCATAATACCAAAAAGGCCAGGCAGGTTTTCGCTCGTTCTATCAAGCTGGATTCAAGCGACCCATTGGCCCGTCTCGGTACAGGCCTCGCCGAAATCCGGGGTGGTAACCTTAGAAAAGGTCGCCGTGAAATTGAAATAGCTGCAAGTCTGGATACGAATAATGCACAGATCAGAAGTTATCTGGGTAAGGCCTATCTTGAAGAAAAACGAAATAAACTGGCAGCAGACCAGTTCGCCCTTGCAAAACAAATGGACCCGAATGATCCAACGCCCTGGTTATATAATGCCTTGCGCAAACAGTCTGAAAATAAACCGATCGAGGCATTAAACGAGCTGCAACAGTCCATTAAATTAAATAATAATCGTGCTGTTTATCGCTCCAGTTTTCAGTTGGATGATGATCGTGCAACACGAGGTGCCGGTCTTGGCCGTATCTATCAGGAACTTGGATTTGAGCAACTCGCCCTGAAAGAGGCAACACGATC
>JAADHQ010000152.1 GCA_013151795.1 Gammaproteobacteria bacterium | reverse complement strand
TTTGGTCTGATCGCAATGGAAACCTTTGCACTGGTTATATCAACATTGCATCTGGGTAAGCCACATCGGTTTTATCGCGCCTTTAATAATTTAAAACATTCACCTGTCAGTCGTGAAGTGGCAGCCGTTGCTATTTTTTATAATCTGGTAGGTGCCTATGCTGTATTAACCGGCTTGCCGCAATTGTTTGGATGGTTGCCTGTAGATGTACTGCTGTTTTTACAGCAGGCAACAGGGTGGTTAACGGTTATCGCAGGCCCTGCATCCTTGTATTTTATGCATGCTATTTATCGCATCGAAGCGCGCCCATACTGGAATCACTGGCAAGTACTAAGCAGTTTTTTCGGCAGTATGTTTACATTGGGGGCAATACTGGCGGGGCTTATCATTATCCCGATGATGTCTTTATCAAATATGGATGCCGGTGAGTTATTATTCTGGCTGGTTATCGTTATGGGTGCAGGGATTATTATAGAATCTGCGGGACTGTACCAGCATGCGCGTTATTTAACTGCCGGATCAGGTGAGGCCCAGGCTGCTCATATTGAGCAGAAAACCAGTTTTGGAAAAACCTACTGGCTTAGAAATGCAGTACTGTTGATTAGTATTCTTACCTTGTCTTTATTTGTGTTGACAGGTTCAGTGTCAATATGGGCATGGACAACTATTGCATTATTAATAGTTGTTGCAAGCATAGTAGGCAGAGCGATGTTTTACGTTATGGTTATCCCGACAACGATGCCCGGTGCATTTTTCTGGAAGAACCCGGCCTTTGAGGATCATGCACGTGAAACAGGGCTTGCAGATATGAAACAGTTTGGTGTTCAGGTTGAAACGCATTAGTGATAAATGAAAACCCGTTCTGCAGATGATATTCAGCATGAGTTGGAAAGAGCAATTTTTCTCTCTTTATATCAGTCCACAAAACAACGATTTTTACGTCTGCTTGGAATAATCCTGATGACAGTCAAACATGGTGTACGAGGTTTATTATATGTCTGGCCGTTAACGTTATTACTTTTTGTTGACTTGCCCGGTTACTGGCAATGGGCCAAATTAATATTGTTAATACTGGCCGCAGCCGCCTGGACACGATTTATTTACAGTTCGGTAAAAGATGATTATTTACGTTTTTTACATAACCGTATTCTTGAGTTTGGTAAATTACATCATGTTCTCTAGTCTGACGAACGGTGTAAAAGTTTTAAAGGAGAAAATTTATGTACCCTAACATGCAGATCAAGACAATAAACGTAAACGGAGAAGAAATTCAGACGTGTAGCGAAGGATACATTGTTAACCTTGATCAGTGGTCTGAAGACTTTGTTCGCGCACTTGCTGAACACGAAGGTCTGGAATTAACCGAGGAACATTGGGAGATTATTCGTTATATACGTGACTTCCACGAAAAACATAATGTTCAGCCAAATGTTAGAACCATGATTAAACATTTTCGTGAAGTCTGGGGTGCGGAGCGTGGCAGTAATAAATATTTACATGACATTTTCCCCAGAGGTGGGCCACAAAAGCAGGGGAATCGTCTTGCTGGTATTCGCCGTACCAAGGGTGAACATTAAAGCTGGTTTTTTTGAATATAAATCAAGCTGCTTGAAAATTAATGGCCATGAATCATGAAAAGATAATTAAAACAACTTGTCCGTATTGCGGTGTGGGTTGTGGTGTTGTCGTTAATCTTGATGAGCAGGGTGTTATAAAAATAAAGGGTGATCCTGATCACCCTGCTAATTATGGTCGTCTATGCTCTAAAGGCTCTGCACTTGCCGATTCATTAGGCATGGAAGGGCGATTATTATATCCGGAAATTAACGGCAATGCCTGTAGCTGGGGCGATGCATTGAACGTTGTTTCACATCGACTTAAAGACATCATAGAGAAACATGGTAAAGAGAGTGTTGCTTTTTATGTTTCCGGCCAGTTGTTGACGGAAGATTATTACGTAGCCAATAAACTGGTAAAAGGTTTTATTGGCACAGCTAATATCGACACCAATTCACGTTTGTGTATGTCGTCAGCGGTAGCCGCACAGAAACGTGCATTCGGGTCAGACAGTGTACCGGGATGTTATGAAGACCTGGAACGAGCCAGGCTGATTATTCTGGCGGGTTCAAATACAGCCTGGTGTCACCCGGTTGTTTATCAGCGTATTGTTCAAGCTAAAAAAGATAACCCTGATCTTGTTGTTGCATTAATTGACCCCAGACAAACGGCGACAGCAGACATTGCAGATATTTTTCTGCCAATAAAACCGGGCACTGACAGTATATTTTTTAACGGGCTTCTGGTTTATCTTCAGGAGCAAGACGAACACAATATTCAGTTTATAAAGAATTGTACCGAAGGCATGGATGAAGCACTGGATCATGCAAGGCAATCCGCCCCCGACATTGCCAGTGTTGCAGCACAGTGTGAACTTGATGAAGAGGAAGTGACAAGGTTGTTTCGCCTGTTTGCTCACACAGAGCGTGTTGTTACCGTTTTTTCACAGGGCATTAACCAGTTCAGCAGTGGTACGGACAGGGTTAACAGCATCATCAATTGCCATCTGCTGACAGGTCGCATTGGTCGTCCGGGTATGGGGCCGTTTTCACTGACTGGCCAACCCAATGCAATGGGTGGACGTGAAGTGGGCGGTCTGGCAAATCAGCTTGCAGCGCATATGGAACTGGATAATGAAGAACACAGGGATTGTGTGCAAACATTTTGGCAGTCTCCTCATATTGCAGACAAACAGGGTTTGAAAGCCGTTGATCTGTTTGATGCGATGTACGAAGGTGACATCAAGGCAGTCTGGATTATGGGAACCAACCCGGCTGTCAGTATGCCGGATTCAAACAAGGTTCGAGAAGCCCTGAAACACTGTGAACTGGTGATTGTCTCAGATTGCATGCGGGATACGGATACCACGCAATTTGCAGATATTCTACTTCCGGCGCAAACATGGAGTGAAAAGGATGGCACCGTTACTAACTCGGAGAGACGAGTATCCCGGCAGCGGTCTTTATTACCTATACCCGGTGAAGCAAAAGCAGACTGGTGGATAATTTCTGAAGTCGCTAAACGAATGGGTTTTGAAAAAGAATTTTCCTATAACGAAGCCGCAGATATATTTTTTGAACATGCCGCATTATCCGGTTACCGGAACAATGCTACGCGTGATTTCGATATTAGTGCCTGGGCCGATATGGGATATGAAGCCTATGATAATTTACAACCAACCCAGTGGCCCATAGACAAAGATAAAAAGGGTACAAAACGTTTGTTTACCGAGGGTCAATTTTATACACCATCGGGTAAAGCCCGTTTTGTTGCCGTTACACCACGCCCCCCAGCTATTGACACTGACGATGAGTTTCCACTAGTACTGAATACCGGGCGTGTTCGTGATCATTGGCATACCCTGACAAGAACAGGACATTCTGCTCGTTTATCAGGCCACATCAGCGAACCCTATGTAGAGATTCACCCAAAAGATTTAGCTGCTTATTCTCTTGAAGATAAATCACTCGCATGCATTACAAGTAAATGGGGTGAGGTAATTGTCAGGGTGACGGTTACTGAACAGCAACGTATTGGATCTGTGTTTATTCCTATGCACTGGAATCAGCAGTTTGCCAGTCAGGCTGGAGTCGATATGCTGATCAACCCGGCAGTGGATCCCATATCGGGGCAACCCGAATTTAAATACACCCCGGTAAACATAAGCACCTATCAACCCCAGTGGTATGGATTTATTCTTTCACGTAGAAGATTAAAGCTAACCAATGCCAATTACTGGGTTTGTTCAAAAGGCAGAGGTTACTGGAAATATGAAATTGGCGGTGACGACCTGCCCGGAGACTGGGCAAAATGCGCCAGGAGTCTACTTTGCTCTGAAGACAACAAAGTTGACTGGATAGAGTATTTTGATAATGCTCAAAAAAAATACCGTGCGGCGAGGTTGGTTAATAATAAACTGGAAAGTTGTGTTTTTATAGGCCCCGATATTCATCTTCCTGAACGTGATTATCTTGCTGACTTATTCGGTGTGGATGTTTTATCCGATCAGGATCGTGCAAGCCTGTTAACAGGTAAGCCACCTCTTGATGTAAAAGAAAGAGGACCAATAGTTTGTTCCTGTTTTAATGTCGGATTAAATGAAATAACAGAATTGATAAAAGAAAAGCAGCCAGCAACTGTCGAGGAGATAGGGGCGTGTATAAAGGCAGGTACAAATTGTGGTTCGTGTATTCCGGAGATAAAAAAAATATTACTAAAGGTATAGATCAGCAGAGTAACGGTTATTTTTTGACCATCATTATTAATAAAATAACAAAACCTACCACAGCTAACAGAGGTATGATGGCACCTTGCCAGTCTTTTTTAGTGCCCCTCGGCCCATTCTTCATCCAGTGATTGGCAGCAGGCCATAATCGCCATAGAATAAATGCCAGTAAAGCAGCGCTCGCTATTTGAAACCATGTACCCATAAATTATCTCTAGATTAAATAAACAGCTTTTCAGGTAATATCGTGACGCAAAAAAAAGCAAGCCATGGCAACCATGGCTTGCTTTAATGAGAGCAATTAATCGTCGCCTGAGAAAGCGCCGAGTATGCTGAGCAAATGAACGAATATATTATGTATATTCAGATACAAGCTAACTGTTGCACGTATGTAGTTGGTTTCACCACCGTGGATGATACGGCTGGTGTCAAACAGAATCAGCCCACTCATGATCAGGATAACACCGGCAGAAATAGCCAGAGACATAGCTGGAATCTGCGTAAAGATATTGATTAACGAGAAGCCAAGCACAACCAGAAGACCAACGAACAGAAAACCGCCCATGAAGCTGAAGTCTTTACGTGTGGTAAGTGCATAACCCGATAAGCCCAGGAATATAACGCCTGTGCCGCCCAGAGCCGTCATGACAATTTCACCGCCGCCAGGGATCTGGAGGTAGTAAGCAAGCATAGGGCCAAGGCTAAGCCCCATCAAGCCTGTGAAAGCAAATACAACGACGATACCAGCCGCTGAATTTTCGAATTTTGGTAAAACCAGCCATACCAGCACAAACGCGCCAATAATTGCCCCTAGTGCCATGCCTTGTGACAGCCCCATAGACATTGAAACCGCAGCCATCACCGCACTGAATATCAGTGACATAGAAAGCAGTGTATAGGTATTACGTAAGACTTTATTGGCAGCAAGTACCGATGGTTTGCCAGTTGCTACTTGTCCGTAATTATCCATTGTAAATCCTCATCTCTAAATTTTAAGTTATCCCAAATCGGATATGTATAAAGTAAGGGTTAAATCGTAAGATTTCAAGCCCTTAATTTCACTTTTGATACTGGTATTTCACCAATATTCTGGTATCCTATCCGCTGCGTTTTCAAGGGTAATAACCCTGACAGAGCGCTATATTATATATGACTACCTTTCATCTAATAAGTTGCGAATTTAACGTAATTCATTGAAAATAAAGGATATATAATAACAATATACTGGAGAGGTGGCTGAGTGGTCGAAAGCACTGGTCTTGAAAACCAGCGAGGGTTTGTAGCCCTCCCAGGGTTCGAATCCCTGCCTCTCCGCCAT
>JAADHQ010000075.1 GCA_013151795.1 Gammaproteobacteria bacterium | reverse complement strand
TGCCGCTCCTACATGAATATTTTTCAGGTGATCCGGGTACGAAATGTTTACAGGAATTATTGAATCAACAGGTACAATCGCCAGCATGGAACCACATGGCGGGGACATGCGGTTATACATCCATACCGGCAAGCTTGATTTGTCAGATGTACAATCAGGTGACAGCATCGCAGTTAATGGCGTATGCCTTACTGCTGTTGAATTACCAGGTGATGGTTTCTGGGCAGATGTATCAGGTGAAACGCTTGGCTTGACCTGCGTTGGCCAATGGGTCAAAGGTCAGTCGGTTAATCTGGAAAAGGCGTTAACACCAACAACCCGATTGGGTGGTCACCTGGTTAGCGGTCACGTAGACGGTATTGGTAAAGTTGTCGAGCGCTGGGATGATGCACGTGTACGATTTAAAATAAAAGTGCCTGATGAACTGGCAAAGTATATTGCGCATAAAGGTTCTGTTTGTGTAGATGGCACGAGCTTAACGGTGAATGCAGTTGATGGAGCGGTGTTTGAATTGAATATCGTGCCTCATACCTTGCAGGAAACGATTATGGGTCATTATGATCAATCTACACAGGTGAACATAGAAGTAGACCTGTTGGCTCGTTACCTTGAAAGATTGTTGCAGGGTGATCAGGCAGCTATTAGCGGTGGTAGTATTAATGCGGCATTTTTAAACGAACACGGGTTTATGAAATAAGGTAGGCGTTATGTCTTTAAATACAACAGAAGAAATTTTAGAAGATATCCGTCAGGGTAAAATGGTTGTTATCATGGATGACGAAGATCGCGAGAATGAAGGTGATCTCATTATGGCTGCTGAAATGGTCAAACCTGAAGATGTTAATTTCATGGCGAAATATGGCCGAGGACTAATCTGCCTGACACTGACACGTGAGCGGTGCCAGCAACTCCGTCTACCAATGATGGTAAACGATAATAATGCTGCACATTCAACACCCTTTACCGTTTCGATTGAAGCGGCAGAAGGCGTCACAACGGGTATTTCTGCAGCAGACAGAGCAGTCACCATACAAGCGGCCGTGTCAGAAAATGCAGTTCCTGAAGATGTGATTCAGCCCGGACATATATTTCCGTTAATGGCGCAGTCCGGTGGTGTTTTAACCCGTGCAGGCCATACTGAGGCGGGGTGCGATTATGCCCGTCTTGCCGGGTGCAAGGAGGCTGCCGCCATGATCGTGGAAATACTGAATGAAGATGGCACAATGGCACGACGCCCTGATCTGGAGAAGTTTGCTACCGAGCATGGATTAAAAATAGGTACGATTGCCGATTTGATCCATTACCGTGTTTCAAATGAAAAGACTGTTGAGAGAGCCGCAGAAAGAAAAATAGACACGGAATACGGTGATTTTAATCTTGTCGCCTATCACGACACGATAGATGAAGAATTGCATTTTGCTTTAGTGAAAGGTGATGTCAGTAAGGAAGCACCGGTAATGGTGCGTGTACATATGCAAAATACATTATGTGATGTTATCGGTTCACTTGGACATGGTTGCAGCTGGCCTTTGGATGTCGCGATGAAACGTATCGCCAAAGAGGGCTGTGGTGTGATTGTTATCTTGCGTGGCCAGGAAACAAATCAGCAATTAATTAAAAAAATACAGTCTTCGGATAATAAAAAGCAGAAAAAGAATCCCAATGAGCCAATAGAATTACGGACCTATGGCGTTGGTGCGCAAATATTATCTGATCTGGGTGTGCGGCAAATGCGTGTATTAAGTTCTCCGATAATTATGCATGGTTTATCCGGTTTTGGACTGGAAGTGGTAGAATATATAGCCGGCGAGTAGCCGAATAACGATTTTGAAAGTGAGAGTGTTGGTGATTTTATGAGTCAGATTAAAACAGTTGAAGGTGACATGATTGTTCGAGGTTCTCGTTTTGCAATACTGGTTGCAAGATTTAACAGTTTTGTTGTCGAAAGTTTGCTCGACGGAGCAATTGATACATTAAAACGCCATGGAGCTGAAGATAAAGACCTGAAGATTATTCGTGTACCTGGTGCCTTTGAAATGCCATTGGCTGCACAGCGACTGGCAGCCAGTAAAGACTACGATGCTATCATAGCATTAGGAGCAGTTATTCGTGGTGGCACACCCCATTTTGAGTATATTGCAGGCGAATGCACCAAGGGTCTGGCACAAGTTTCAATGGAACACAATATTCCTCTGGCCAATGGCGTGTTAACCGTAAACAGTATTGAGCAGGCGATAGAAAGAGCAGGTACCAAGGCAGGTAATAAAGGCGGAGAAGCGGCCTTGTCTGCAATTGAAATGGTTAGCTTGTTCAAGCAGATGGAAGACTAGAATGACAAAGCCGACATTAAATCCTCAGCATGCAAAACGCCGGGCACGCCGAAGTGCCATGCAGGCATTGTATCAGTGGCAGATATCGCAACAGAACCTGAAAGATATAGAGGAACAGTTTCGTGTCGATCAGGATATGAGTAAGGTAGATCTGGATTATTTTCATCATCTTCTGCATCAGGTTCCAGGGAAGTTAGATGAGCTGGATAAGGTTTTAAACGGCTTTACTGATCGTTCAATTGATGAGGTTGACCCTGTTGAACGTGCTATTTTACGGATTGGTGTATTCGAGTTGCAGTATCAGCCAGATATTCCGTATAAGGTAGTATTAAATGAATCCGTTAATCTCGCCAAACAATTTGGTGCTGAAGATGGGCATAAATACGTGAATGGTATCCTTGATAAAGTAGCAAAAGACCTTCGTGAAGTAGAAATACAAGCCGGGCTTTAATACAGTTTCATGGAAGCCTTTCATTCCGGTCAACTGCTTCAATACATACAGCAAGTATTACCTCTTTCTGATAGCCTCGATAATAATTTTCCGTATGCTGCTATCACAGTAGATAGCTTATTATCCGGAGTACATTTCCCTGTAAATACATCACCCGAGCTGATCGCGCATAAGTCGCTTGCGGTAAATTTAAGTGATCTTGCAGCAATGGGTGCAAAACCTCAATCAGTTACCCTGGGCCTTGTTTTACCTCAATGGGACGAAGTCTGGTTGCAGCAGTTTGTTGCAGGCTTTCATGGCCTGCAATCTCAATGGAATCTTCAATTTATAGCCTGTGATATTCAACAGGGGCCACTGTCGATCACTATTCAGGCGCACGGTGGATTGAAAAATAATAAACGCATGTTACGTTCCGGTGCACAAGTCGATGATATTATTTTTGTAACCAATACGATAGGTGATGCTGGTTGTGCGTTACAGTATTATCTTGATCAAAAGCCTGTACCGGAAAAATACAAAGATTTTCTTGAGCAACGTTTAAATAAACCAGAGCCACAGATTTCAGCTGGTTTATGCCTGTACGATATTGCTAATGCAGCCATTGATATATCAGATGGTCTGGCTGCTGATCTGGGGCATATACTGGAAGAAAGTCAGGCGGGTGCAATTATAGACCTTGATTTGTTACCGGCCTCATCTGCCTTGTCTGAACTTTCAACGCATGAACAGGTAATCAACTATCAACTATCTGGTGGTGATGATTATGAGTTGTGTTTTACAGCGTCACCGGATAAATGTAATGAGTTACAGAAAAGCTTGTTAGAAATACAGGTAGACTTTACTGAAATAGGAAAAATTACTGATGGTTTTGAGTTATGCTATCAGCAGAATGGCAGGAATATTAATCTGGATGCCGGAGGATATGACCATTTTAAATAATAAATTTTCAGTGAGACCTGATGGCTAAAAAAAATTCACTTCCCCTATGGATATGGAAACGACCGGATAGCATACTCGCATGTGGTTTTGGTACAGGTGCCGCTCCCTTTGCCCCTGGAACATTTGGAACCCTCATCGGCTTACCCGTTTACTGGCTGATGCAAGACTTGGGAATTCAGTGGTATCTGTTGGTTACTCTTTTTTTATTTTTACTGGGAGTATGGATCTGTGACAGTACTGCAAAGGCTCTGGGCGTACATGATCATGCAGGGATAGTTTGGGATGAGGTAGTAGGATACGTGATTACCATGACGCTGGCACCCGCGGGCTGGGTTTGGTGGCTGATCGGGTTTTTATTATTCAGGTTTTTTGATATTGTTAAACCGTGGCCAATAAAAGTTCTGGATCAACGTGTTGGTGGCGGTTTTGGTATTATGATAGATGATGTGCTGGCAGGCATTTTTGCAGCAATTTGTTTGCAATTACTGGTTTTGACCAAACTAATACCCGTCTAGGGAAGAGGGATTTATGAAAACAAAGCTGCTATTTTTAGTTTCAATGTTAATGACTGCTAGTGTCCAGGCAGATCAGGTGCAGATAAAATTTGCAGAATTGCATCATCTGGGGAACACCTGGAACATCTCAGTTACGTTAAAGCATAAAGATTCAGGATGGAACCATTATGCAAATGCCTGGCAAATTGTTGATGGAAAAAATAAACTAATACGTAAGCGAGTATTATTACATCCGCATGTGAACGAGCAACCTTTTACACGTAGTTTATATTCAGTGAAGATCCCGGGAAATACTAAAGTAATATTTATTGAGGCAATGGATAGCATTCACGGTGTAAGCCCAGATCGTTTGCGTATTGATTTAAGTCGAACATCAGGCAAACGTTACAAAATTAACAAGTAGATAAAAGGTGATTATTTTGAAAAAATTAATGTCGATTTTATTTATTACAAGTATTTTTTTGTCGGTACCATTACACGCTGATTCTTTGGTGCTGCAGGCATTGTTTAATAATAAGGCTATGGTCAAGATTGATGGCCGCAGTGTCATGCTGAAAAAAGGCAAGCAGATTAGTGGCTATAAATTAATAAGTGCAGATAGCTACGAGGCAGTAATAGAGTATAAAGGTCAGCGTCGTCGTCATGTCATTACAGGCCAACCTGTGCAGAGTAAGTATCCAGAAACAGCTAAACTGGCATCAGTAACAATCTTGCCGGATAAACGAGGCATGTATGTAACGACAGGCAGTATCAACGGGGTTGGAGCTGAATTTCTGGTTGATACAGGTGCATCTGTTGTTGCAATGAATGCTACTCATGCCAGAACATTTCATTTGTCTATGTCAGGTGCTATGGATGTTCCAGTGGAAACTGCATCGGGGAAAGTAACGGGCAAGTATGTTAAGTTAAAATCAGTTCAGGTGGGTGGGATAATAGTAAGAGATGTTGGCGCGGTTATTATTCCCGGGGAGTTTCCGAAAAAAATATTACTTGGTATGACTTTCCTGAAAAATATTAATATGCAGAGAAAAGATTCTGTAATAATGTTGCAGGCCAGGCCCTATTAGTTGCTGGCTAAATTAGCTGTTAGTTTTAACCCAGCCTTCTTTTTCCTTATCAAATTCAATCAATGCATAAGCCGAGTGGTTGTGTATTGACTCAAAGTTTTCAGACTCAATAATGTATGCGCAGATACGGTCATCCTTGTTCAGGCGCATAGCAACATCACGAACCATGTCTTCTACAAATTTAGGGTTATCATAGGCGCGTTCAGTAACGTACTTCTCATCAGGACGTTTGAGCAGGCCATATAATTCACATGATGCTTCATTTTCGATCATTTCAATGATCTCTTCAATCCAGATAAAACTGCATGTTCGAATATTAACTGTAACGTGAGAACGCTGATTATGCGCGCCATAGGCTGATATTTTTTTGGAGCAAGGGCAAAGACTGGTAACAGGTACGACAACTTTAATGTGCGTATCTATTTTACTTCTTTTGATTTCACCAATCAGTGTTACATCATAATCGAGCAGACTTTGCACGCCGGAGACAGGGGCTGTTTTATTGATAAAGTAAGGGAAATTCATTTCAATATGACCGGATTCAGCTTCCAGACGATCCGTCATTTCGCTCATCATTTCCTTAAAAGACTCGACCGAAATTTCTTTATTGTGTTGATTCAGAATTTCCACAAATCGTGACATGTGGGTTCCCTTGAAATCATGAGGCAGATTGACGTACATATTAAAGTTGGCAATGGTGTGCTGCTCGCCATCTGAACGATCCTTGACGATAACAGGGTGTCGGATGTCTTTGATGCCTACTTTATTAATAGCAATTTGGCGTGTGTCTTTTCTGTTCTGGACGTCTTCGATCTCGGCAGGCTTGTTTGATATGTCAGTCATTCGGATCATTCCTCTGTGTAACGTACGCAAGCCCTTTCGGTTTCCCATAAAGTGACTGCATTGATTTTAATATGTTCTGTATTGAGTTTGCGTGATAATTCGGCGTAAATATATGCGGCAATATTTTCAGCAGTTGGATTAAGTTCTTTAAAGGCATCCAGGTCATTCAGGTAACGATGATCCAGTTCAGATGTTATTTCGCGCGTTGCTTTTTTTATGTCTTTAAAATCAACGACCATACCTGCCTTGTTGAGCTGTGATGAAACAACCTCAACCTCGGTTTTCCAGTTGTGACCATGCATTCGGCTGCAGTCACCCGGGTAGTCACGCAAGGTGTGAGCTGATGCAAAATCAGTAACAATTTTTAATGTATAGCTTGCAGTCATGGTCTTTTTTGAAAACTATTGCCTGTTTACCCATTTAATATCAGTATTCCTGAAATTCGTTTGAATTCAAATAAATTTATCTTGCAGAAGAATTACGAGGCTGCTTTTGATAAAAAACCTTTTGAATTCAAAGGTTAAGAGTGAATGCTAATATGGTGAGAATATCGGGCTACGATACTACTTGAGTCTGTCTTATTTTGCAATCCTGGTAGTACGGGCTTGCCTGTATGGATTTTAATATGCCAACGCTATCGAGGCCTGCCCGGCTTAATAATTCTTCACGGCTGGCTTGTTCATAGAAGTCATCGGGTAAGCCCAGTTGCAGTACAGGGGTATTGCAATCATGAGCCCTGAGGAACTCGCTGACGCCACTGCCCGCACCACCAGCAATGGCATTGTCTTCTATGGTCACGATTAATTTATATTTTTGGCTGATGTCCATGAGTAGCGCTTCATCGAGTGGTTTAACAAAACGCATATTAATAATCGTAGCATTGAGTTTATCACCAACTTCTATAGCAGGGCTTAACATACAGCCAAACGCCAGTATGGCAATGCTGGAACCTTGTTTGCTGATTTCGGCTTTGCCAATTTCAATGGTATCGAGGTTGTTCTCAATATCTACACCCGGTCCTGTGCCTCTGGGGTAACGTATGGCACTGGGGCCGCCATGTTGGAAACCAGTACTGAGCATCTTTCTGCATTCGTTTTCATTGGCCGGCGCCATGATGACCATGTTAGGAATGCAGCGCATAAAGCTGAGATCAAAACTACCTGCATGTGTTGCACCATCAGGCCCTACCAGCCCTGCACGGTCAATGGCAAAGACAACTGGCAGGTTTTGTAGTGCAACATCATGGATTAACTGGTCATAGGCACGTTGCAGAAATGTTGAATAGATAGCCACAACCGGTTTCAAGCCTTCACATGCAAGACCGGCTGCAAGCGTGACAGCATGTTGTTCAGCTATGCCTACATCAAAATAACGTTTTGGAAACTGGTTAGAAAAATCCACCAGTCCTGAGCCTTCGCGCATGGCAGGTGTAATGGCCATTAAACGGTTATCGGCTTCGCCCATATCGCATAACCATTGGGAGAATATTTCTGTGTAACTAGGCCCGGATGGTTTATTACCATGAGATTTGCCAGTTACCTTGTCAAATTTGGAAACACCGTGAAAGGCGCAGGGATTTTCTTCTGCATGGGAATAACCCTTACCCTTTTGCGTAACAATGTGAAGAAATTGTGGGCCTTCAAGTTGTTTCAGATTCTTCAGTGTATCAACCAGAGCATCCATATCGTGCCCATCGATCGGACCAATATAATTAAAGCCGAGTTCTTCAAAAAGAGTGCCGGGTACGATCATGCCTTTCATGTGTTCTTCAGCTCGACGAGCCAGTTCGAGGACGCTTGGCATACTGCTTAGGGCTTTCTTACTGCCGCTTTTAACACCGGAATAAAGTTTACCGGAAAGGATGCGAGCCAGGTATTTTGACAGGCCGCCGACATTTTTTGATATAGACATTTTATTGTCATTTAAAACAACAAGAAGATTGGCATCCAGATCACCTGCATGATTAAGTGCTTCGAATGCCATGCCGGCTGTCATTGCCCCATCGCCGATGATGGCGACGGCCTTGCGATCATTTTCCTGATGCTGGTTGGCAATGGCCATGCCTAGTGCAGCACTGATAGAGGTGCTTGAATGACCAACGCCAAAAGTATCGTATTCGCTTTCTTCACGTCTCGGGAAACCAGCTAATCCATGTAATTTACGGACGGTATGCATGCGTTCACGGCGGCCGGTCAGCATTTTATGGGGGTAGGTCTGATGCCCGACATCCCAGATAAGGCGGTCATCAGGCGTATTAAATACATGATGTAAAGCAATAGTGAGTTCAACAGTACCCAGGCTGGAAGACAGGTGTCCACCATTCTGGGAAACGATTTCAATGAGGTGATGCCTTAATTGTTCAGCTAACTGTTTTAACTGGTTACGTGTGAGTTGCCGGACATCATCCGGGGTATGGATACTCTTAAGCAGCGATAAATCATTTTTATCCATGTAATACGACTAAATTAGTAATTAAGGAAAGTTTAATTATGGTGCCAAGGGCGTTTTGATGCAAGTTAAAAAGGGATTATGTTTTTGTAATCATTCACAAAAAAAGGGTTATTTCACAAAAATCCCTTTTTGTGACTATGCCAGCCAGTAATCAGATTGTAGTTATTATGCTATTGAATATTAACGAATTCTTTTGACAATGTATTCAGATATCTGTCTCAACATATCTGCCTGATGATTAAGTGAGCTAAGGGAGTCCATGGCTTCCTCGTGTAATTCCTGCGCCCTTTGTTTGGCCCCGTCCAGTCCAAGCAGAGCAGGGTAGGTCGGTTTGTTGAGCGCAAAATCAGCTCCTTGCTGCTTACCAATTACCTCGGTATCGCCTTCCACATCAAGGATGTCATCACGAATCTGGAAGGCAAGTCCGACACATTTACTGTAATGATCCAGATGTTCAAGAGTACTTTCAGGGATATTCGTACTGGCACAAGCACTCATGATGACACTGGCTCGAATCAGGGCGCCGGTTTTGTGAATATGCATATCTTCAAGTTGAGCTATATCCAGGCTTTTACCAATACTAAGGAGATCAATAGCTTGTCCACCAGCCATGCCACGAGAGCCGCAGGAGAGGGAAAGAGTATTGATCATCTTCAACCGGGTATCACTGTCAACGTCGAGTTTTGTATCGTGAGCAATGATATAAAAAGCCAGCGCCTGCAAAGCATCACCCGCAAGAATCGCCATGGCCTCACCGTACTGGATGTGGCTAGTGGGCTTTCCCCTGCGCAAGTCATCGTCATCCATAGCGGGAAGATCGTCATGGATAAGTGAATAGGCATGGATAGTTTCAACAGAACAGGCGATACCGTCGAGCTGCTCACGGGCAAGGGATAACGCATCACCCGTTGCGTAAACCAGTAATGGCCGTATGAATTTGCCATTACTAATGGCAGAGTAACGCATGGCTTCATGCAGCTTTTGCGGGTGCATGCATGTTTTTGGTAGCCAGTGGTCCAGTGCAGTTTTTACGCGGTTCTGGTATTCATTTACCTGTGATTTAAAATCCAAGATGGTTTCCTGTGAAAAAATTGGTATTAAGATTAATTGTCAAAATCAGTCAGTTTAATTTTGTTATCTTCGCTGAGAAGTATTGATACTTTCTGTTCAGCATCTTTTAATGCTATTTGGCACTGACGCGTTAATTTGACACCTTGTTCAAAGTGTTTAAGGGAGTCTTCCAGGCTTAAGTCGCCGGATTCCATTTTATCAACCAGTGATTCGAGTTCTTCCATGGCTTTTTCAAAGTCCATGTTTCCGGTTTTTTTTGATTTTTTTGCGGGCATATTTTTCCTCATTTTGTGCGAACGTTACCGTTAGTTTTGATCAAGGTCAAATAGTTGTTTTTAATTTGTTTTATCCTATTATATTCTGTAAGCATCGATTAGTGGGTATGTAGCGAGTATTCTCACATATTCTTACAGCCCGGCGAATGATCGTACTGTTAATTGATGATGTGCAGATTATGTTATTGACTCTTTAGATGAGTATGTTATAAATAATCTACAGGATTAGACTCATTCTAAGCTGGACGCAAGCTAAAGCCGACATGATTCATTATGTGGCGGTACTTCAATCTATCGACCCTGTTTATCCGGAGGCAATTATGGAACTTAAAGATAGTAAAACCGAGCAAAACCTGAAAGATGCTTTTTCAGGCGAATCGCAGGCAAACCGACGATATCTCTATTTCGCAGCCAAGGCTGATGTTGAGGGTTACAATGATGTTGCGACTGTTTTTCGTTCGACCGCAGAAGGAGAAACAGGGCACGCTCACGGTCATCTTGAATACCTTGAAGAGACCGGCGACCCAGCTACTGGCCTGCCAATAGGTGCCACATTAGATAACCTGAAAGCATCTATTGCCGGTGAAACTCACGAGTACACAGATATGTACCCTGGCATGGCCAAGGCTGCTCGTGAAGAAGGCTTTGATGAAATTGCTGACTGGTTTGAAACATTGGCAAAAGCAGAGCGTTCACATGCAAATCGTTTTCAAAAAGCACTGGATACACTGGATGACTGATCCGGTTATTTTGTGATTTTCTGGAAGTAGCGGGTTGCCAGAAAAAGACCAATTGTCAGGTCTGATTGTATTCGATTACATCTGAATATGACATAAATCTGGTCGGGGTTACCCCGATCAGAGAAGTTGTTTTGCTATTGATTTCTGGAGGCAGAAAATGGCAATACCAAAAGAAGGAAATCTGGAAGCACCAACACGGCACCCATTAAATTGGAAAGAGCCTCAATTTTGGGATGAAGATGCCCTGTTGACAGAAATGGAACGTTCGTTTGATATCTGTCATGGCTGCCGTCGTTGCGTCAGTTTGTGTCACTCTTTCCCTACTTTGTTTGACCTGGTAGATAACTCCGAGACGATGGAAGTAGACGGGGTAGCCAAATCTGATTATTACAAAGTGGTAGATCACTGTTATCTATGTGATTTGTGTTATTTAACTAAATGCCCTTATGTACCCCCGCATGAATGGAATCTTGATTTCCCTCATCTTATGTTGCGTGCCAAAGCCGTTCACTTTAAAAAGCAGGGTGCCCGAGTCAGGGATAAATTGCTCACGTCAACAGACACCGTAGGCCAGTTGGCTGGTATTCCCGTTATCGTTCAGACAGTCAATATGGTAAATAAAATAAAACCTGTCAGAAAATTAATGGATACGGTTATGGGTATTCATGCCGATGCCGTTATTCCTCAATATCATAGCCATACTTTACAGAAACGGCTGCGTTCGCATGTGTCCTCCAACATCGAGAAACCTGCTGGTCGTACTCGCGGGAAAGTAGCTTTATTTACTACTTGTTATGGTAATTTCAATGAACCCGAACTAGGTGAGGATTTGTTGGCGATATTTGAACATAACGGTATTGCAGTTACTCTGGTGAATAAGGAGCAATGCTGTGGTATGCCTAAGCTGGAACTGGGTGATCTGGATTCTGTAGAACAGGCAAAAAATAAAAATATACCCCGGTTGGTAAAGTTAATTGATGACGGTTGGGATATAGTCGGGCCAGTGCCTTCCTGCGTATTGATGTTTAAACAGGAATTGCCTTTGATGTTTCCTGACGATCAGGATGTTATAAAAGTACGGAATCATATTTTTGATCCATTTGAATACCTGATGTTGCGTCACAAACATGATCAATTAAAAACGGATTTCAAACAAGGGCTAGGGAAAGTTGTATACCATGTCTCCTGTCATTTACGGGTACAAAAAATCGGGTTGAAAACACGCGAATGCCTGCAGTTAATACCCGATACCGAAATTGTAACGATAGAACGCTGTTCAGGTCATGATGGTACCTATGCAGTAAAAAGTGAGTATCACGAAGGGTCAATGAAGATTTGTCGCCCCGTTGTTAACAAGATAAAAAAAGAAGAGCCCGATGTTTATACCAGCGATTGCCCAATGGCTGGTCAGCAAATAAAAAATGGATTGAAAGATGGCAGCGAACCTCAGCACCCGTTACATTTGTTACGACGAGCATACGGAATCTAGCAGGAAACAGGATATGAAAAAGATAAACCGTGAAGACTTGATGAGCCTGGAAAAATACTCGGAGATTCGTGATGACTTTCGTCGCCAAATGATAGCGCATAAAAAAGACAGGGTAGTCCGCGTCGGGCCAAATATGAGCCTTCATTTTGAAGACAGGATATTGATGCAGTACCAGATACAGGAAATGCTGCGTGCCGAGAAAATCTTTGACGTGGCAGGTATTCAGGAAGAACTGGATACCTATAACCCGCTCATCCCTGATGGCAGTAATCTTAAAGCAACCTTTATGATTGAATACGAAGACCCTGAAGAGAGAGCAAAGGCCCTGAAGGAATTACTGGGAGTAGAGTGTAAAGTCTGGCTGCAGGTAGAAGGGTTTAACAAAGTACTGCCGATTGCGGATGAAGACCTGAATAGAGCAACTGAAGAGAAAACATCGGCAGTGCATTTTTTGCGGTTTGAATTTGATAAGCAAATGATTCAGGCTGCTAAAAAGGGCAAAATGATAAGTTTGGGGGTAGATCATCCTTATTATCACCACAGTCTGGAGCCGCTCGCGCAAAAACATTCTATTTCCTTGATAGCTGATTTTGATTAGCGTGCAGATTCAAGCATAATATAATTGCATTAGGTAAATCAGGGTAAATAAATCATCTTATTGCCGTCCTGTTAATGGGTATATTTCATTGTTGAAAGTTATATGTCAGCACCGTTTGGAATGCTGGCGGTCACCCCGGACATGAATCTGGTATAGCCATATACAGACATGCAAAAGACGCCACCCCTGGCCGGCCGCTACCCGCATCCCCGTGGCAGATGGTCTTTATTTGGCTATGCCGGGTTCATGTCCTCATATTATCAGGTCTTGCCTGTATTTAATGAGGCAGTCATGAAACCATCTCTAATAATTTGCGTACCGCAGGCACCCGTGTTTACGAATGGTTTCTCTTGATCGTTGTATTGAATCTTTATTTATGCGCAATGAGGATAAATAATGACTGGAAACTTGCATCCAGCGGTTAATCATAGATAATTGTCACTATAATATTAATCAGGGTATCCTAAAATGCATCAATTTTTGCAAAATGCCAGAGTGGCTGCGGTTGTTTATCTGCTAGTGACGGGCTTCTTTTTGTTTAGTTTGCCAGCAATAGCAGATGAAGAAGATATATTCGGTGATGAAATAGCTCCTTTCGGGGCAGTAAATAGTAAGGCATGGCAGGAAGTCGCTGTTGTAATACCCGCTCGGCCTGTAAAAGACAATCTTGCAAAAATACAAATATTTGAAATGCCACGGTATAAGTATTATATCGATATAGCATCGCTTAGCATATCGGCAAAAGATAATGTAGTGCGCTATACAGTCGTCATCGAAACACCAACGGGCATCAAAAATGTCTTTTACGAGGGCATTCGTTGTGACACGCGGGAATATAAACTTTACGCGTCCGCAATAAACGATCAGCCATTAAAGGAAGCATTTGTTTCCAGGTGGCACAGAATCGGCGGGGGAGGTGTTAGTGCTTTTCGTGATAATCTATTTAATTATTATTTATGTGATAATAGCATTATAAACGGTAAAAGAAGTGATATTGTGCAATTACTAAAATACCCTCCGGGTGATTTTATTGAAGAAGATGCAACAGAGTAATCCTGTAACAGGTTCGGTAAAAATAATGATAAAGGTTGTATTTTATGAGTAGGAGTTATGATGCTTCATCTATCGAGGTATTAAGTGGCCTGGAGCCTGTCCGGAAACGCCCGGGAATGTATACCGATACAACCCGGCCTAATCATCTGGCTCAGGAAGTAATCGATAACAGCGTAGATGAAGTCGTTGCAGGTTATGCAAAAAAGATAGAAGTGACCTTGTATAAAGATGGCTCAGTTGAGGTTAGCGACGATGGTCGCGGAATGCCGGTTGATATCCACCCTAAAGAAAAAATACCCGGAGTAGAATTAATTCTGACCAAGTTACATGCGGGTGGAAAATTTTCAGACGATAATTATACCTTTTCCGGAGGGTTGCATGGTGTAGGCGTATCTGTTGTAAACGCCTTGTCAAAACATCTTGAAGTATGGGTTCGTCGTGGTGGAAAAGAATATAATATTGCTTTTGCTAATGGTAAAAGAACATCCAGGCTGGAAGTGGTTGGGAAGGTGGGCAAGGCTAATACCGGAACTACTGTACGCTTTTGGCCAGATGGAAGTTTTTTTGATTCTGAAAAAATTGCCGTTACCCGATTAAAACATTTATTACGTGCCAAAGCAGTATTATGCCCGGGTTTGATCATTCGTTTTTATGATGAAAAAAATAAAGAAAAAATTGAATGGAAGTTTGAAGAAGGGCTGGGTTTTTATCTTAATGGAGAACTTCAGGGGGCAGAGACATTGCCAACAGACGCCTTTACTGGTTCTCTTCATGGTAACAATGAGGCAGCCGAGTGGGCAGTTGTATGGTTGCCGCATGGTGGCGAAGGTATTTCAGAAAGTTATGTCAACCTTATTCCTACTGCACAAGGAGGGACTCACGTAAACGGGATGCGTACAGGATTGTCAGATGCTATTCGGGAGTTTTGTGAATTTCGCAGCCTGCTCCCACGAGGTGTAAAGCTGACACCTGAGGATGTATGGGAAAAAGTGAGTTACATATTATCTATTAAATTAATGGACCCGCAGTTTTCAGGTCAAACTAAAGAGCGATTATCATCAAGAGAATGTGCTGCGTTTGTATCAGGCGTAGTAAAAGACGCATTCAGTCTCTGGCTTAACCAGCATACAGAAACAGGGGAGAAAATTGCAGAGCTTGCAATCGCCAATGCGCAATCTCGCTTGCGTGCTGGCAAGAAGGTAGTCAGAAAAAAGATTACGCAAGGCCCTGCGTTACCTGGAAAGTTATCTGATTGTTCATCCTCTGACCTTGATCGTACTGAATTATTTCTGGTGGAGGGTGATTCTGCGGGCGGTTCCGCCAAGCAGGCGAGGGATCGAACTTTTCAGGCGATTATGCCATTACGAGGCAAGATACTGAACACCTGGGAGGTTGATCCGCAGGTCGTACTGGGTTCGCAGGAAGTCCATGATATTTCAGTCGCAATTGGCGTTGATCCCGGCTCCAATGATTTAAAAGGTTTGAGATATGGCAAGGTTTGTGTGCTGGCAGATGCTGATTCAGATGGTGCACATATAGCAACGCTCTTATGCGCATTGTTTTTACGCCACTTTAAACCGCTGGTAATGGCTGGGCACGTTTATATAGCAATGCCTCCTTTATTTCGAATTGATATTGGCAAGGAAGTTTTTTATGCGCTTGATGATGCCGAGAAGCAGGGTATTCTCGACCGTATTGCTGCAGAGAAGAAAAAAGGCAAGGTAAATGTACAGCGCTTTAAAGGCCTGGGAGAAATGAATCCATTGCAACTACGTGAAACAACCCTGTCCCCGGATACCCGACGTCTTGTGCAGTTAACAATTAGTGCGGGTGATAATACCAACGAAAAGATGGATATGTTGTTGTCAAAAAAACGAAGTGCAGACAGAAAAAGCTGGCTAGAGAAGAAAGGTGATCTTGCTGAAGTGTAGTTTTTTAATAAGACTATCGTATTAAATAGTTAAAATACTAACAAACTGGAATAAGCTCAATGGGCGATAACATAGAATTTGATTACGAAGGAATAGAAAAACTTCCACTTAAAGAATTTACAGAAAAGGCATATCTGGACTACTCCATGTATGTCATTCTTGACAGGGCGCTGCCACAAATCGGTGATGGCTTAAAACCGGTGCAGCGACGTATTATCTATGCCATGTCAGACCTGGGTCTGAAAGCCGGATCAAAATATAAAAAATCTGCACGTACAATAGGTGATGTATTAGGTAAATTCCATCCGCATGGTGATAGTGCCTGTTATGAAGCGATGGTTCACATGGCTCAATCATTTACTTACCGTTATCCTTTGGTTGATGGGCAAGGTAACTGGGGTTCGCCGGATGATCCTAAATCTTTCGCTGCCATGCGTTATACAGAGGCGCGATTATCGAAAATATCTGAATTATTACTCAAGGAAGTAAGTCTGGGTACAGTAGACTGGGTGCCTAATTTTGATGGTACGCTTCGTGAACCTTCTGTATTGCCTGCACGCATTCCGCATGTGTTATTAAATGGTATTTCCGGTATTGCAGTGGGGATGGCAACTGATATACCACCTCATAATTTACGGGAACTGGTATCTGCCTGTATCTTGTTACTGGATAAACCTAAATCCACAGTTGCTGATTTATGCAAGTTTGTAAAGGCCCCGGATTACCCGACCGATGCTGAAATTATTACACCCATGTCGGATATTCGAGCCATGTATGAAACTGGCAACGGGTCTATGCGTATGCGTGCGCTTTTTGAGAAAGAAGGTGTTGATATTATTATTACCGCGTTACCACATCAGGTATCGGGTGCCAAGGTTATTGAGCAAATTGCGCAACAGATGATAGCGAAAAAGTTACCGATGGTAGAAGACCTGCGGGATGAGTCCGACCATGAAAATCCTACCCGATTGGTTATAACGCCACGTTCAAATAGAGTTAATACAGACGAATTGATGGCGCATTTGTTTGCAACAACTGATCTGGAAAGAACCTACCGCGTCAATATGAATATGATTGGTCTGGATGGGCGACCACGAGTAAAAAATCTGCGTGATACTCTCAAGGAATGGTTGCAGTTCAGAACGGCAACTGTAACCCGCCGATTGCAATATCGTCTTGATAAAGTAAATGAGCGTTTACATTTGCTGGATGCATTATTGGTTGTATTTCTTAATATTGATGAAGTAATAAAAATCATCAGGAAGGAAGACAAACCAAAAGCTGCACTTATCAAGCGATTTAAACTAACAGAAATACAGGCAGACTTTATTCTTGATACGAGATTAAGACAGCTTGCTCGCCTGGAAGAAATGAAGCTCAGAGAAGAACAAAAAGAATTGCGGGACGAGAAATCTGACCTGGAAAAAACACTAGGCTCTACCCAGCGCATGAAAACGCTGATTAAAAAAGAATTACAGGCTGATGCAAAAGAGTACGGAGACGACAGGCGTTCTAAAATTGTCCAAAGAGAAATAGCGCAGGCAATGGATGAATCTGCTTTAATCAGCGTTGAACCGGTTACTATTATATTGTCCGAAAAAGGTTGGGTGCGCTCGGCAAAAGGTCACGAAGTAGATGCAATGACCTTATCCTATAAATCAGGAGACAAATACCTGTCCAGTGCCTGTGGCCGAAGTAACCAATTGGCGATATTCTTCGATTCTACAGGAAGGGCTTATGCTATTTCGGCTCATAATTTACCATCCGCGCGAGGTTACGGTGAACCGTTAAGTGGCCGACTCAAGCCACCGCAAGGGGCGCGATTTGTAGGTGTTATAATGGGGCAGCCTGATGATCTGGTTTTATTATCGTCCGATGCAGGTTACGGTTTTGTGATCAAGCTTGAAGAAATGGTCTCTCGTAATAAAGCAGGTAAACGTGTGCTGTCTGTTCCTAAAGGCTCAGAGGCCTTGGCACCGTTGATCGTTCGCAGTTATGATGATGATTGGGTTGTGGTGGCCACAACTGAAGGGCATATGCTGGTTATTCCGTTAAATGATTTACCTCAATTACCTAAAGGCAAAGGAAATAAAATAATTGGCATACCTTCCGCACGAGTTGCGAGTCGGGAAGGTTATGTATCTGCATTAGTTTGTGTGCAAGATGGAGAAAAGTTAACGATTCATTCCGGCCAGCGACATAAAACCATGAAGCCTGATGAGGTGGATGAATATGTTGGTGAAAGAGGGCGACGCGGCAAGAAATTACCACAGGGATATCGTTCAGTTTACAGAATGGTGGTGGATATCAAGGAAGAAAAGGAATAATTATTTACTGGAGATATTCTAAAAACCTGCATAACGTAACCCGTGTATTTTTTTCCAGGTAAAATAACAGGTCATGGCAGGTTAATTTATTTTTACTATATTCCCTAGGCACTGGATAAGAATTTTTTGGCTGGTTAATAGTGTAAGAATAAAAATTCGGGTTTATAGTTAATATAGGAGCCTGGATAATAGCCCTAGTTATTATTCTTTTCCTTTTCCTTTCCCTTTCCCTTTCCCTTTAATTCATTAAGCCTGCCCAGTACCTTGTTAGCACGATTTATATTTTCGATAATTTGTTCATTTCTGGGTGAAAGAATTAATGCCTTGTACCATATATTACGCGCTTTTCGTATTTTTCCGTTAATGTAAAATTGTCGCCCGCGATTTATCAGAGCCTTGATATGCTCAGGTAGTTTTTTTGCAAATGTTGTATTTAAAACCAGTAATCTTTTTTCACCCGGAATTAATTGTTCAAGTCTGTCAAGGTTGGTTTTGGCAGCAGAAAGTTGATTATCTTTAAGCATTGATTTTGTTTTGAAATAAATAACGTTGAATTCATATTTATTAGTTTCTTTTTTTAATTCATCATGCTGTTTTCGTTTTATTGCAAGGCGAATGCTTTTGCGTTTATTTTCTTGCCTGATTAAATTCAGGCGCTCCTGATTATGCTTGTCGGTGAGTTGTTTCAATCGAGCCAGGGCAGATGTAGTAAAATTTCGCTTGAATAATTTATTGGACATGGTCAGCGTGCTATCGGCCAGTTCAAAGTCACCTTTTTGAGTCGCTTTCAGGCCCAGATGATAGAGTTCTGCTGCAGTTTCCTGAATGTCGTTTGATTCAACAATTAAATCATCGGTGCTGTTTTCAGCTTTTTGTTTAATTTTAAGCAGCGAATTTTCAATTTTTCGGGCTTTCAGTAACCATTCTGCTTTTGCTAGCAGTTGAGTGGCCTGGAGTCGACTGACACGTGTTCTTTGGGTGTTCCTTAGTCGTTTTTGGGTGATAAGTAGTTGCTTCCCATTCGGGTGAAGTGACAAGGCTGATGTTAATCTTTCGCTGGCGAGAATAAGTTTGTGTTCATTGATGAGGCGGTTAATGTCACGGCTTGATTCTCTGTCAAAGTCATTTGCCTGATCAATAACCAGTTTTATCTGTGTCGCCAGTTCAGTTGTTGGGCTGATATTGTATTGCATATTTAACGCATCAAGTGCCTTGCCAAATTGCTGGTTGGTAAGCCATGTTGTAATCTGGCTTGAGCTGGGGGCTTTTGTTTCGTTTAAAACAACACAGCTTGTCATGATCAGAAACAGAAAAATATAAACTAATGGTAAAATATTTTTCATTCGGATTCTTGCTCCATGCTCAGCATTAGTTGGTCAATTAATTTTTCGATTTTAATTTGTTCAGCTTCCCTGACATCGTGTACCAGGTAGGTGCTGACCGGTTTTATTTTTCCCCGGACGGATAGAGATTGATATTTCTGGGCAATGATGCGCCGCTTTACATTGGGGATCATGTAGGTTTCTTCTGATATCATGATTTGATCTGTGTCCGCGATAGCTGCCAGTCGTGATGCCAGATTTACGCTATCTCCTACAACAGTATACTGCATTCTTGTACTTGACCCCATGTTGCCTGCAAGCATTTCGCCGCAGTTTATTCCAATACGATAATGAATAGGAGGTTTATTTTGAGCCGCTCTGATTTTGTTAATATGTTTTGTCATGCGCTGTAAAAATACAGCGTAGGCAATCGCATGGTAGACATGGTCTTCATCAGGTTCGGGTACACCAAAAACAACCATGGCGCAGTCGCCTATATATTTGTCTATGGTGCCTTTAAATAAGTGCACGCTATGCGTGACATAACTATAAAATTCATTCAGTAACTCTGCAACGGCTTGAGGTGCAAGAGACTCGGACGTGGCAGTAAAGCCAACAATATCGACAAACAAAACTGTGGAAAATACATGGGTGCCGCCGAGTTTGACTTCATCAAGGTTACTGAGGATTTCCTTTGCAATATTTGGAGAGACATGTCGATTAAAGGCAGCTTCAACCTGCTCCTTTTGTATCATTCCGTGCGCCATGTTGTTTAATGAATTCATCAGGTAGCCAATTTCATCATTACGTTGGCTGGTTAGTTGAATATCATATTGTCCTTCGTCAATGGCTCGACTTGCATCAAGTAAATGCTGGATGGGTCTGGTCAACCTTTTACCTAAAAGATAAGAGATGATAATGCCAATGATGATCAGTAAAGCGGTCACAGTGATAATTGAGCGCACGACTTCATGGATAGCCTGATTGATACCATTACGGCTAAAGCTGATGAGTACGTGTCCTGCGGTCAGGTCCTTGAAGTGCACAGGTGACATGAATGAAATTGCATCCAGCTGTCCTTTGGTAGAATTTTCCATCTGCCACTCAAGTGTCTTTGGGCTACCAGTGAAGAATGATTTTTTTTTGTTCTCATATGGGGCATGGGATTGAAAAGGGTTTTGTCCTGAGCTGGCAAGTAATTTAAGATCGGTAGAGTAGATGGCTGTGCCAATAATGTTTTCAGAAGTACCAAGATTGTATGCAAGGATCTCCAGTTGCAATACGTCGTTTGCGAGTAATAGCTCTTTTGCCGATTCAGCCATTTGCTGAACAACGGTACGACCTGTTGAATGTATCTGGCGATTTAATAATTGTGTCTGATTGTTGACGATAAGCGCACCTAACATGCTCATGGCAATTGTCAGGAGTATCCCGATGGCAATAGCAAGTTTGATAGCAATGGGTATATGGCGGTCAAAAAAAGAGCGTCGGGCACTTTCAGGTTCAAATAATTCAGCTTGCGGTATAGATTTTTTACTGAAATCCGCGTCCTGTGCTTCTGTTTTATTTCCTGAACTGGACATAATTAAAATGGATAACCTGGGTCATCAGCGGGATAGTTCTGCAAATTGCAGCACTCTTGCTCCTCGAGTTAATTTCCTTAGGGTAAAGATTATAAGTCATATCACCCACGTAAATATATTGGTGTGATTTAATATCGAATTGATTTTAACACAGTTTTGCCTGTTTTTTCGCTCCTGAGTAATGTGTATTGTAGATAAAAACATGGAAATGTCACCGTATTACTTAATATATCTGGTTGAAAAATATAATATTATGCCATTGTTGTTTAGTTGGTCGTGCAAGCGGTTGCTTTAGCCGCTACAATAGCCAACTTTTAGTTGTTCAAGGAATAAGATATGACGTTGATTCGCCCCTTCCAAGGTCTGCGCCCAAGGCAGGAAAAAGCAACAGAAGTTGTGGCTCCCCCTTACGATGTATTAAGTACTGAAGAAGCAAGAGTAAGGGCAGAAGGCCGCCCCTACAGTTTTTTACATATCTCAAAACCTGAGATCGATCTCCCTGAAGATACAAACCCGTTTGATGCAGCTGTCTATCAAAAAGGGGCTGATAATCTGAATAAACTGATAACTGACGGCATTCTTATACAAGACGACAAGCCTTGTTATTACGCTTACCGGTTAATCATGGGTGATCAGGAGCAAACAGGTTTGGTTGTTGTGGCGAATGTGGCTGATTATGATACAAACCGTATCCGCAAACATGAATTCACACGTCCTGAAAAAGAAGATGACCGAACACGTCAGATAGATGCATTAAATGCACAAACGGGCCCGGTGTTTTTAACTTATCGTCAGAATGCCGATGTTGACAAGGTACTTGAATCAGTTACTCAGGGTAAGCCCGAATATGACCTGAAGGCAGATGATAATGTTCAACATACTATCTGGGTGATTGACGACGCAACGCAAGTGGCCAGTCTTACTCAATATTTTGATGATATGGATTGTTTATACATTGCTGACGGGCATCATCGATCAGCTGCGGCCTCCAGGATAGCGGCACAGCATAAACAGGAAAATAATCAGCACACGGGAGATGAACCATATAATTATTTTCTGTCGGTTATTTTTCCGGATAACCAAATGAATATTCTCGATTACAATAGAGTGATAAAGGATTTAAATAACCTGAGCAGTGATGAAATTATTAAACAGGTCGCTTCATCATTTGATATATCCGAGTCAGATTCTCCGGTAAAACCGACACATGCAGGGCAGTTTGGAATGTATATGCAGGGGCGTTGGTATCAGCTCGATATACATACAGATAAAGTGCCTGCAGATGATCCCGTAGCCAGACTGGATGTCAGCTTGTTGGCAAATAATCTGATTGACCCTGTTTTAAATATACAAGACCCCAGGCGTGATAAACGCATAGATTTTGTTGGTGGAATAAGGGGATTACAGGAGCTTGAGAAACGTGTTGATAGTGGTGAAATGGCTATTGCTTTTTCATTGTTTCCGACCAGCTTGTCAGACTTGATGGCTGTCGCGGATGCAAACGAAGTTATGCCGCCTAAATCTACCTGGTTTGAGCCAAAATTGGCAGATGGGCTGGTTTCTCATAAGCTTTAGATTGCCCCAAGGCGAATTGATCAAAGGCTCCTGAGAGATAATGTGAAAATGTTATAGCAAGGGAGAGACAGGTTGAAACTGTTTGTAAGCAAGGATGCTTTGCCAAAAAAGATCTGACTTATATCTCGTCGTCTTCGTCACCTTCAAAATCATAATCCATTATGTCTTGTGGTTGCTGCAGAAAATTCCCCTGAATATAGTTTACGCCACATTGCCATAAAACAGCCAGACTACTGGCGTCCTCTACGAATTCTGCAATGGTTGCTGCTTTCTTTGATTGCGCCAGTTCGGTCATGGACTTAACCATTGCCTGGTTTTCCTGGTTGCTGCCAAGGTTACGCATAAAGGAGCCATCGATTTTAATAAAGTTAGCATTGATATGTTTGATAATCTGTATTGAATTATCGCCGGTGCCAAAATGTTCCAGACAGAACCCGCATTTAATTGCCCTTAAGCCATCAATAAGATCTTTTGCCTGACGCAAGATGTTATTAATACTTTGTTCATGTGCTTCAAACACGATTTTCCTGGGGTCTACTTTTGCTTTTTTAATGACTTCGGTAATCCAGCCAAGCATATTTTTATCTGTCATCGTGTCTTTTGATAGCTTGATGAATAACATGGTGTCTTTACCGGAAAGGATACGTTCTCTTAATACCTTTAGCGAGTGCACAATGACCCAGCGATCTACAGCGATGCTCATACCATGTTCTTCTGCTGCAGGAAAAAATTTACCTGGAGAAACAGGTTCATCATGTTCATTTACCATTCGCAACAGAATCTCATATTTTTCAGAGGTGTCACCGTGCAGACTGGCAATAGGCTGATAGGCCAATGAGAAAAGGTTGTGATTAAGAGCATGTTCAATTGTTTTAGACCAGTGTATGTCACGTTCTCTACTGGCTTTTTCGTCAGCGATGGGATTATGCAAGTGAACGCAGTTGCCTTTTTCATCATGAGCCAGTTCACAGGCAAGGTCTGCATGTGAAACGACTTCGTGCGCATTTTTTTCCGAGCCATTGAATTGAGCAACACCAATACTGCAGGTGAAGGTAATTGATTGACCATCTACCTCGGAAATATGAGCTTCTACTGAAGCCCTGATCTTGTCAGCAAGTGACATTAACTCATTGGTATCATGTATGTCGCTTATGACCGTAAAGGCAGTATCACTAAACCGTGCAAGGGTGGAGTGTTCACCCAGAATGTCACGTAAGATATCGGCAATATCACTGAGGACGGCATCGACACCACTGATGCCTAATGTTTCTTTAATAAATTTAATATTATCCGGTTCAATAAAAAGTAATGATCGACTGTTACGGTCTTCATAAGCAAGTTTGACAGTGTCTTCAAGTATCTCCATGAAATACTGCCGGTTAAACAGACCAGTATGCACATCTTTTTTGCTCAGGAATTTTAATTTTTTCTCCAGTTCCTTATTGAGTGACTGATCCCTGATAATAATTTGTGTACAGGGTTCCAATTCAATACTGGCTGGAGAAAATTCCATTTGGGCCCGGAATTTTTTGCCATTAGGCCGCAAGCCTGTGACTTCAAGTGCGCGCGTACGACTTTCACCCTTGCTGTACATGCGAATGTATTTTTTGAGTTGTTCGTGATCACTTTCGATCACCATGTCCATTATCGGTGTGCCTTCAATTTCTTCAAGATTAGGGAAGCCAAAAGTATCAAGATAGACCTGATTGGCATAGAGGTGCATGCCTTCATGTATGTAGGTGATGGCATCACGTGAACTATCAAGCAGGGTGTGACATCTTTTTTCAGATTCACGTAAAGAATTGTTGCAGTTTTTAAATCGTCTCTTGAGAGCAACGTATTCTACTTCACGTTTTGTAACCATTTCGAAATGAGCAGGACTATTCTTGACAATCAGGTCCCTTGCCCCTGCGGTTAAGGCCTCAGCCCTGAATTCGTGATCTTCTTCATTATGGGTGGCGATAACGCTGATATCAGAGTCAACCTTTTTCGCAGTTTGCAAGACCTGAGCGAGCATGGGATCTAATGATACTATGTTGCAAAAGATCAGGTCGTGGGACTGGGGGGCGAGCGTTTCTGTTAAGTCATCCATGCTTTCGACATATTGCATGCGTACAGCAATACCAGCATTTTTCAGCAGGCTGACGATTGATTCAGCTTCATTCAGTGAATCATCTATGATGATCAGCCTGAGCGCAGTATTTACCACCCGTTATCCTCCCTGAGTAAGAATTATATAAGTTAGTGAGTAACATTCATTTTTACATTATTTTACAGTGTTTGACTACATAATTAAGCATTTTATCTGGTTTTATCTGTAAATATAAAATATGTATCAAAGTTTGGATGATATCGGATTTTTCATCCTGGCAACGAGAATAGAAAAGGTAACATTTATTGCAGAAAAATATTTTTTAACAGAGGGCTTGCGCAAGGTACACAGGCGCTATAGTCTAAGGTTAAGAACAAGGTTATTATTTATTTTTTTGTCAGGAGTAAACTATGTCTACAATTCAGGTCCGTGAGGAAAATCCTGAAGATATCAGGGCTATTGATGTCGTACATTTAAGTGCATTTGAAGGTGATGATGAAGTCGGATTAGTAGATTCATTACGCTCGTCCTCAGGATTCATACCTGAACTATCACTGGTGGCCGAGTTTAATGGCCGGATAGTCGGCCACGTATTATTAACGAAAGTGCGTATGTTAAAGGGGAAAGACAGCGAAGACATCCTGGCACTTGCTCCTATGGCCGTTGTCCCCTCACAGTCGCATCGTGGAATTGGATCCGAGTTGACCCAGGCTGT
>JAADHQ010000085.1 GCA_013151795.1 Gammaproteobacteria bacterium | reverse complement strand
AAACATCAGAAAAAATATCAACCCAGAAACAACTAACCCTCACCACCAGGAATAATATCCAGTATCTCAGCTTCAAAACGAATTTCATGCCCTGCTAACGGATGATTAAAATCAACCTGTACCGTCTGTTCACCAACCTCAACCACCGCACCCGGTATCTCATCTCCATCAGGAGTAGAAAAGGCAATAATCTGCCCTGCTTCCGGTTTCATTTCTTCCGGAAAATCAGACAGCGGCATATCCTGAATAGCCTCGCCATCTGTCGGGCCAAAGGCATCTTCTGCATCGATAATAACGCTTTCCTTGTCTCCCACCTTTAATCCATACAATGCGAGTTGCAAGCCACTGATTAATACATCCTCATTACCCATAATAATTCGTATTGGTTCATCACCAAATGTATTCTCTGCCACGGTTCCATCTTTCAATGTAATGGAACAATGTAAAACAACTTCGTCATCCGGTTTTATAGTCATATCTTCAGCCATGATTTTTCCTGAATCAGTCTTCCTTTTCCTTGCCGCCAAAAAAACCGTCCCACAACAAGATCGCAACACCTATTGAAATAGCCGAATCTGCAATATTAAATATTGGCCAACTCCACTGACCATAATATACGTGGAGAAAATCAATCACATGCCCATATAAAAACCGGTCTATCACATTACCGATTGCGCCACCCAACACCAGAGATAATGCAATGGCCACCCATTTATCCTGTGATGTCAGTTTTTTAATCCACATAACAATCGCCACACTAACAACCAGAGCGAGAACAATAAAAAACCAGCGTTGCCAGCCACCTGCGTCATTCAGAAAACTGAATGCAGCACCTGCATTATATGAAAGCGTCCAGTTAAAAAATGGTATAACGGGTATAGGCACGCTATACACCAGATAGTATTCTGCCAGCTGTTTACTTACCTGATCCAGAATAATAACGACCAATGCCACCCACAGAAATTTCAACATCAGGCAAATTCCCTTGGCTCACCATCGCCATCAATATTATCGATACAACGACCACATAACTCGGGATGCTCACTATGCTTTCCGACATCGTCTCGATGATGCCAGCAACGTACACATTTCTTATGGGCACATACTGAAACAGCAACCCATATCTCATCGTTGGTACTCAGCTCAAAATGAATAGCGTCATCTGTTTTTTCTGTATCACGATAAACATTGGCATAAGATGTAATCAGAACAAAACGTAACTCGTCTTCAAGTTTGGATAATTGGGTATAAATTTCCTGACCACAATACAATTTCACCTCAGCATCAAGACCCGAACCAATGCCTCCGGCAACACGTAGTTTTTCCAGTTCTTTACTAACGGCTTCACGTGTCTCCATCACCAGCTTCCAGAATGCATGATCAAACTGCTCGCCTTCATGCAAATCAAACAACCCGGTGTACCAGCCTTCCAGAAAAACCGATTCACCTCGTTTGCCGGGTATATGCTGCCAAAGTTCCTCGGCGGTAAAGCTCAGTATGGGCGCAAGCCATCGAGTCATCGCTTCTATAATATGATACATCGCTGTCTGTGCTGAACGACGTGCAACGCTATTTTGACCAGTGGTATATTGACGATCCTTGGTCACATCCAGATAAAAACTGCCCATATCAATATTACAAAATGTATGCAGCCTTTGATAAATAGCATGGAACTGATATTCATCATAAGCCTTGCTCAATTCATTTTGCACCTGAAGGGTTCGTGCTACAGCCCAACGATCCAGCGGCAACATTTGTTCTGCAGACAACATATCTGTTTCAGGGTTAAAACCATCAAGATTCGACAATAAATAACGCGACGTATTTCTGATGCGACGATATGAGTCAGCAACCCGGTTCAATATTTCATCCGATACCGTCATTTCATTTCGGTAATCTGTCGCAGCTACCCATAATCGAAGAATATCTGCACCCAGCCTGTTAACTATTTTTTGCGGTGCAACCACATTACCCTTGGACTTGGACATTTTCTGTCCTTTTGCATCCACAGTAAAACCATGTGTAAGAACCGATTTATAAGGCGCACAATTATTCATCGCCACGGATGTCAGCAATGATGACTGGAACCACCCGCGATGCTGGTCCGACCCTTCCAGATACAAGTCAGCGGGATATGTCAGCTGCTCTCGTCTGTTCAACACTGCGTTATGCGTCACACCCGAGTCAAACCAGACATCCAGCGTATCACTCACCTTGTCATAATTTTCTGCGCCATCACCCAGCAGCTCGGCTGCATCCAGTTCAAACCAGGCATCAATGCCTTTCTGTTCAATAAGACCGGCAACCTGTTCGATCAAGTTGGCGGTATCCGGGTGAAGCTCGCTGGTTTCCTTATGCACAAACACAGGAATCGGCACACCCCAGGTACGTTGACGTGACACACACCAGTCCGGTCTGTTTGTGACCATACTCTCTATACGTGCTTGTCCCCAATCGGGCATCCAATGTGTTTTTGTAATCTCAGCCATGGCCGCATTTCGCAAACCGTTTTGTTCCATACTGATAAACCACTGTGGTGTTGCACGAAAGATAATCGGCGTTTTATGTCGCCAGCAATGAGGATAACTATGTCGTAATGCAGCATGATGAACGAGCTTGCCATTCGCCTTTAATACATCCAGCACATGATCGTTCGCAGAAAAAACATGCTCGCCTGCAAATAATTCTGTATCGGGTAAGAAACAACCATTTCCCCCCACCGGATTATCGACCTTGAGGTCATACCGACTACCAACAACATAATCTTCCTGACCATGCCCTGGTGCGGTATGCACACAACCTGTCCCTGCTTCAGTCGTCACATGATCACCAACAATAACCGGGACTTCACGATCATAAAACGGGTGTTGCAACTTCAGTCCTTCAAGATCACTACCCTTGCATCGAGCGATAATCTGATAATCTTCAAGTTCATAACGACTGACTGCATCCGACAACAATGCTTCGGCCAGAACCAGTTGCTCGTGTTCATGCTCGGCAACTCCATCACACTGAATCACCACATAATCCAGCCCGGGATTTAGTGAAACGGCCTGATTAGCAGGCAAGGTCCACGGGGTCGTAGTCCAGATCACCACAGACAACGGGCCGGTACCTTCTTTTACATCAGCACAACGCGCAAACAGGCTTTCTGCATCCAGCACGGTAAAACGAACATCAATTGCGGGCGAGGTTCTGTCTTCATATTCGACTTCTGCCTCGGCCAGCGCCGAACCACAATCAGTACACCAATGCACTGGCTTCGAACCTTTGTGCATGTGGCCATTATCAATAATTTTTGCAAGTGAACGGACGATATCAGCTTCAAACTGAAAATCCATAGTCAGGTAGGGATTATCCCATTCGCCAAATACACCCAGGCGTTTAAAATCTTCGCGCTGTTTGTTTACCTGCTTGCCTGCGTATTCACGACAAGCTTTTCGGAAAACAGATGCTTCGACTTTTACCCCGGCCTTGCCTATTTTTTTCTCTACATTAAGTTCAATCGGCAGGCCATGACAATCCCACCCGGGAACATAGGGTGCATCAAACCCGTTGAGTGTTTGTGATTTGACAATAACGTCTTTAAGGATCTTGTTAACAGCATGGCCAATATGGATTTCGCCATTGGCATATGGAGGGCCATCATGCAGGATGAATTTGGGCTTACCCGCAGAAACTTTACGAATTTGCGCATACAAATCCATCTCCTGCCATTTTTTCAACATGACAGGCTCTTTGTTCGCCAGATTGCCTCGCATCGGGAAGTCTGTCCTGGGTAGATTCAAGGTGTGCTTGTAATCGGCCATTATCTTTCTACTTTCACTCATTAATCAGTTATTTAAGGGGTTATGATACTTGTTATTGGTGACAGGGGAAAGGTACGTGCCAAAAAGAAATATTACTCACAATTTTTCAAGGGCAATCTGTAATCGGTATATATGTGGGAAGCGACACATGGTCACGATTTTATATTTATCACGACCATGGGTCGCTTCCCACAAAAACAAATTTAAACTCTGCGTCCTTTGCGACTTTGCGCCTCTGCGTTAAAAAATAATCAAAATACAGCCAACACTAATCTCGGCTATCAAACCACTCCCTGGCCTGCTTTTCATCTTTCTTGATCTGTTCTTTCAACACATCAAATGAATCAAATTTCATTTCATCGCGGATCTTGTGTACAAAGTTAACATGCACATAGCTTCCATATATTTCTTCATCAAAATCAAACAAATGCACTTCAAGCAGGCTGCGCGTTCCGTCAACCGTCGGCCGATTGCCTACATTTGCAATACCGGCCACAGGCTCGCCCTTCACGCCAAACATTTCCACTGCATAAACACCCTGCACTGGCGAGGTTTTACGGTGAAGGTGAATGTTAGCCGTAGGAAAACCAATTGTTCGGCCTCGCTTGTCACCATGAGCAACCCGCCCGCACATTCGATAAGGCCGGCCCAGTAATTGCTCGGCCAATAACAAATCACCAATCTCCAGTGCATCACGTATCCGCGTGCTACTGACACGTTCACCTTCTATATTAAAGGTATGCATATTTACCACCGGGAACCCCAGCTGTTGCCCGGCTGCACGCAGCAGCTCAAAGTTACCTTGCCGGTCTTTACCAAACTGAAAGTCATCGCCGACAACCAGATATTTAACATCCAGCCCCTGCATCAGCACCTGATCAATAAAATCCTCTGCTGTCATAGAGGCGAATGAGGCATCAAAGCGCAGGCATAAAACACGATCAACCGAATAACGTTTGAGTGCCTGATATTTTTCACGAAAACGGGTCAATCGGGGTTTGGCCTGGGCCGGCGCAAAAAACTCCTGCGGCTGTGGCTCGAACGTCACCACCATGGTCGGCAAACCCATGGCTTCGGCCTGTTCTGCCAATTGCCCCAGTACCGCCTGATGACCAAGATGCACGCCATCAAAATTACCAATCGTGGCGACGCAACCACGATGCTGAGGGCGAAGATTATGTAGGCCGCGTATGAGTTCCATGATGTGGTTTGGAAAAAGTAATTAATATATAAGTTTAAAGGGAAAAGAGGGAATATACAAAGATCGGTTGAGTAATTTTAAGCCTTTTAACGCGGAGGCGCAAAGACGCAGAGGGCGCGAAGTGAAAAAATTAATATAGAATAAAATATTATTCTGTTGTGGAAAGCGACCCGTGGTCGCGATTTTGCACAGGGATATGCTTATGTCACGAGAGCACATGGAAGTGCGAAGTGACGTTTCGCGACCACGGGTCGCTTCCCATATAAGGCGCCAATATGCTTGGCAGTGCAATATGCCTGAAAAAAACCTTCACGCCCTCTGCATCTTTGCGCCTCCGCGTTAAATATTTAAAAAACAAAACTACTCAACAACCGGCACCTTCCACCGCCAGGGACGAACACCGACAATCAATAAAAACACTACATAAATACCGCCTGCAGCAAAAATTAACCACAACAGGTTCCAGACTCGATCCATTGCGCCCCACGCCAGCCAGGTATTAACATCATCCTTCGCCCACCATAAAAATAACAGCATGACAAAACAAGCCGCAAACAATTGCATAAGCAAAAGCGACCAACCTTTACTGGCTCGGTAAATACCGTGCTTTTTTAACGTGAAAAATAACAACGATGCAT
>JAADHQ010000058.1 GCA_013151795.1 Gammaproteobacteria bacterium | reverse complement strand
TTCTGGTTGAGAGGCAATCTTGACCCTCTTTGCGTGATTAGTGTTTTCGTGGGAGTGAATAAATCACCCACAAAATAAAACCCCGTAAGCAACCAAGCTTACAGGGTTCATTATCTCTTCCAACTATACGTTGAATATCCTTACTGTACGATTTACGTATTCAAGCGTCTTCTTGCATGCTTGTTCGTGTTTGCAGGCTAATTGCCCTCGCGTTGCATTCGCTTTAATCGAATCCCTGCCAATCTGGCGGCAGAGCTTTTCGGATAGTTTTGCATAACGCCTTCAAGCATTTCACGTGCCTTGCCCCATTGCCTTAATTCATAATAGGTAAAACCCAGTTTTAACATTGCATCTGGTAACTTGAGACTATCCGGGTAAGCTGAAATTACCAGACCAAATTCTTTCACGGCTTGTTTGTACTTGCGTGAAACATAATTCGCCTCACCTAACCAATATTGTGCATTACCGGATAATGCGCTTCCCGGGTATTTAACCAGAAAGCTTGAAAAAGATTTTATTGAACGGTCATAACGACCTTCTTTAAGTAGATTCCATGCACTATGGTATCCGTCTTTCTCTGCACGCGTTGGTGTTGATGGCTTCCGGGTGGATGTCTGTTGTTGTGTATTATCCGTAGCTTGTGTTGTTTGGGACTTTCCTGTCTCAACAGGTGTCTGATTTGTGTTAACCGGTGCCTTTACTGACCCGAGTTCAACATCACGTAAACGCCGATCCATATCAAGATAGAGTTCTCGCTGACGATGTTTTATACCCGATAGTTCATGATTCACAACTTCAAAATCACCACGGAGCTGCCTGATCTCTTTTTGTAACTGATCAAGTTTGTTGAGTAATTCTACAATACTCCGGTTCCGAAATGGCCTATCAGTAGATATCGCTGTATTAGCAACAGATGACTGATCAATGACTAAACCTGGCTCTTGCGCAAATGCTAACTGCGTCCCCAGCAATACACTCAAACCAAATAGATAATACTTTTTATTCATTTTCTACCTCTTGTAGATAATCTCAACACGGCGGTTCTGACCATAATTCATTTCATCACGCCCTTCTGCTACAGGTTTTTCCTCACCATAACTCACTACAACAACCTGTTTGTCTGATGCACCCTGAAACAATAACAAGCGACGCACAGCCTGTGCCCTACGCTCACCAAGACCTATATTGTACTCGCGTGAACCACGTTCATCTGTATGACCTTCAAGAGTAACACTAGCATCCGGGTTCTCGGCAAGATACCCACCATGAGCCAATACGCTTTCCTGATAGTCTGCCGTTATTTCACTGCTATCATACTCGAAATAGATTACCCGTGTAGCAAGCGGACTGGAAGGATTATCCAAAGGATCACCTTGAAAGGTTTGATTTGCAGGTAAACCACTGGTACTGGCACCAGTATCAGTACCAGCATTGGCATTGGTACTATGATCCTCAACTATCGTTCCACCCTCATCAGTCTTGCTTTCACCTGTAGAACTACAACCACCTATAACAGAGGCTGACAATAATATTACGACTAACCATTTATTAAACATTTAATCTCTCCTTAAATTAATCTTGATCATGGTTTACGAAACGGTGCCCATGCTGGCTCCCGAACGTCACCTTGCTGTAAAACCAGTTTTTGCTTCACTTTTCCATCGATAGATACTATCGATAATATACCGCGATTTTTATTTGATGCAGCATATAAAATCATTTGTCCATTGGGCGCAATGCTGGGCGATTCGTCAAGTCTGCCATTTGTTAATACATCAATTACACCCGATTGCAGATCCAGCGTCGCTATTTGATAGCCGTCAGATGTGCCATGGACAAGTGTAATTTTTTTACCGTCAGGGGTAAAACTCGGGCGGGCATTATAATTACCTAAAAACGTTAATCGCTTTGCACGCCCACCCTTTACAGGCACCTGGTAAAGCTGGGGTCGTCCGCTTCGATCTGAAACAAATACTATCGACTGTCCATCAGGAGACCAGTTCGGTTCTGTGTCGATTGCAGTATTACGTGTTAAGCGACGTAACCGTGGATTATTAATATCCAGCGTGTAGATCTCAAGATTACCATCTCTGGATAAACTGAGTGCCAGGCGACGACCATCTGGAGACCAGGCCGGTGCACCATTCACCCCTTTTTGAGCAGAGACCATACGACGCTTGCCTGTATCGATATTCTGCACAAAAATCTGTGCCTTTTTATTTTCAAATGACACGTAAGCAAGTTTTTTTGCATCAGGTGACCAGGCTGGCGACATTATAGGCTGAGAAGACTTAAGAATAGTGAACGGGTTATAACCATCCATATCCGCGACCTGTAATTCATACCGTTTAGATTTCACGCCACCCTTGGCGGTTACGTACGCAATACGCGTTGTAAATACTCCTTTGTTACCTGTTAACGCCTCATAAATAAGGTTGCTCATATGATGTGCGGTCAATCGTAAATTTTTTGCTGTTGTCGGTAAACTGTAACCAATCAATTGTTTTATTTTGTATTCGGCTTCATCTGGTCCGGCAGTATCACTTTGATCACCTTTATAGATATCAAATAATTGAAACTGAATTAAATAATTACCTTGCTTACCGGGACGAACACGACCCACAACAAGACTTTCTACACCCAGAGCGCGCCACTTTTCGAAATTAACTTCACCACCATGATGTGGCCTTTCAAGAAAATTCTTTTCCGGTATCAACGCAAAATTACCTGTGCGCTTCAAGTCAGAAGCAAGCACCTGACTAACAGCTGTAGACTGCCTGGTTTTTTTTATTTCCCAGCTAAAGGGAACAATAGCAATGGGGTGCTCACCAACTACACCACCTGTTATCTCTATATCCAGCACTGCGTTTGCCGGCATGGATAAAGGCATTAATATTAATACCAGCGACATTAAAATTATCTTTTTAAACATAAGTCTGTAACTCTTCATTTCTCTTTAAATGTAAATACAATTTCACGGTCAAATACACGCGGATCAGGCGGCGCAGGCAAATGTGATGTCTTTGCCAATGCTGTTTCTACTGATCGTTTGAATCCGTTACCACCTGTACAGTTACTTACCTGCCGATAAATAATTTCGCCGCCCGGAATCTGCTTAACGTTTACCTTGCACTTTGCATCTTTAGTCAATTTTGCAGGCCGACGCCAGTTAGCTTTCACCACAGCCTGGATACTGGCAATATAACTTAACGTAACGCCCCGCAGTTGACGCGTCAACTGCTCTCGTTCTTCCGCTTCCATCAGTTTTCTTAGTTCCTGCTGACGTTTAGCCTGTTCTGCTTTCTTTTTTTCTGCCCGTTTTTTTGCTTGCAAGGCCTCCAGCTTTTTACGTTCACTCTCTTTTTTCTTTTTCAGGACTGCAGCAGCATTAGCCAGTTTTTTCAGTTTAAGCTTTTCCTGCTTTTGTTTTTTTCTTAATACCTGTATTTTTTTCTGTTCTGCCAGTTTCTGCTGCTTCAGCTTTTTCTTTGTTTCCTTCTGTTTCTTTTTAAGCGAAGCAAGCTTTTTCTGTTCTTTAATTCGATTAGCTTTGGCTTTTTTAGCCTCGTCATTTAACCGTTTTTGCCTGGCCACTTCCTTTCTCTTTTTTCTTTTTTCGGCTGCAAGTATTTTATTTAATTCATTTTTAACCAACTTCTCATTTACCGATACCGCCTGAATAATGTTTTGCTTCTTCACCCCATATTTTTTTATCTCTGCTGGCTTTGAATCAAAGCCAATCAATAACGCACTCACAACAACTACATGGAACGCGATAGATAGTATTAAAAAACCACTGTACTGACTAAAAAACTTTCGCATGTTACTGATCCGGGTTTTTGGTTATCAAACCAACACCGGGGACGCCGGCTTTCTGCGCCAGAACCATCGCATCCATAACCTTGCCATAAGGCACGCCTTCATCACCCCTGACCAGCAACTCTGTGCCCGGCTTAGCTTGTCGTGCAGCTATAATTCTGGCAACGAGAGTAGTAGCATCAATGGGTTCATTTGGCTTATCACCAATATCCAGATAAAAAAAACCTTGCCTATCTATGCTTAACACCATTGGTTTTACTTTATGGCTGGTCATGGGTTTGGCACTTGCCTGAGGTAAATTAACCTTTACTCCCTGCGTCAGCAATGGTGCTGTAATCATAAATATAACCATCAATACCAGCATTACATCAATATAAGGAACAACATTGATCTCTGACATGGGTTTCTTTTTAATCCTTGCCTTTGCCATACTAATCAGGCCTTGGCCTCATGTGCATATCGCTGCAGTATGGTCGAGAACTCATCAGCAAAGGTGTCATAACGGTTATCCAGACGTTCCACATGATTCGCAAACCGGTTATATGCCACTACGGCAGGAATGGCTGCAAATAATCCTATTGCAGTCGCTATTAATGCTTCGGCAATACCGGGGGCAACAAGTGATAAGGTTGCCTGTTCTATGTTACCCAGGGCACGAAACGAATTCATAATACCCCACACCGTTCCAAACAAACCAACATAGGGACTGGTAGAACCCACCGTTGCAAGAAACGAAAGATGGTTTTCGAGTTCGTCCATTTCTCTTGCCTGTGCAACACGCATGGCACGCTGGGCACCTTGTAATAAATCCATCGCCCCCGCACTGCTTTGTTTTCGCAATCGAGCAAATTCCTTAAACCCGGCTTCAAAGATATTTTCCATGCCGTAGGTGCTCTTGCCTTTCAGCTGTACTTGTTTATAAATTGCACCCAGATCGCCGCCTGACCAGAAACGTTTTTCAAAATCATCTGCTGAACGTTTTGCTTTACCCAGCGTTTTCCATTTTCTGAATATAAATGTCCAGGACATGATTGATGCCAGTAGCAATATCACCATTACTAATTGCACAACCAGACTGGCGTTTAAAATAAGGTGTGCATAAGACATTTCAACCTGCATGACTGATTGTTCTCACTATATTTTCAGGGATGGGGCAAGGCCGTAAAGAATCAGCCGATAGACAGGCAATTTTTATTTCAGCCTGACATAACAGGATGTCATCTACTTCTCGCGTAATTGTTTGGGCAAAATTTATACTGGCCGGCCCGAGGCGTTTAATCATGACGCCAACCTGTAACAGATCATTAAATAGAGCAGGTTTCAGGTAATCGACGTTTATGTTGCGTACTGCAAAGATAATATTCTCCTGTTCTTTTAACTGATCCTGCTCGAAGCCGTGATTTCGTAGCAGTTCAGTTCGGGTGCGTTCCATATACTTCAAATAATTAGTATGGTAAACAACACCGCCACTGTCTGTATCTTCATAGTAAACACGTACAGGCCAAAAAAACTCGTTCACAATTTTACTATTTCCTTTAGCCATAAGACCATCAATGTTTGTAAAAATTCCATTTTAATGCAATAAATTCCTAATCACTTTCTTTAAATAAATCATCGCCGGAAGTTTCTTCCATTTCACATTCTTCAGGCAATTTTATTTGTAAATGCGTATATGCATTTTTAGTCGCAACGCGACCACGCGGGGTACGCATAATAAAACCCTGTTGTATCAGGTAGGGTTCCAGAACATCTTCTATTGTACCTCTTTCTTCACCGATAGCAGCAGCCAGGCTATCAAGGCCCACTGGCCCACCATCAAATTTTTCGATAATCGTTAATAATAATTTATGGTCCATCAG
>JAADHQ010000006.1 GCA_013151795.1 Gammaproteobacteria bacterium | reverse complement strand
TATTTTGCTTTCATCTTTAAGCCCTTTTTCACTTTCCACACCACTGCTGACATCAACAGCCCAGGGTCGCACAGTTTGTATTGCTGATGAGACATTATTACTATCAAGCCCACCGGCAAGAATGATATTACCTGCAAGTTTTTCCGGAATTCGTTCCCAGTCAAAACTCTCTCCCGTACCACCGGGTACACCTTTATGATAACTATCTACTAAAATTGCCGAAGCTGTTGAATACTGTTCACACACCGCCTGCAAATCAACATCATCTGACATGCGTATCGCTTTAATATACCGATGCTGGTATTGCTCACATTCCTGCGTTGATTCATTTCCATGAAACTGAATTATATCAATATCCACCTGTGCCAGTACCTGTTTTACTTCATCTGCACTGGCATCAACAAACAGCGCTACTATGCTCACAAAAACAGGTAATTGTTCAACAATTGCCTGTGCCTGCTCTATAGAAACGGCACGCGGACTCTTCGCATAAAAAACCAGACCAATAGCATCTGCTCCGGAAGCGGCTGCTTTCTGGCCATCTTCAGGTCGGGTAATCCCACAGATTTTAACACGCGTACGCAATGACATACCTCTTTAAGCCCACCAGCCTGATACTTTCAGACAGAATAAATAATAATTGAGGAAATTATACCAGAACAGTAATTTACACGCTAAAAACAGGTGCCACCGGAGCATCAGGAAGCTTGAACTCAGCAGGATAATCAACTGAAACGAGATATAACCCCTGAGCTGCTGCTGTTATACCTGCCATTGACCTGTCTTGCGCCTCCAGCAATTCCTTCACCCAGACGGGCTCCTGCTCACCTTCACCTATAGCCAGCAATGTACCGGCAATATTACGCACCATATGATGCAAAAATGCATTCGCTTTAACATCAATCGTTATGTATTCACCTGTACGATTTACTTCAATTGAGTGCATTGTACGAACTGCATGTTTGGCCTGACAGGCCAGGGCTCGAAATGAAGTAAAATCATGCTCTCCGAGAAAATATTTTGCCGCCTCAGCCATCCGGGTTTCATCCAGTGGCTGATGATGCCAGCACACCCTGTGCTGATGAATAGCGGATCGTGTCATTCGATTCATAATCACATAACGATAACGACGGGCCACTGCGCTGAAACGCGCATGAAAATCATCATCAACCTGAACTGCCCAATTAATATTTATATCTCTTGGTAAATTAGCATTACAACCCAGCACCCACTGACGACTATCTCTTTGTGCCTCGCTATCAAAATGAATCACTTGTCCCAGCGCATGCACACCGGTATCCGTTCGACCAGCACAGGTTATTTTGACAGGGTGATCTGCGACCGTGGAAATAGCATTCTCCACTTCCATTTGTACTGCGCGACAGTGGTCCTGTGATTGCCAGCCACTGAAATCAGTTCCATCATACTCTACGCCAAGTGCGATACGCATATTGCTACTCTTTTGCTGTTTCTGTATATCAGGTTAAATTATATCAAGTCAGGGTGATAGCGTGAATGTTTTGTTGCCAGGAGTTTAACCACTGAGGAACACCGGGATAATTAATAAAACCTCTGTATTCCTGGTGATCAAATATTCTTTATAAGATCAGATAATAAAATAATTTTCAATGTTCAGGAAACAACCGGGCAATAACTTTCATCAAAAAAGCCGCCCCAAAGGGCGGCTTTTAAACATACTTATTTAAAACCGGCTTATAATTTCTCGATCAAAATTTCAGCCTCGCCCTTCTGTTCATCATTCCCCTCATCCAGTACTTCATTGAGGATACTCTTTGCACCTTCAGGGTCACCCATATCAATATAGGCACGGGCCAGATCAAGCTTGGTACCAACCTCATCAATATCGGCCAAAGCATCATCCGGGTCCATATCATCTTCTTCCAATGGAGATTCGGCTGTTTCACCCAGATCCAGTTCATCAGCCAGATCAGGGATTTTCAGTTCCTGGGTGATCTCGTCCAGATCATTAAGGTTATTCAGATCATCCGATGCTATTTCCTGAGTTCTTTCCATTTTTTTATTTACTTCCAGTTCCTGGGTAACATCATCAGAATCACCGTCAACATCCAACTCCTGTGTTACGTCCTCTGGATCACTGCCAAGTGTACCGGCTATATCTTCAAGCTCGGTTGTTATTTCCAGAGTAGGGTCTTCAGCCTCGGCCCCATCACTGTTTATCTCGTCCAGATCCAGGTCAAGACCATCCATCTCGGAACTCTCTGACGACTCGGTATCGTCAAGGCCAAGGCTTTCAATTTGATCCTCAAATTCGCCAAGATCAAAATCCATGGCCGCAGTATCATCTTCATCACCTGCAACAGTGCCAGGCATATCTTCAGTAGGCACGTTATCTGTACTAAACAAGGCATGATCAGGGCAAAGGTCACCACCCATTTCTACAACCTTTTCCCATGTTTCGGAATCAGGGTTGGCTGCCAGATCATCATTAAATGCTACCGCACCGGTTTCAAAAGCGTCCTTGTTCTTTGCTGAATAGAATATTTCAAGCAGCTTCAGGCGCAGGTCATTTCTTTCCGGCTCTTTAGCAATGGCTTCCTTGATCATTGTTTCTGCCGGACCAAATCGTCCATAAGCCAGGAATACATCCGCTTCTGTTAATGGGTCAGATTCTCCCGAACCTCCTTCAAGGTCGTTCATGTCACTAAAGACCATGTCACTCAGGAACGAGGTATCAGTTTCCGGTGCAGGTTCTTCCGGATCAGATTCCTTCTCTACATCAACTGTTTCAAAGAAATCACCAGGTACTTCTTCTGCTACTTCTTCAACGGCTTCTTCTACTACTTCCTCTACAGGTGTTTCTTCAAATGCATTTTCAGAGAAGGTTTGCTCCTGAAGAATGCTTTCATCAAACTGATCAGACCGACGGCTTCTGGCCATCATCACAATAACCAGGACAATGAAGATTCCGCCTGCGGCGATTACTATCCATAACGTCACTGGATTATTTTCGAAATAAGCAAGTATACCCTCCGCAGAACCATCTTCAGCAGGTGAGTCAGCCATCTTTTCACTGGTTTTAAATGGTTTAGCCATTAAACCGGATTTAGGTAATTTGGTTATATCTACCGGCGTAAAATTACCAACCACATGCTGGTTAATGGGTGTGCCAGGTGGTGCAGGAACCGCAGGAACAAAGGCAGATGATTCTTTTGGTTTGCTATCAGAAACAGCAGGCACTTCCTCAGCTGGTATTACAGGTTCAGGTATTACTTCTTCAGGAACAACGGGAGCTGCCACTGCAGGCGCTTCACCACTTTCCTTTGATAACTTAGCTAATTGCTGTTCCAGTGCTGCCATTTTGTCAGACTTCAACCGTGTTTCCAGGCGTGCACCGTTTATTAATTCTTCAAGTTCTGAAATTCGTAATCTTAATTCTGAATTTTCCTGTCTTTGCGCTTCAGCTGCTTCTCTTGCAAGCATTACATCGCGGTTTGAATCTGCGCTACTACTTCCTGTATTTGAACCAAGTGCATTAGAACTGCTTGAATCAGCTTTTGGAGGCAGTATTTCTAAATGTCCTTTTGGAGCCGCCGCTACAGAATGACGATTTTTCCAGGCACGTGTCTGTGCTCTAATCTCTGTTACTGCTGAACCGTGAGACTGACTCAACATAGTCTCCCGGCCAGGTATATTAAGTACATATCCCGCTTTCAGGCGATTAACATTCTGTTTAATAAAAGCGCGTGGATTAGCCCTTAATATCGACATCATCGATTGTTCAACAGAAACGTCCTGATCAGGACGTACGTCTCTTGCGATTTGCCATGCTGTATCGTTGCGTTTAGTTCTATAGGTATCACCAATAAAACCGCCGCTATCAGCCATGCTATCACTGTGTGTTTCCGGGGCACCAAAAAGTGGCTGTTCGGGTGCTTTTGAGGCTTTTACAGGGGCCGATTTCGCCATACTCTGACGACTACCTGACGAAGCTTTTACTGGCGCCGGTGTAGACTGAACCAGACTGGGCGGATCAACCAGTGCTGCATACTCTCGCAAGATTCGGCCACTTGACCAATTAACTTCCAACAAAAAATTCAGAAATGGTTCACGGTAACCTCTACGTGTTGTCACTTTAATTACATGAGATCCATCAGATTTGGTAATTACCTTGAATTTTATTTGCCTCATAACATTAGAGTATTCAAGGCCAGCACGTTCGAATGCACTTGCTGAAGCAAGTTTTATTTTTATGCCATCTGTTTCTCCACGCTGCGAAGAAATAATTTCAATTTCAGCGTCGAGTGGCTGATTCAAGAATGAATTCAGTTGAATTTCACCTAAACCCAGGGCTTGAACCCCACCTGGCAAAATAACGGCTAGACTAACCAAGACAAAAGCCAGTATACGCACCATGCTTACTCCCTTATTTGAATATTTTTTCTGAAATTAATTGTTATAACAAAACGTTACATACCATATTCTAGAATAATCTTTAACAATATGCGACTAATCCATGACTAAACTATAGTTTAGGCCTACTGTTTTACCAAAAATTAACCGTTTTGAACACTATTTTTGGTTTTTTATAGCTTCAAAGCCTTAACGGCCGTAAATAACAAAGCTATAACAAAATAATGACATTAGCCGAAAAACTGATATTCATGAATCCGGGCTAGCTGGCATATAAGTTAAACAGGGACACGTACGGTAATTTCCATCATGCTGTACTCCGCCTGAAGAAGATATCACCAACGTTCTCACTAACAATAATATATTGATAATATCTAGCTTTCTATTAGAATTCTCAGCATTCTGCGAAGCGGTTCTGCAGCCCCCCAGAGTAACTGATCTCCTACGGTGAAGGCATTCAGGTAGTCATCTCCCATGGACATTTTTCTAAGCCGGCCCACTGGCACTGACAACGTGCCTGTCACTTTAGCCGGAGTCAACTCTGACAGGGTGATTTCACGGTCATTAGGAATAACCTTTGACCAGTTATTGGCCTGATCCAGCATGTCATGAATTTCATCCAGCGGAATATCGCGCTTAAGTTTAATTGTTAACGCCTGGCTATGACATCGCATCGCGCCAATACGCACACAGGTGCCATCGATCTTGACCGGTTGTTCACTACGCCCGAGAATCTTGTTGGTTTCAACTTCCGCCTTCCATTCTTCTTTACTTTGACCATTATCGAGCTGCTTATCTATATAAGGTATCAAGCTACCAGCTAAAGGCACCCCGAAATTATCACTAGGGTAATCATCACTGCGTATATGCCCGGCTACTCGCCTGTCCAGATCCAGAATCGCACTGGCTGGATCATCAAGAATATCGGCAACCGAATCACGCACACTGCCCATTTGTCTGACCAGCTCACGCATATTTTGCGCACCGGCGCCGGATGCTGCCTGATAGGTCATGGCAGTCAGCCATTCAATTTCATTTTGCTGAAACAATCCACCTAAACCCATCAACATTAAACTGACAGTACAATTTCCACCCACAAATGTTTTGCCGCCTTTATGCAAGGCATCTTTAATAACATCCAGATTCACCGGATCGAGTACAATAATGCTATCTGACTCCATGCGCAGGGTTGAGGCTGCATCTATCCAGTAACCTTTCCAGCCACTTTTACGCAGTGCGGGATATACCTCACTGGTGTATCCACCACCTTGGCAGGTGATAATAATATCCATGGCCTTAAGCTCATCAATATCTTTAGCGTCTTTTAACAACGGAATATCTTTACCAATATCCGGCCCCTGCTGACCATGCTGAGACGTGGTAAATAAAACCGGTTCGATCAAATCAAAATCTTTTTCTTCCTGCATGCGTTGCATCAGAACCGAACCGACCATACCGCGCCAACCTATTAAACC
>JAADHQ010000139.1 GCA_013151795.1 Gammaproteobacteria bacterium | reverse complement strand
AATAACGCCAGATTTTTTCTGGCGTTACCATGCTTAATAACTACAAACAAAGAGGAACACAATGGATACGCAGACCACTTATAACTACAAAGTCGTGCGACAATTTGCCGTGATGACCGTTGTCTGGGGCATCGTTGGCATGCTTGTCGGTGTCATCATTGCTGCACAACTGGTTTGGCCTCAATTAAACTTTGATACCCCCTGGTTTACTTATAGCCGACTGAGGCCGCTGCATACCAATGCCGTTATTTTTGCATTCGGTGGCTCTGCATTATTTGCGACATCCTATTATGTTGTACAAAGAACCTGTCAAACAAGACTGTTCGGCGGCAAACTCGCCGGGTTTACATTCTGGGGATGGACACTGGTCATTTTGCTGGCTGCCATTACCCTGCCTCTCGGCATGACCAGCGGCAAGGAATATGCCGAACTGGAATGGCCAATTGATATACTGATTGCTGTGGTCTGGATCTCTTATGCTATTGTTTTTTTCGGCACTATCGTTAAACGAAAAACACCACATATCTATGTAGCCAACTGGTTTTATGGTGCTTTTATTATTACCATTGCCATACTGCATATTATTAACAGTGCAGCGATACCCGTTAGTTTATTCAAGTCCTACTCCATTTACTCAGGCACCATCGATGCCATGGTTCAATGGTGGTATGGGCATAATGCGGTAGGCTTTTTCCTCACGGCCGGCTTTCTTGGCATTATGTATTACTTTATTCCCAAGCAGGCAGGGCGGCCTGTTTTTTCATATCGATTGAGCGTGGTACATTTCTGGTCACTGATCTCTATCTATATGTGGGCCGGCCCTCATCACCTGCATTACACTGCCTTGCCTGACTGGGCGCAATCGGTAGGTGTGGCTTTCTCATTATTATTACTAGCACCCTCATGGGGTGGCATGATCAACGGCATCATGACATTGTCCGGTGCATGGCATAAATTGCGCACCGACCCGATCCTTAAATTCCTGATCGTATCTTTGTCGTTCTACGGTATGTCCACATTTGAAGGGCCGATGATGTCAATTAAAACGGTTAATGCGCTTTCGCACTACACTGACTGGACCATCGGCCATGTGCATTCAGGTGCATTGGGATGGGTAGCCATGGTGTCGATTGGTGCTATTTATGCACTGATCCCACAACTATTTGGTCGTAAGGAAATGTACAGTATCAAACTGATCGATACACACTTCTGGGTTGCCACTATTGGTGTTGTGTTGTACATCGTATCCATGTGGATAGCCGGTGTTATGCAAGGCCTGATGTGGCGCGCGGTGAACGCAGACGGCACATTAACCTACAGCTTTGTCGAAAGTCTGGAACGCATGTATCCATATTACGCAGTACGACTACTGGGAGGATTATTATTCTTCAGTGGCATGCTGTTCATGGCATACAATGTATGGAAAACCATCAAGGGTAGTGAACCCGTTGATGCCAAAATTCCGCAAACAGCTTAACAGGAGAACTATCATGGGACATGAAAAAATAGAAACAAATGTCGGCCTGATGGCTCTGCTAATTGTTATTGCTATCAGCTTCGGCGGACTGGTGGAAATCGTTCCGCTATTCTTCCTCAAAGACACCACCGAACCGGTCAAGGGACTTAAACCCTATACCGCATTACAACTGGAAGGCCGGGACATTTACATTCGTGAAGGTTGTTACACCTGCCACTCTCAGATGATAAGACCATTCCGTGCAGAAACTGAACGTTATGGGCATTACTCAGTCGCGGGCGAATTTGTATATGATCACCCTTTCCAGTGGGGATCAAAAAGAACAGGACCTGACCTGCACCGTGTTGGTGGTCGTTACAGTGATGACTGGCATCGTCTGCATCTGATGAACCCGCGTGATGTTGTTCCTGAATCAAATATGCCTGGCTTCCCCTGGCTGGCTGAAAATATTATTGATGATGAGCTCACCACAAAAAAATTAAATGCCATGCGCATACTCGGTGTTCCCTATACGGATGAAGATATCAATAACGCATCAACTGCGGTTAAAAACAAAACCGAGATGGATGCCCTGATTGATTACCTGCAAATACTGGGCACCAGTATCAAGACAAAGAGGTAGACGATATGACGATGGCTGATTTTCATTCTTACTATACCGTATTGATATTGATTGTTTTCATAGGCATCTGGTTCTGGGCATGGAGCGGCAAACGTAAACGCTTTTTTAACGAAGCCGCCAACCTGCCTTTTGCTGATGAAGAAATATCAGAACGTTCCGCCCTGAAACTTCAGGAAGAGGAGAAAGATCGTGAATAATTTTTTACACTGGTTTGTTATTATTATAGCCGTAGGCAGCTTTATAGGCTGCGGCTTATTGCTCTGGTGGAGTAGCAAGCGACAACCCGGCGAAGCCAAGAATGGCGAAGTAACCGGACACGTCTGGGATGAAGACCTTGAAGAATATAACAACCCTCTGCCTCGATGGTGGTTATGGTTATTCTATATCACTATCGTTTTCGGACTGGGTTATATGACCTTTTATCCGGCACTGGGTAATTTTGCAGGCATCAGCGGATGGTCACAAGTAAAACAATATGAAGATGAAATGGAAAAGGCCCAGAAAAAATATGCACCACTTTTCAATGCCTATGCTGCAAAATCTGTTATTGATTTAAGTAAAGATGTTGCCGCAATGAAAACCGGTCAGCGCTTATTTTCAAACTATTGCTCAACCTGTCATGGAACCGATGCCGGTGGCGTTACCGGTTTTCCAAGCCTTAAAGACCAGGACTGGTTATACGGCGGTTCTGCCGAAGCTATCAAGGCAAGTATCATGAATGGACGTAATGGAAGCATGCCACCAATGGCAGCTGCATTAGGCGGTGAACAAGGTGTAAACGAAGTAGCCAACTACGTCATGAGTTTAAGCAAGGCACCACATGACAAGGCAATGGCGAAAGCTGGCAAAATAAAATTTGCTGCCTGTGCTGGTTGTCATGGAATGGACGGCACTGGCAATCAGGCTATAGGTGCGCCCAATCTGACAGATAACATCTGGTTATACCGGGGCTCACTTGGCTCGATTAAAAAAGCCATCAATCAGGGACGTAGTGGTGCAATGCCTGCACATAAGGATTTTCTTGGAAAAGAAAAAGTACATTTACTTTCAGCGTATATCTATAGCTTGAGTAACTAGGAAAATAGAAATATGGCCGATCACCCAAAGAGACGTAAATCAGACATACCCGCAGTACAGCATATCATTGCGGTGGTCTGGCCTTCTTTTCTAACCGCAGGTTTAGCTACAATAATTTTTTTTACCGCCTTTAACCCGGAAGAAATATCAATCTGCCTTGGCAATACCAAGCCTGTTAATAATGTCGGTGCCTATACCATTGGTTTTTTTCTGTTCTGGACACTGACGTCTTCTGCCTGTGCTTTAACCTGTTACTTTCAACGACCCTGCCATCAATCAGCAAGCCATCGTGACACAAATAATATTTCACAATAAGGTACAACATGAGTTCACCTGGTAAAAAACCGGAAGAGAATCCCGACGATTCCGATTCTCTCTACCAGAAACACAAAAAAGTATATCCGAGACAAGTACAAGGGTTATTTGCCCGGCTGCGTGCATCGGGGGTAATAAGCTTACTATTAATTTATTATGGGACGCCCTGGTTACGGTGGGGCGACCGACAGGCCGTACTGTTTGACTTACCTAACCGCCAATTTCATATTTTCAGCCTGACCTTCTGGCCCCAGGACTTTTTTTACCTTGCCATATTACTGATACTGGCAGCGATTTCCCTGTTCTTTTTTACCGCACTTGCAGGACGCCTGTGGTGTGGCTATTCCTGCCCGCAAACTGTCTGGACTGAAGCATTTTTATGGATTGAACGTAAAATTGAAGGCACTCGATCACAACAGATGAAACTGGACAAGGCGGCAATGTCCAGCAGAAAATTTAATAAAAAATTACTTAAACATTTTATCTGGCTTATTTTTTCTGCCTTTACCGGCTTTACATTTGTAGGTTATTTTACACCTGTTGATGTCTTGTGGCACCATCTGATAAATTTTGAACTGGGGCCCTGGGAAAATTTCTGGATTATTTTTTATAGCCTTGCAACCTATGGCAACGCTGGCTGGCTTCGTGAGCAGGTATGTATTTACATGTGCCCCTACGCACGGTTTCAGAGCGCCATGTTTGATAAGGACACTCTGGTCATTTCCTATGATGACAACCGTGGTGACCCCCGGGGTTCACGTAGAAAATCTGCAGATCCAAAAGAACTGGGGCTGGGAGACTGCGTGGACTGCACTCTTTGCGTTCAGGTTTGTCCTACCGGTATTGATATCCGCGACGGTCTTCAATATCAATGCATTGGCTGTGCTGCCTGTGTAGACGTCTGCAACGAGGTAATGGATAAGGTAGGCTATAAACAGGGATTGATTCGCTACACAACTGAAAATGAAATAGATGGGATAAAAACAAATCTGTTTCGTCCACGAATCATCCTTTATGCTACTATTCTTGCCGGTGTCGCAATCGCATTAATATTTGCTATTTTAAACCGTGTGCCATTAGAGCTGGATATCATCCGTGACCGGAATGCCTTGTATCGTGAAATTAATGGCGGACTGGTAGAAAACATCTACAATTTACGCATTATTAATATGTCTAATACCAAACGTCGATATCGACTTGAGGCCAGTGGTCTGGAAGGATTAACATTAATTAATCCAAAAGGAGATTTTGATGTAGACTCAGGTGAGGTATATCAACTAAATGTTCAGATCAGACTTGACCCTGTTATTTTAAAACGGCCAAGTAACGAAATATTTTTCAGCCTCGAAAGTATGGACTCAGAACATATTAAAATCAGAGAGAAAGCACGATTTATTGGTCCAGTTATACGATAGGAAAAATCATGGAAAACAAACTTAATACATCATCCATACCACCCTGGTATAAGCAGTTCTGGCCCTGGTTCCTTATCTCCTTGCCAGGCTCAGTTGTTATTGCGTCGATTATTACAATTTTTATCGCTTTCAATACACAGGATACCGTTGTTGTTGATAACTATTATAAAGAGGGACTTGCAATAAACCGTGATTTGAGTAGGCAACAACATGCTGAAAAACTTGATGTCAGGGCAACACTACAACTGCATGAAAACAAAATAAGGTTATACACCAAAACAACAAATACCAATGCTGATGAAAAATTATTACTCCGTTTTACTCACCCTACTCTTTCAGATCGCGATCAACAAATTGCTTTATCAATGATTTCAAGCGGTATTTACCAGGCTAATATATTGAATCTGTCAGATGGAATCTGGAATGTTGCATTATTGTCTTCTTTATCGAACTGGGAAATCAAAACCCGTATAAACTATCAAGGCAACCAGACTACTTATACAATCCGGTAATGAAGGAACCTCTGATTAATACCGGATAAAACAGATTACACTCATAAGAACCAGATTCAAGACGCCGAATTACACGTAAAGCTTCCGCATCCGTGCTCACGCCCCTTACCTGCGTCCATGCAGGTAATATCAAGCTATTACGAAATCTCACAGTACAGAAACTGATTTTTTTATACGTGCAAAGGTCCAGGTTTATGATGTGATGAAAGTTCCATAAATAAATACACCGCTTTTCTGACACAAACAAACGCATCATTCTGCACTTGAAAAACATCAAGACTCCCCCATAATATCTTTACGTATTCTATTACTAAGGAGTTAATATGTTTCACCCTATATCAATACCCTTTGGCTGTGTAATGTTATTCAATGTTGTGAAATTAAAAAAAGGTGTAACCGTACAAGATGTTGTTGAGTTAACTCTCGGTGAAATGTGTAATGTGGTTAAAAACACCTACGGTGATGATAACGGAGGATTTATCGGCGGCCAGGTTTATAAATATACCGGTTTCGTATCAAATGAAGGCTCATTCGATTCTAAAAAAATGACAGAAGATCACCTCGTTATTATGACCTTCTGGCAGTCTTTCGAACAACATGAAAAATCACATACGGATCATGTGTTTAAAGAAAAATTTTCCAATCTGGCTGAATTTTGTGATGAAACATATGAGCTGGGTTATGAAATGCTCTGGCAAGGTACGCCTGATTAGGTTTTGCAGGGTGGGGGATTCACCCCACCTGCGAGACAAACAATCTAATTTGTTATTTCTTTATCACGTATCCTTTTTGACTGCAGGCACGACAAAATTCTCGATTTTAATATCAGCGCATTAAATGGTTTGGTAATATAATCTTCAGCCCCCATCTCCAGACACGCATCAATACTTTTTTTATCATCCAGTG
>JAADHQ010000134.1 GCA_013151795.1 Gammaproteobacteria bacterium | reverse complement strand
GCATAAAGAAAAAACACACCAAAAAACACCTTGGGAGGGTCAATCGTAACCAGAATAAAGATCAATACCACAACCAGAATAGCAATAAATGGAACTTTTCCCTTGAGATTATCATCTTTAAAACTGTTGTACAAAACCGGGCTGACCATGAGAATGCCTGCGATTATAGTTAAAACAAATGAAGCGATTATTAATTCTGCCTCGTTGCCTTTAAAATTCAGGTCATCGAATACCCAGATAAATGAAACCATCAAAGTAGCTGCTGAAGGGCTCGCTAAACCCATAAAATATTTCTTTTCCAGTTTGCCAATCTGTACATTAAAACGAGCCAGCCTCAATGCTGCCATTGCCGCATAGAAAAAAGCAGCAAGCCAACCAAACTTGGCCCATTGTTCACCAACCGCTGTTACATTCACTAATGACCATTGATACATAACTAGTGAAGGCGCTATACCAAATGAGACCATATCCGCAATGCTGTCGTATTGCGCACCAAATTCACTTTGTGTATTTGTCATGCGTGCTACCCGACCATCAATCCCGTCCAGTATCATTGCTGCAATAATAGAAATTGCTGCATTTGTAAACTGCCCTTGCATTGCCAGAATAATGGCATAAAACCCGGCAAACAAACCTGCAGTTGTAAATAAATTCGGCAAAAGATATATAACCTTACGCGGTTTTTTTTCGCCTTCAGTACCTGAACTATCATCTACACTGTTTTCGTTTGTCATAAGAATTCTCGTATTTAAAATATTCTATACATGAGCATGATGAAGTTGAGCCAATACTGTACTACCGCTCTTTACTCTATCACCAACTACAACTTCGAGTCGGGCATCAACTGGTATAAAAACATCTATCATTGCCCCGAACTCAATCATGCCGCATCGCTGCCCTTGCCCTATCCTTTCACCCGTCTGAATATCACATTGAGGATGAAAGAAACGGCTTCTATTACGTATACTGATCACTATATTATCGCCTTCATCCGTTTGTATCCAGTGGCTAATGCGTAAACTACTAACGGGGCCTTGCTGTATTGGCAATGGGTCACCAGGCAAAAGATGCCAGGCGTTGATAACCTTTCCTTCTGTTGGACTACGCACCCGAAAAACATCCGAAAATGCCATTTTCAGCTCAATCCTGATTGAATCACCTTCAATATAAGGATTAGGTAACGTATCAATGGCCACTACCCTGGCATCCACAGGCGAAACAATAGCTAATGGCTGCGATGGGATCAATCGTTCCGGATCACGATAATAAAAAGCCAGGAGAGGGATCAACAACCAGAAGGGCCATGCAACGAGAGAATGAATATATTGAGAGCCAAAAAAACCGATTAGAAAAAAAACGAATAATAATATCCAGATTCTTTTTGATATAAAGGGGTAATGTTTACCAGGCATTGAAATATCCTAATTAAAAACGGGGATGTGAATAGTATTTCACATACCCCCGTTGTAATTATTTTTTATCAAAAGAACCTCAGGCCAACTCATGAACTCGCATCTTGTTCTCAGAAGAAGATGCCCGTCCTGGCCTGATCAAAGCGTCTCTAGTTTTTATTTTTATCCACTAACTGATTAGCTGTAATCCAGGGCATCATGCTACGTAACTCTGCTCCTACTTTTTCAATAGGGTGTGCAGCGTTATTGCGACGACGCGCAGTCATTTCAGGGTAGTTACTTGCCCCTTCCAGGATAAACCGTTTTGCGTATTCTCCATTCTGAATATTTTTCAATGCTTCTTTCATGGCTTTACGACTTTCATCATTAATGATTTTATCACCAGTAACATACTCTCCATACTCGGCATTATTCGAGATAGAATAATTCATGTTGGCGATACCACCCTGGTACATTAAATCTACAATTAATTTCAATTCATGCAGGCATTCAAAATAAGCCATTTCAGGGGCATAACCCGCTTCTGTTAATGTCTCAAAACCAGCCTTAACCAATTCGACTGCTCCGCCACATAATACGGCTTGTTCGCCAAACAGGTCTGTTTCAGTTTCATCTTTGAACGTTGTTTCAATAATACCCGTACGACCACCACCAATTGCGGAGGCATAAGATAAAGCGATATCTCTTGCCTTACCTGATGCATCCTGATGCATGGCTATCAAATCAGGGATGCCACCGCCGTTCGCAAACTCATTACGAACTGTATGACCGGGTGCCTTGGGAGCAATCATAATGACATCCAGATCTTCTCGCGGTACGATCTGGTTGTAATGAATAGCAAAACCATGTGCAAACGCGAGTACCGCACCTTTTTTAAGATTAGGTTCAATATCATTTTTATACAGGCTTGACTGGAATTCATCAGGTGTTAACACCATTACCAGGTCAGCGCAGGCAACAGCGTCTGCTACATTTTTTACTGCAAGTCCTGCGCCTTCTGCTTTCGCAATCGATGCTGAACCATCTCGCAATCCAACTACTACATCCACACCCGACTCATTCAGGTTCATGGCATGTGCGTGGCCTTGTGACCCGTAACCGAGAATGGAAACTTTCATTCCCTTGATTATAGAAATATCTGTGTCTTTGTCGTAATAAATATTCATGAACGTTACCTGTTTTTATACCTTGATATAGTTTATAGACTTAAAATCTTTTCGCCGCGTGCAATACCTATCACACCCGAACGTACCAGTTCCAGCACCTGAATCTTGCTGAGGTTTTTAATGAAGGCATCCAGCTTGCTGGTTGAACCTGTCACTTCAATTGTGTAGGTTTCTTCGCTGACATCAATAACACGCCCACGGAAGATATCAGAAAAACGTTTTACATCTTCACGTTCCTGATGGTTTGCAACCCGTACTTTAACCAGCATCATTTCGCGTTCCATATGAACGCCTTCGGTCATGTCCTGCAGTTTTACTACATCGATGAGTTTATTCAGCTGTTTGGTTATCTGTTCTATAATCTCATCTGTGCCGCTGGTAACCAATGTCATGCGAGACAAGGACGGATCATTTGTAGGTGCAACAGTAAGAGACTCTATGTTATATCCACGCGCAGAAAAAAGTCCTGCTACACGCGATAACGCACCGGCTTCATTTTCTATTAATATGGATATTATATGACGCATATCTACACCAGAATCATTTCATTTTGACCTGCACCAGCAGGAATCATTGGATAAACATTTTCTTCGCTATCAGTGATAAAGTCCATAAATACGACCCTGTCCCTGATCTTCATGGCTTCACGCAAGGCGCCTTCAACGTCTTCCGGTTTCTCAATGCGCATACCTGTGTGCCCATAACTTTCTGCCAGTTTTACAAAATCGGGCAATGATTCCATATACGACATGGCATACCGTTTCTGATAGAAAAATTCCTGCCACTGGCGCACCATCCCGAGCATACCATTGTTAAGGGTTATAACCTTGATTGGCAAACCATATTGTTTGAGTGTAGACAACTCCTGAATATTCATCTGAATACTGCCCTCACCGGTAATACAGGCAACGGTTGCATCCGGGTAAGCCAGTTGCACACCCATTGCAGCAGGCATACCAAAACCCATTGTGCCAAGGCCACCGGAGTTGATCCATCGTCGGGGTTTATCAAATTTGTAATATTGTGCCGCCCACATTTGATGCTGACCCACATCTGATGTGACATAGGCATCACCATTGGTTACTTCATATAGTTTTTGCACGACCATTTGCGGCTTGATTATTTTACCCGTCGCATCAAATTTCAGACAATCCTTTGATCGCCATTCTAAAATCTGCTCCCACCACAATGCGACAGCATCCATATCCGTTTTATAATCGCCTGATTTAAGCAATTTCAACATGTCCTGCAATACTGATTTAACGCCACCTACAATTGGAACATCTACCTTCACGTTTTTTGATATAGAGGCAGGGTCAATGTCCAGATGAATAATACGGGCATCAGGACAGAATTTTTCAATATTGCCTGTTACACGGTCATCAAAACGTGCGCCAATTGCAATCAATACATCACAATTGTGCATGCCCATATTGGCTTCATAGGTGCCATGCATTCCCAGCATACCAACAAACTGTTTGTCCGTTGCAGGATATGCACCCAAACCCATCAGTGTTTGCGTGATAGGAAAATTCAACGTTTTCGTCAGCTCGGTCAGTTCATCACTGGCATTATCAAGCACAACACCACCACCAGTATATAACATCGGGCGTTTGGCTTTCATCATCAGCTCTACTGCACGTTTGATTTGACCAATATGGCCTTTAACAACCGGATTGTATGAACGAATAGATACCTTGGACGGGTAGTTATATTCACCGCGCTGGGCTGTAATATCTTTTGGTATATCAACAACAACAGGGCCGGGGCGTCCTGTGGTGGCGACATAAAACGCCTTTTTAATCGTGCTGGTAAGCTCGCTCAAATCCTTAACAAGAAAATTATGCTTGACGCACGGACGTGTAATACCGACAGAATCTACTTCCTGAAATGCATCGTTACCGATCATGTCGGTAGGAACCTGCCCGGTAAAAACAACCATCGGAATTGAATCAAGGTAAGCTGTAGCAATACCCGTTACTGCGTTAGTCGCACCCGGTCCGGAGGTTACCAGTACCACGCCAGGTTTTCCTGTCGCTCGCGCATAACCATCGGCTGCATGCGTTGCTGCCTGCTCATGACGAACAAGTATATGTTTCACCTTCTCCTGCTGGTACAAGGCATCATAAATATGAAGCACTGCACCACCTGGGTAACCAAACAGATACTCCACCCCTTCGTCAGCAAGGCTGCGGGCAAACATCTCGGCACCGGTTATTTCCACTTTTTTCATCCTCTTGGCTCTTTAAATCACTTTACTGTATTGAATCTAAACTCGGTTACAAGCCAAAAATCTTATAAACGGGCCTGTAAATTGATAAAAAATGCCCGAAAAACGGGCAGTTCCGATCAAAATCATGAACATTAGAAAGTACTGTTATTGAACACGAAGGTCAAGAAAAATAGCTAATAATCCTGTCTTTCCGATGTATTTTATTCAAAATCGCTATTAACCCTCACAATTAACAAGAATTTACCCTTGTCATCAACCCCATTTACAGCATAATCTATAGTTTATATATAAGGATAACTGGATACTAAAAATATGTTGATACGACTTACTAAAATTAGCCTGGCCCTGCTAATGATGTTGCCTATGTTTTCTTCAACTGCTGGTATATATAAATGGACTGATTCATCTGGCGAAATTCATTATTCTGATAAAGCACCTGCAGGTGCACATACACAAACATTAAATCCTGTCACTGCTGTTCCGGATGGCGCTCTGGACGCTCGCAAACAACTTGAAAAACGCGAAGAACAATTCCAGAAAGACAGAACAAAACGACTCGAAGATGAAGCCAAGGCTGAACAAAAAGTTCTTAAGGAAAAACAACGTAAACAGGCCTGTACCCAGTTACGCAAAAATCTGCAAACTTACCTGACAAGAAATCGTGTCTACGAAATGGTTGATGGAAAACCTGTCACTATCAACTATGAAGATCGTTTGAAAAAAATGGAAGTATTGCAGAAACAAATCAAGGAAACGTGTAATTAAATCAAAAGGCATACTCACTACGTTTATTGAAGTAATATAACTTTCATCCCTGAACCCAAACAACCAAAGTCATTTACAATGAAGAAACTTTTCTGGATATTCGTTATTATAGCCATCACAGTTGCAGTGTTTGCATACCGGGACGAAGACTTTCGGCAAATGATTCTGCAGGCAACCGGACAAACGCCGGCTAAAAGCGTCGTTTACAAATGGCGCAATAACAAGGGCGAATGGCAAATCAGCAATAAACCACCGGCTAAAGGCATACCTTATACAGAACAGGAATACCTCGATAACACTAATGTTATTCCTTCCTTACCTGAAAAAAAGTAGCTTTTTATCACGATCAGGTTTTAACATTTTTCACTCAGCACCATTTTTAATAATTCCCAACTAACAGGACTAAAACAAATCCCATGCGAGTTTCAGCTTTCCCTCTATCAACCATAAAAGAAATTCCTTCTGATGCTGAAGTAATCAGTCACAAACTCATGTTACGCAGTGGCATGATCAGAAAACTGGCCGCAGG
>JAADHQ010000148.1 GCA_013151795.1 Gammaproteobacteria bacterium | reverse complement strand
TTGCATGACCCAATAAAAAACAGTTTATCAGGTGCTCCTCCTGTTGCCTCTTATGTTATATCGAGAGGCTTTTTTATGTACGGGTAAGTGATGGTAAATTACAATAGGGTGCTTTATCTATGTCAATGTAGGTTGGCTTATGTGTTATTGTATATGTCGAAAAAAAGTGCAGGTCAGGCACATAGGTAACTAATGCAACTATCGGTGAAGCTCACTATCCGATATAATTAACACACTTAAATATCATATCTGGATTATGGCAAAAAAGAAAAAGACAACGCGTAAAAGATCCACAAAGAAAAAGCGCAAACAAAAACGCAGAAAAGAAAAATCTGGCGTTATGTCCTCCTTGCGACTGTCGTTGTTGCGGGCGTCTATATTGCATATCTGGACTATATTATTCGAGATGGATTCGAAGGTAATCGTTGGCAGATACCAGCAAGAGTGTATGCTCGTCCACTTGAAATTTATTCCGGGCAGAACATTGCAGCAAAAGAAATTTTACGTGAATTAAAACGCCTGAATTATAAACTATCATCTTATCCTAAAGAACCCGGTTCATATCGATATCGTGATGATGAGTACGTGATCGTTACACGTTCATTTCAGTTCTGGGATGGAGTAGAGCCTTCCAGACGAATCCGGGTATTATTTAACGGGGCTGAAATCAGCCGCATAGAAAACGCATCTACCCGCGCAGAAGAAAGCCTGGTTCGCTTTGATCCTGCGCGTATAGCCAGTATTTACCCAAAACATAATGAAGATCGTATATTGCTGCAATTAAGTGATGTACCTGAAATGCTGGTAAAAGGCCTGATTGAAGTAGAAGATAAACGTTTTTACAGCCATACGGGAGTTGATTATCTGGCGATTGCATCTGCGATAGGCAGTAGTATATTTAAAGGTAAGCGTATTCGAGGGGCGAGTACACTTACTCAGCAACTGGTGAAAAATTACTTTTTATCCAATACGCGTACATTAAGCAGAAAACTTAATGAAGCTGTTATGGCTATTCTGCTCGAAGTCCACTATGAAAAAAATGACATACTGGAATCTTATCTTAATGAAGTTTACCTCGGGCAGGATGGGAATCGTTCAATTAATGGATTTGGATTGGCCAGCCAGTTTTATTTCGGTAGACCGATACAAAAGCTTAAGCCTCATCAATATGCATTATTAATTGCACTGGCTAATGGCCCTTCAGCATTAAACCCGAGACGTTATCCCGAGCAAGCAAAAAGAAGAAGAAATCTGGTGCTGGACGTAATGCATGAGAGGGGAATTTTAACTAAAAAACAAAGAGATCGATATAAAAAAGCATCAATAAAGGTTGTTAGTATTCAGAAAGGAGGTATTACACAATACCCGGCATTTCTTGGCCTGGTAAAAAGGCAGTTACGCCGCGACTATAAAGAAGATGATCTTTCATCAGCTGGCCTTAGCATATTTACAACACTCAACCCTCAGGTGCAACATAAAGCAGAACAGTCGCTGTCGAGCAGTCTGATCTCGTTTGAGAAAGGATATAATCTAAAGGAAAAAAGTTTACAAGGTTCTGTCATCGTTACCGACGTTAACAATGCTGAGGTACTTGCCGTTGTGGGGGATCGACAACCCAGATATTCCGGTTTTAATCGTGCGCTGGATGCAGTACGTTCTGTCGGGTCTTTGATTAAACCAGCTGTATACCTGGCAGCGTTAAAGGACGGGTATTCACTGGCGTCAATCATAGATGATAGTCCGATAGAAATAGAGCAGAAAAAGGATGAGCCAACCTGGGAACCTCAAAATTACGACAAAGAGTTTCATGGTGAAATTCCATTATTTATGGGACTGGTCAATTCCTATAATGTAGCCACAGTAAGGTTAGGTCTGGATGTTGGGCTTCCTGAAGTAGCCGAAGTTATTTCCGATCTCGGAGTTCGCCGTCCATTTAAGCAATACCCGTCTACCTTATTGGGTACCTTGTCTATGTCGCCATTGGAAGTAACGCAAATGTACCAAACCCTGGCCGCATCAGGATTCTATTCTCCATTGCGCAGTATACGTGCAGTACTGGATGCTAAAGGCAAGCCATTAAATAGATACCCGTTGTCTGTATCGCAGGTAGTCAGTCCGCAGCATAGCCTTATGATTAATTATGCCTTGCATCTGGTGACGCAAATGGGCACAGCTAAATACCTTAAAGAATTATTACCAGATGGAATGCGAGTGGCGGGCAAAACAGGCACCACAGATGACTTGAGAGATAGCTGGTTTGCAGGTTATTCACAAAATTATCTGACAGTCGTCTGGATGGGGCATGACGACGATAAACCAACCCGGTTTACCGGCGCCAGTGGCGCTATGCAGGTGTGGGCAAAATTAATGAATGCTATTCGCATACAATCATTAAGTATCAGCCCGGTAGACGGTATAGAAATGGCCTGGATAGATACAATATCAGGTAAGAAAACTGGTAGTAATTGTGCCAGTTCTGTAGAGCTTCCTTTTATTAGCGGACAGCTGCCAGAAGAGACAGGGGAATGCACCTCTGGAGTAACAAGCTGGTTTGGACGGATATTTAAATAGTATCAATCAAGGTTAGTGCATCGTGAGCATTTTTACATCTTTTATCCAGCTTTGGTTCCAGTAGCTTTTTAAGAATGAAATGGTATTTTAAATCTATATCCAGGTAATTAATTGGAGGAGGGTTGGATGCCACTGCAAGCGCCTGTTTTGCTTGTCCCCGATTAAATTTTTTACCTGACAATAATTCATAAAACAGTAAACCTGTCTGATACAGATCACTTTGAAATGACCACGAAAGCCCTTGTGCCTGTTCAGGAGAACAGTATGCATGTTTAGCGATCCATGTTGATGTCTCATTGTTTTTATATCTTACAAAATCGGCTGAACCAAAATCGATTAAATGAATATGCAAGTCATTATCAAGCAGAATGTTGTCAGGTGTTATATCAGAATGAATGACTCTCATTTTATGGATACTGTAAATAAGGTTCAATAATTGTTTTAGAATATTCACTGGAGAAACGGGAAGGCCAGCAGGCTTCTTAATAAATTCAGCAAGATTTATACCTTCAATATACTTATAAGTAAAATAGGGAGTATTTGATTCCATCTTAAGAGGCATTAGATCAGGTGTGTACTGGCTTGATAATTTTTTTAAAATATTTTTTTCTTGTGCAAAGCGATTAAGAATAATGTCATTGTTAATGTATTCCAGTTTGAGCGATTTAATGATAATTGTTTCATTCAGGTATGCCTTGTATATGTCTGCGTGACTACCAGAGTGCAGCAAATGGGCGTTATCGAAACTGAGGATATTCATAGATCCCAATGTTTTCGATCAGGTAAGAGCTGAAGCGTTTGACCTGTCCACCTTTTAATAAATGAATCAGTTTTTAACGTTAGTTCAGCCATGTTGTATGGCGAAAATATCGTTGTGTGTGAATCAGTAAACTCTAGTATTACAACGGTTTCACCGTTTTCCAATAAAGCCAGGCAGGGAGTAGCGACGACTGGATTGCCCTGTGGCTGGTAATTATTGTTTTTTACATAGTAGTCATACTGGCCAGCAATATTATTTATTTTTTTAATATTGGTTTGAGAGTCTGAATCAGTTTTGAAATAGGTAGATATATCATTCGTGCCCAGATTATTACCATAGTCACGTAATAAGAAAGTTATAGATGAAATCAGGCTTTGGTGGGCATTTGATGCTTTCATTGATGAGTAGTTATTATCTTGCGCAATAAAACCATTTTGAAAATTAATGAATCCTGAAGGAATAATTTTATTGGTTGCGGTTGTGTAACTGTTTTTAATGAAATTATATTGAGTAAAAACAAGCAATATAATTGTAGCTGTTGAGTAGCCAATGGTTTTAATATTTATATTAAAGTTTAATTTAAAATTGCGTCGTGAAACAAATAAAACAAGCAGGATAATGAAAGATGTAATGGCTAACGTTTTGTATAGTGTCGTTATTGTATCAAAATGATCAATAAAAAAAGTATTGTTATAATTAATGGCTATCTTGCGGCTTATGATACCCTCAGTAAATAGTGGGAGTTTATTAGTAACGATGCCATGTTTGTTTATTATTGCAGATGGCCCCCCGTTAGCTGCACGTACCACAGTTTTACCCGTTTCAATTGCCCTTAGCCTGGCCAGTTCAAAATGTATTAAAGGTAGAATAGAAGGGCCCGCGTAAGACTCATTCGTTGCAATAGAAATGAAGCCAGCGCCTTTCGACGCTAACATTGCAGATGGTAATGAAAAAGCAGACTCAAAACAAACAATTGTTCCTGGCTTGCCAGGCAAAAAGAGGTGAGGCTCCCAGCTGGTATCACGGTAAACACTGTCCTCAATAATAGGAATCAAGAGCTTCTTGCTTTGCCTGCCCAGTATTATCCCTTCGGATGAAACAGAGAAAATTGAGCTAAATGACTGGCCAGAAGGAGACATATCCGGGCTGGGTACAAGCATATTAAGCTTGTACTGTTTTGCAAGCTCAGCAATATTATGCGTATTTCTGAATTCGAATTTTGCAAAATTGACTTCGGGCCAGATAACTAAATCAGTTTTCTGGTCATTGTTTGCAATTAAATGCAAGATATCCAGTCTTTTTTTATGAAGCGACTCAATATTCCCGTCGCCAGATAAAGATAAAGTGGTAAGTGGATGAATATTGGTCTGTACCGCACTTATGGAAATTGTTTCAAATTCTGAATTATCCAGGGAGGCTGGCTGAAAAAACAGCTCCATTACAATTGAAAACATGACGATTAGACCGACTGGCACAATAAGTCGGTAGTTGGTTGAATTCATTGAAAGATAAGTAATCAGAAGCAACACTTGAATGAAGATCACCAAAATATCCAGCAAATATTGGCCGCCGATGGCAGCAGGCATTAATAAGCTGTTCATCGGCATAAGCAAGACAGAGAGTGTAACCGGTATTTGTATGGAGTTTAGTGCCATGCTTACCCCAAGCCATAAAAATGGTGCAAGCAGTAACGCAAGTAATTTATTAATTCTTACGAGGTATAGAATAGAAAAAACAAGAATCGAAAACGAGATAGAAATTAATACAACAACCAGAACATATAATGATAAGTCGTATGCCCAAATCCCGAAAAACAAATAGCTCGATATTAATAGTCCTAGTATCGCCCCAGTCAATAATGTGGAGGCATGTTCATTCCTTATATGGTAAACGAGCAGAGGCAGCAAAAAAAACAAGCCCGTGATTGGCAGGTTGACAGGCGGCAGTGCACATATAAATAAAAGAGCTGAAAGAATAATGTGCATCCGAACTAACTTCCCTGGAAAACTGTTACTAACAAATGGTAACAAATAGTTACTGGTTTTATAAGCTCTTCACCTTTGTAGGAATTATCCTACATAAAAATAAGACATCAGGAAGCATTACATAAACCGTACAAATTAAAAATTAAATAACTCTGTATACGTAGCGTATTACAACTTTCCATCATGGAAAGTACAGGGTGAAAACAGGAATTAACCATAATTTATATTTAATTTCTGTGAACCAGGTTGTTTACCAGAACTTATTATCTTGCTATAAATGCTTGACGTGAGATATAGGAAATGTTCTTGGATGCTCACACCTACAACACATGGAAAATTTGGAGAGTGAAATGACACACTTAAATACAAAATCATCAGAAAAAAGCAAACAACGCGGACAGGGAATGTCTGAATACTTAATCATCGTTGCATTGATAGCTGTCGCTGCTATCGGTGTAGTCGGTTTTATGGGTGATACCGTAAGTAACCAGATGGCAAGTATGGCTATGGAAATTTCAGGTGGAGTTGGCGATCAAGCAACAGCTACTGCAGTTCAACAGGCACAACAGGCTCAGCAAACTGCAGGTCAAGCGAAAACAATGGCTAACTTTGCTTCTGCTAATGGCCAATAATTTATCGTTTTCTGATTAATTATTTATGGTTGCTGTTTCAACGGGTAGTCAGACTGGAATATATCTTTAATGTCAGTCTGGTTACCTCGTTGATACTTGCTTGAATTAAATACGTAAACAATGGATGTCTTGCGTTATGGCAAATAGAAATCCAAATAGATTTAACCATCAAAAAGGCCAAGCTTTGATTTTGAGTGTCTTTTTGGTGCTTGCTACAGCGATGGCTGCTGTGCTTATGTACAACACCGGCCAAACTACGACTGAAAAAACAAGGCTTGTCAACGCAGCAGATGCGGCAGCATATAGTGGTGCAGTATTCGTAGCCAGAAATCTGAATTTCATTGCTTATACAAACAGAGCAATGATTGCGAATCACGTAGCAGTAGGTCATTTTGTCAGTTATGTATCGTGGTTAAGGTATGTAAAGAAATCGATTGGAAAATTAAATAATTACACAAGGTTTATACCCTATGCAGGCCCTGC
>JAADHQ010000092.1 GCA_013151795.1 Gammaproteobacteria bacterium | reverse complement strand
GGTTTATGCGGCATCCGGTTTGTTATGTTCCGTTGGCATCAGCGGAGACAAAACCACGTCCAAGTTTGCGGCCAAATTACAAAAACCAAACGGTTTAACGATTATCCCGCCATGGGAAGCACGTGAACGTCTTGCTGACCAACCAACAACGGCTTTATGCGGCATTGCTGATGGCATCGGTAATTTTCTTGCACAACACGGTGCCTTTACCTGTGGTGATGTTGGCAAATTACCGATTAGTGTTTTAGCTCGCCGTTTTGGTAATCTCGGTCGCCGCATCTGGCTTATGTGCCAGGGAGAAGACCCGGATCAAATCCACATGGATGTTGCCCCACCAAAGTCTCTGGGACATGGCAAGGTAATGCCACCGGGTACACGTGATAAAAAAATCATACTGACTTATCTGCAACACATGAGTGAAAAAGTCGGCAAACGTTTGCGCAAGTACAATCTTGAATCAAAACATTATTTCATCGGTTTAAAAACAGACCATGACTGGATCAGTGACAAACTGCAACTTTCCATCGCCGACAATAATGGCAAATCAATCTATCGCTTATGCCGCTTTCAGGTAGAAAATCACTGGCATGGCGAACCCGTTCGACAGGTGCAGGTCACTGCCCTGAACCCCGTACCACGAAAACACCAACTTGATTTATTCGCCCCTCAGGATGAAATTGATATAGAGATCAATGCCGTAATGGATGAAGTCAACGAACGTTTCGGGGAGTTTGCATTGGCACCGGCACGTTTATTAAAACGATCATCAATGCCGAATGTCATAGCACCGGCATGGAAACCGGACGGGTTAAGGCAAACAATATAAAAGAGCTACCGGCTCCTTTTTAATCGTCTTACCAGGATCGAATCTCTCCGGTATCAATATGAACAAAATTGGAACGTGGGTAGTAACCAACACCACCCGCTTTTAATGACAAAGCTGCCTGTCTGAGTTTAGCGGTATCAAAACGAGGCATACGAATATCGATCGCCCGCCCCTGAATATGATAACTTTTTTTCGCCACGCCTGATGTTCGTCTTCTCAGCATTGCATTGGTTTTTGCGGAACGGTATCCGGAGATGATATGAAATGGTCTCTGACAATCAATTTTACATTGCAATGCGTACAATGCATCCAGCACACGTTTATCCATTACATGCGACTTACCAGCTCTATGATCACGTAACAACCACTCAATTTCCCTGAGCCCTTCACTTATATATTCACCTTCAGACCAGTAAGTTGCTTTTACCTTTTCACCTGTATGCGTATTATATAATGAAAGCACGCGATCACGACGATTCACAGGATGTGCGTATGCAGCAGGTAATATCAAACCTGCTGAAACACCAACACAGACACCCAGAAAATGTCGTCTGCTGCTCAATTTTTTCTTACCGTCATCACTCATACCATATCCCTGTTACAGCAACTCATTCCAAAAATAATTAACAATACCAACACACACTATATCGGCATAAAAACAATAACTTAAAGTGGTTTCCCATCATAATACAGCCAAAATCATGAAGGAATTCACATTTTCGCCTGTTTCCCTGACATTATAGCTAATTTAACATTTTTTTCTCTCATTCACAGAGATCATAGTAAAAATACAAAACATAAATACTCGCGAATCAACACACAGGACAAACCCTTTTTAAACAGATAACATAACGCTTATGATGGAGTTATATGACCTGCTGATTTCAAAATTTAATATGACATTACGCCCGCCTGTCATTCTTATCGATGTAAACCTACAGACACTTTCATTAATTAATCATAATGGCGTTATATCCTGCTGGCCCGTGTCAACCGCGAAGGCAGGCATCGGTAACCAGAAAAACAGTTACCAAACCCCGACAGGCGCTCATGAAATTGGTGAGAAAATTGGTCATAACGAACCACTCGGTATGATATTCGACGCAAGAAAACCAACTGGCCAGGTTGCTGAATTATTACATGCACCCCGATCATCTGGTCAGGATCAGATCACCAGCCGTATCCTCTGGTTAAAAGGCGTTGACCCTACTATTAATCTGGGTGGGAATGTCGATACATATGAACGCTTTATTTACATTCATGGTACTGCAGAAGAAGGTCTGATTGGTCAGGCTGTCTCCCATGGCTGCATCCGTATGTGCAATGCCGATGTGATCGAACTGTTTGATTTGGTTGATAATGGCTCACTTGTCTATATTTGTGAGTCGCAGAGCACACTGGAATTAGTGTAAAATATCCAGCTATTATGATTAACGACAAAAACCCATCAATGAATATTACCCTTAATGGTAAAAGCCGGGACATTCCGGACAATGCTACAGTCGAGCAACTGATTGACATACTGGACTTAACTAACAAACGTCTGGCTATGGAAATTAATGAAGAAATTGTGCCTCGCAGCACCTTCAGTAATCATATTATCCACTCAGGTGATACTATCGAAATTGTGGGTGCTATTGGTGGCGGCTAACCCGAACCATTGCCTGAAAACAGACCTTAACAACACAAATACAGTGACGCAGGATCAAACACATGAATACCCGAACACAAGATGTACTCAACTCGGACAATGACGCTTTAACCATAGATGGTATCGATTATCAGTCCCGCCTGCTGGTAGGTACGGGTAAATATGCTGATCTCCATCAGGCCAAACAGGCCATTGATATGAGTGGCGCAGAAATCATTACGATGGCTGTTCGGCGTACCAACATTGGACAAAACCCGGACGAACCCAACCTGTTAGATATTATTTCACCCGATGATTACACCTATCTGCCTAATACTGCCGGCTGTTACAGTGCCGATGAAGCCATACGAACCTGCCGTCTTGCACGCGAATTACTGGATGGTCACACACTGGTTAAGCTTGAAGTGCTTGGAGATGAAAAAACCCTGTTCCCTGATGTTGCCGAAACATTCAAGGCTGCTGAAGTACTCATAAAAGAAGGATTCAGGATCATGGTTTATACCAATGATGATCCTATCGCTGCCAAACGCCTCGAAGAAATGGGCTGTGTTGCAGTCATGCCATTAGCAGCACCGATTGGCTCTGGTCTGGGTATACGCAACCCTTTAAATATTGCCACCATTGTAGAAAATGCCAATGTCCCTATTCTGGTTGATGCCGGTGTCGGTACTGCATCAGACGCTGCCATTGCCATGGAGCTGGGTTGTGATGGCATTCTGATGCAAACGGCTATTGCTGGCGCTAAAGACCCTGTACTGATGGCTTCGGCCATGAAAAAGGCAGTAGAGGCAGGTCGAGAGGCCTACCATGCAGGGCGCATCCCTAAAAAACGCTATGCGACGGCATCTTCACCGGTTGACGGGTTATTCTTCTAGCCAATCCAAAAATAAAACTGCTTTATAAGATATGAGTTCTCCAGTTCACAGACCTGTTCGTAGCTTTGTCAAACGCGAAGGTCGCATGACAAAGTCACAGATCAAGGCACTAGATGAACTCATGCCTGTACATGGCATAACAAACCTCGATCAACCACTCAACCTTGATCAACTTTTCCCACGCAAGGCACCCCGTTTTATCGAAATAGGATTTGGCATGGGTGCCTCATTGATACAAATGGCTCAAACACATCCGGAAAGGGACTATATCGGCATTGAGGTTCATCGGCCAGGCGTCGGGAGTACACTCCATAATCTGCAAGCGCTTGAACTCAGTAATTTAAAAATTATTAATCACGATGCTGTCGAGGTTTTGAAGCAAAGTATTCCTGAAAACAGCATTGATGGTATTTATCTGTTTTTCCCTGATCCGTGGCATAAAACGAAACATAAAAAACGCCGCATACTCAAAACCGATTTTGTACATTTGATTCAGAAGGCATTAAAAGATAGCGGTGTTTTTCACATGGCTACCGACTGGGAAGACTACGCCTCGCATATGATGGCTGTCATGACATCAGAAACCTGTTTTATTAATCATGCAGGAGATAAACAATATGCCCCTCGTGGCGACCGACCAGAAACAAAATATGAACGGCGCGGTCAGCGACTGGGACATGGTGTATGGGATCTTGTTTTTTATAAAAAATCTAACGATTCAGAATAAACCGGGAACGCATAAATACCCGGCCCTTCCGTGACTTCAACCTAAATGATTTTCACTATGGGTTTCCTGAATATTCTCAATTGACTCAACATTTGAAATCAAGCCCGTTACACAGTCTTCATCCAGTTGCCCACCAGCCATGTCTTTTAACATGGCAAACGCAACATCATTACTCCAGGCTTTTCTGTATGAGCGCTCACTGGTCAGGGCATCAAAAATATCAGCCACGGCAACAATACGCGCTTCAAGTGGAATTTCATCGCCTTTCAAACCATGCGGGTAACCACTTCCATTCATAAACTCATGATGATACTGGGCAATATTACGCAAAATGGATGCATGACGAAAACTATCTCTGGAGAAATTGTTCAGTAATTGATCAACCATATCCCTGCCTTTGCTGGCATGGGTTTTCACCAGTTCAAATTCCTGTACGGTTAACTTGCCCTTTTTTTGCAAAATACTGTCGGGTATCTCACCTTTACCAATATCATGCAAAGGCGAAAACAAACCAATGTGCTTAATGTAATCATCAGCAAGACTATATTGCTCGGCAAGCTGCCCGGCTATTAATTGAGCATAACGTGACATACGGTCAATATAAGAACCCGTCTCCAGATCCATTACATGAGAATCTGTTAATTTTTTATTGCCTGCATACGCCACCGTCAATTCATTCATAACCATGAGTGAAATCATGTGCCCGAACAAATCCATCTGATGCAATGCATTTTCTTCAAACACATTCGGCTGACCTGAATTAAAAATAATAAACCCAAAAAATTCGGCATTTTTATAAACAGGCATAACGTAACTGGCTACATATCGTAACTCAGCCATTTGCAAGATATGGATATTATTATCTTTTGAAAAAATATCAACATCATCTATCACAGACGCCTTACCCTTATTCATAACACTCATTAGCAAGGGTAAATCATTAAGCATAACTTCATGATGATTTAACGGAGTTTCCCCATAACAACTTGCCATGAATATTTTTAGCAAGTCTGTTTCTTGCTCATAGACTGCAACCGAAATACGATCAACAAATGAAAATGTAGCAGTAATGACTTCATGTATGCTGATTAGCTTATCTTGCAATGTTCCTTCATCTTTTTGTAATGCCAAGCTATCTTGGTATTCAGAAGTTTTTTTCAACATTAATCTAAAGGCACCTTAAAATAATTTAAATATCTGTCTTTAATTTATCGGCCAAACGACTCAAAAGTGAATAGCTAATTATCTAAAAGTGAACCGTGTCTCGAATCATCATGATTATAGATCTGAATAAAAACCATAATATAATAATGGTATTATATTTGCTATTTTACAGGGAAAATTATATCAACATACTGATTTATATGCATAAAATATAATTTCACTGCATTCCTTGCCCTTCCCGTACACACAAAAAAATAACACTTCTTCTTGTGTGGAGCAGGTGAAAAATGGTTCAATACGCAGTCTTGTTTCCACGAGGCATATGCGAACAGCATATATTTATTATTGGTCCGTCATTAGCACTGTTATAACGGAGCATCCTCATAAACATAAAACGATTTTCCGGTACTTTTGAATCCGGTAATACAAGAATTTTTATTAATAATGATTGGTTAGGAGTTAGGCATGTCCCAAAAACATCCTGTTATCGCGGTGACCGGTTCTTCCGGTGCTGGTACCACAACTGTAAAAGTTGCCTTTGAACATATTTTCAGACGTGAAGGTATCAACCCTGTCGTCGTAGAGGGTGACAGCTTTCATCGCTATGATCGCGCATCCATGAAAACTGCCATTGATGACTTTGCAAAACAAGGTAAACAATTAAGCCACTTTGGTCCGGATTCAAACCTGTTTGATAAAATAGAAGATCAGTTCAAACAATATGGAGAAGATGGCACAGGTCAAAAACGTTACTACCTGCACAGTGATGAAGAAGCTGCTGAGCATAATGCACGTCTCAGCACAGACCTGACACCTGGACAGTTCACACCATGGGAAGATATCTCTGCTGGCAGTGACTTGTTATTTTATGAAGGCCTTCACGGTGGCGTTGTTACAGAAGATGCCAATGTAGCAAAGTATGTTGACTTACTGATTGGTGTAGTGCCTATCGTTAACCTTGAGTGGATCCAGAAAATCTTCCGTGATAACGCTCAACGCGGTTATAGCGCAGAAGCCATTGTAGACACTATCCTTCGCCGTATGCCTGACTACGTTAACTATATTACTCCACAGTTCTCACGTACTGATATTAACTTTCAGCGTGTGCCTACTGTTGATACCTCCAATCCTTTTATTGCACGTGACATTCCAACACCTGATGAAAGCTTTGTTGTTATTCGTTTTCGTGATCCTGCCAAGTTTAATGTTGATTTCCAGCACCTTATGGCAATGATAGACGGTTCATTTATGTCTCGACGTAATACCGTTGTAGTGCCAGGCGGAAAGATGGGGTTTGCCATGGAAATTATCCTTGACCCTATCATTGAACAAATACTTAAAGAAAAACGTAGCTAAGACGTTCTGAGGCTATATATGGCTGCCCATAAGGGCAGCCATATTATACAGAACCATGTTCTTTTTCCCTTATCGAGTCAACCTCCCCCTGGGACGCATCCCTTTTTTTACCATACTCATTTCTTTACTGTGTATTTTCGTTTATAGCCAACAGGTAGCATCAACCGACCGACTGGAAAAAACATTACAGAAATTCTGTGCACAACAGGAAAATAACAAAGATTTTAATATCAGTCTCACCAAAATAAAAAATACTAACCTGAACAACTGTGAAACAGTCATTTATTACATTCATCACAGCAACAACCCTGATAAAACAATCCAGCAACTGGCTCGCATTGCTCAGCCAATTGACGGTGTATCATTACCCTATAGTAGGCAGTTTATAGCCACTACGTTGCAGGAAAAATATAATGCCATACGTGAACAGTTGCCCCACGACCTGACAGAAAGCCTTGCTTACGACCCGACAAGTTATGACATCATCACTATGTTTACCTCTCAGTTTGCTCATGCCGATATACCTCACTTACTAAATAATCTTTTATTCTTTTTTGCCTTTGCCGCTTCGCTTGAGGTTGTAATGGGCGGCATAAGCTTCATCCTGTTATCCATCGTTATCAGTATTGGTGTAAGCCTTGCTTATTCAGCATCGACCATCGGCATTACCCAGCCTCTGCCTACAATAGGTTTATCTGGCGTAGTCATGGGTATGATCGGGTTATTCAACTACTTGATGCCCTCGGCAAAGATACGATGCCTTTTTGTTTTTCTTCTCTACTTCCGTATATTTAATATACCTGCGTGGTTACTTGCCAGCTGGTTTATTGGTTGGGATCTTTACGGCCTGTTTGTTGCTTCAGATCAAGGAAATATCAATCTTGTTGCACATATTAGTGGTGCCTTCCTTGGGTATACGCTCGGCGTTATTTTCTTCCGTAAGAAAAAGCAACTTATTGCTATCCATCTTCAAAAAACATAAACCTTGTATACATCTATGCTTATAACATCTTATTACCAAAAGGCATGAGAAATTACGGCTATCAGCATGAATTCACTATACATAATTATATATGCTGATTTTATTTCCCTTTTTGTCTGACAACTAAAAAAAATATTCACTATTATTTTTTTCCTGATCCCCTTGCGAATACAACCTCCAGCTTCTATACCTTTTAGTAAGAGACTTATTATTCAGCTCATTTCAATACATTAGTATTTATCAGGATAAAACTATGACAGTTAACTTAACACCTAATATTGGCGACTGGTATCAAGACGTCAGCAGCAATTCCTTTGAAATTGTCGCATTTGATTCTGTTCATGGATTAATAGAAATGCAGTTTTTTGATGGAACAATCGAGGAAATTGATATCGAATCATGGAATGAACAGATGTTTACTACCATAGAAGCGCCGGAAGACTGGTCAGGTTCACTTGATATTGAAAAACAGGATTACGGTGTCGACTTCGAAGAAAACATAAGTTTTACAAGGGAAAATCCACTTGATACTTTTGACCTGTAAAAAATATAAATATTTTTTATCTCCATTGTAATCCACGCTATATAACAGGATGCGCTTATTCAAAAGCGCAATAATCTTGCTATTCCCTCTGTACGTTATAAATAAATTCTATTGCAAAATAATCCTCATTTCCTTTACCAAGTAAAATAGTCAACTATACTTAAAAACACAACAATAACTATTTTATATTTGTCACAACGCGAGGGCTCCAAGATGAGAAGACGACTCTATTTTTTACTCCCCAATGTTAATAAGACACGCGAAACGGTAAATGAATTACTGCTTGCGCATGTTGATTTTGACCACATTCATGTTATGGCTCGTAATGGAACGCCCATGAAGGATTTACCCGAAGCCAGTATCATACAAAAAAGTAATATGATCTATGGATTGGAACGAGGACTCCTGATCGGTGGCTTTACCGGGATACTGGCAGGTATTATTGCTTCACTGTCACCAACACTTGGCCTGGGAGGAGGCGGACTTATTCTCGCATGTGCCTTCGCTGGCGCAGCAGTAGGTGCCTGGTCTTCCAGCATGATAGGAAGTGATAATGTCAATTATCGAATCAAGTCTTTTGAGAAATCCATAGAGGAGGGCCAATTACTTCTTATGGTTGATGTCCCGAAAAACCAGGTAGATGCCATCACCCAAATGGTTAAAAGTCATCACCCGGAAGCACGAATAGAACGCGCTGACCCAACTATACCTGCATTCCCTTAACCAGTTAACCACTCCAAAACAAGCGTCACTTGAAATTCAAGTGACGCTTTTCATATAAACCCATTCTGAAAATCCTTATAATTCACACAATAAACATTTTTAATAATAGGGTTATCTGTCGCCCACCAATAACCTTTTTATCTAAATATTATTTAACCTTCTGTTTTAAATAGAGATAAAAAATAGACCTGTATTAGTATTTCCATATCTATTCAAATTGTGATAAAAATTAGTTCGAACTTTGCCAAACAGCATATTTCTAAATATTTGCAATAGAATGCCGATATAACATATATGGAAATGCTTAAATCTGGAGGCGTAACATGGTCACAATCTACAACATGATGTCAGGCACTCTTCGAAAGGAACTTGATGCTACAGACCAATCTCAGTCTTTTGTAACTGAGTATGAGCTGAACGTGCCGGAAACACAGCTACAGGAAATTGAATTTGACGATACTGCTACAAATTCAATACCTGCACATTTATTGTCTATAAAAGCTGCTGATTTTCTAAAAAAGATGAAGTAACCCGAACCTGAATTAATCAGGTTCTTCCATGTACCTCGATAAACTATCAGGGTAAGAGATAGTGCCCCCTCAATCATCTATCATAATCGCACCATCCACCTCTTTCACATTCACTCTTTTTAATGCCTGCCCTGCACACGCCCCGGATACACAATAACCGTCATTGATTCGGAATAACGCATAATGCGTTGAGCATTGTATGTGATCTTTTTCCAGATTCAGGAATTGTCCAGGCACCCAATCTAATGGGCCTCCTGTATGCGGACAACTATTTTCATATACAAAATAGCTATCGTTTAACATGATAATAAACAATTCTTTTTCAAAAACACCATCCGAAATACGGACAGTTTTACATTCACTTTCGATTAAATCTTTACGGTTAAACAAAAATTGATTTTTGCACATTTATAATTCGCTCATATCCAGTCCGGAAAAACCTTGTTGAGAGCATTTTCTGGCCGCCATCTCACAGGCCACTTGCAAGCGCTCACCCATCTCCAGCTTTTGTAAATTAGCATGTATAATTCCACTATTCAGTGTATCGCCTGCTCCAACAGTATCAATTACATTTATATTATTTTTTGCTTTACCAAAAAATATTTCGCCATTCATGTCAATCGCATAAACACCTTGTTCACCATAAGCGCAATAATGCTCTTTATCAGGATAGTCTTTATACATGGAAGATAAAAATAGCTCAGGGTCATCGAAATTCAAAGCTTGCATAAAAATCTTTGAGTAAAATACGTAACTGGCATATTCAATCAAGCTATTTATACTCTCCCTTGGTTTTTCAAGTTCCACTGAAACAGGTATTTCGGGGTACTTTAATTTAATTTCCTGCATTATCTTGCGAGTTTCATTCACATTGCGACCTTCAAAATGAATCCAGTCAAACCGCCCCGCTTGCTCCATATTAAAATCACTATAACTCAACTCAGGCAAGTCACGATAATGCACAATTGTCCGACTACCTTCATCACTTATAATAATAGTCGAAACGGGGGTCTGATAACCTGTTACGGCTACGACATCACTCACGTTAATATGATACAGGGAAAGGTCATCCAGTAAAAATTGTGCATTGATATCATCGGCAATCACGCCTGACCAACTACAATCGTGGCCCAGCTGTGATAGAACAACCAATGAATTTGTCGCATTACCTCCACGACAGATAATCTGCGAACTCGCGCGGACCTCTGCATCCTCGCCAGGGTATTCATCCACAAAATTAATAACATCCAATACTGCAATGCCGACTGCCAATACTCTGGACATAATCCTGCTCAATTTAATTACACTATCAAATTGACAGTTTAACCTGAAATACGATCATTCTGGAGCAGAAAACACATTAAATCAGCAAAAGAAAAACAAGGCATACTTAATATGACAAGACCCGGTCTTTAAGGCTCACGTACCACCCTGAAACCAACCTGGTCCAATGCTGTCTCAGTTGCAAATTTTGAACGTTTAGTGACACGAATATTATCTGTTGTACTACGATATGACCCTCCGCGAGCAACATGTGATTCACATTTACCATTACTCCATGAAGAACCATCTACTGGTGCGCCATCATAATTTTTCATATAACAATCAGACACCCATTCCATAACATTTGCAGACATGTCATGCAGGCCTAATGAACTTGCTTCAAAGCGACCAACTGGCGCTGTACTAACACGATCCCATTGACTACCACAGTTAAAGCAGTTAGCTCTCTTATCAAGCATTGTTGTGCCCCACCAATATTGTGTTTGAGAACCGGCACGTGCGGCATATTCCCATTCAGCCTCTGTTGGCAATCTATAGGTATACCCCGTCTCCCGTGAGAGCCATTTAGTGTACTCATTTGCATCTGTCCAGCTGATGTTTACAACGGGGCGTTTATGACGACCCCAGCCATTATCAGAAGGCCTTGGACGACCTGTTGCAGCTGAAAATCGATCATATTCTGCAAACGTAACTTCATATTTTCCTATAGAGAAATTTTTAACCGACACAGAATGTTGTGGCCTTTCTTCAAAATGAACAGAACTTAAAGGGCTTCCCATTTTAAAGTTACCTGCAGGAACACCCGTCATCACTGGCCCGGTTCCACCTGACTTGAGGGGATCACTAAACACCCTGCTGGATTTTAATAATATAACGCTGGTTTTTTTCTTTACACTCTTTGCCCTCTTATCCAGATTCAATAAAGGTTTCTTTTTTATGGCCAGTGTATTTTTTTTAGCCGGTTTAACAGTTTCAATCTTTTTAGTGACAGCCTCTTTTTTAATTATTTTATCTTTAACAACAGGACTAAATACCTGATTTAAATCCGGTTTCTCTTCGGGCACAAAAAACAAATACACACCGGCCGCAGATAGAATTGAAAAAATTACGGCAATTCCTGTTGTAATTAACAGATTGTTTTTAGATGCTGCTGGATTTACTCTGTTATTAAACAGATTTTTATCCATATCGGGTAAATCAAACAAGGCTGAATGATCTTCCTCAGCATCATGCGGCCTCATTGGCTCCTGCTTCCTGTACGTCCTTTCAACTTCCTTTCCGTTATTTACTGCAGTCTCATGATCTTTATGTAATCGATCCAGCTGTTCCTGCAATCGCTTGTTTTCGTTAGTCAGCTTGACAGACTCTGTGTCTACCTCGGATTTGTATGTCGATAACTGTGACTCCATGTCATTCTTGAGTTTTTCTATTTGCCCCTGAAGATTATTATTGGCATCAGACATATGCCTTTCCATTGACAATTGCTTTTCAAGTGTATCGATACTGTTTTTTGCTACAGCCATAGAAGACTGACTGTCTTTTAACTCCTGCTCTATGTCCTTTATTTGACTCTTGGCAACCTCCAGCTCAATATCCTTCGCGGCATCGTTTTCCGTTGTACGCCAATCTTGTTGTGCGTCTTTTAGCTTATTAAGCTCCGCTTCCAACGTAGCAACTGCCGACTCACTTTCATCCAGTTTTTGCCTGAAAACTTCTGATTCGGATTTATAATGCTTAAGATCATCTCCCATTAGCCCCAGAGACGATTCTACATCGATTCTCAGTGATGATTCTTTTCCAATATTTTTATTAACTTCATCTATTTTCAGCTGCTTTTCCTGAATTGATTTTTCAAGTTCTTCGATTCTTTCACGGCTGACATTACTTGCTTCAGTGTGCTCATCCTGCAATTTTTTTAATGTGCCTTCAAAATCCTTATTTTCAATACTCGCAACGTTATCCTTTTCATTGACTGACTTGATTTCTGCCTTCAGACTCTCAATTTGTTTTTCAAGCTCCAGACTATCGCTTTCTTTCCTGGCATAGGACTCACGCATTGCTGCCAATTCCGTGTGCAATTCTTCGCCTGACTTGTCTTTATCATTTACTAACAGCTCAGCTATCCTTGCTTTTTCCTTACTGTCTTCTACTTGTTTCTTTAGACTATCCAGAAGGTCCTGCATTTCCTTGCTATCTGACTCCTTGTTTTCCTCAAGAGATCTCTTGCTTTCATTTTCAGCCTTTAATTCTTCCTCCAATGAAACAACGACATCTTTCAGTGAATGGCACTCACTACTAACTTCTCCCATTTGCTGCTGTAACGTCACTACTTTATTATTACTTTCATCTATAACAGCTTGCTGAGATTCCTTTAAATTTCTTACTTCTTCGCCCAGCTCTTCACAAAGTCTCTCTGCTTTCAGTTTGCCTGAATTAATTTCATCCAGTTGCGACTGAACTGACACTAAAATCTGCTCTTTCTCTGTTAACGCAGATAAAGCATTATCCAGATTCACCTGCGCCTCAGTCTGCGCTTCTCCACTTTCTTTACGTGCATTTAACAAATCATCTGACAATGAAGTAACTTTTTGTTTTTCTTCTTCTATCTGTGCTGTTACTTCAATGTATTTTTCTTCGGTTTTATCTTTTTCAATTTGTATTGATTTTACTGTATCTTCAATCTCTTTTACTGCTACACCTGCCTCGGCATTTATTTTCTCAAGCTCATCTACTTTATTGTTAGCAGCTTCAACTTTATTTTCAAGCTGCTCTCTCACACTTTCAAGATCTTCAATAGACTGCTGCAGGTGATCAGCTCCACTCTTGCCATTAGTCACTTCTGATGCCAACTCTGTCTCAAGTCCATCAATTTTATTATTAAGCGACTTTATTTCTTCTTTCAGCTCGCGTTCTTTTGCCTCTATATCCTCTTCGAATAACGCCTTTTGGTCATCAAACTCCTTGCTTATACTCTTCTCTTTATCTTTTGATGATTCTACTTCTTGACGCAATTGTAATATCTTGCTGCGTTCATTAACCAGATCACCTTCCAGCGATGCATTTTCCACCCGCGCTTCATCAATACTTGCACGTAAACTCTCAACCTTGGCATGTAACTCTTTTAAGCTTTCATCAGAATCTTCGCTCAAGACTTCCTTTTCCTGCTTCAGGATTTCCTGCTCTTTCTTTAGCTGCTCTATTTGTATTCCATATAATTCATGTTTTTGTACAAACCTGGCTAACTCTTCACTCTGAGATACAATCTTCTTTTTCGCCTGATCTTCCGCTTCTTTTGCATTTTCTATCTTCGTATATAATTCTTTCAGGTTTCCATCAGAATCTTCACTTAATGCGTCCTTTTCCTGCTTCAGGATTTCCTGCTTTTCCTTTAGCTGTTCTATTTTTATTTCATATAACTCATGTTTCTGTACAAATTTAGTTAACTCTTCACCTTGAGATATAATCTTCTTTTGTGCCTGATCTTCCGCTTCTTTTGCACTTGCTATTATTTCTTTCTGTGTCTCACGATCTTCTTCAGACCGGGTTAACATCGACTTGAGTTTTTCCAATTCAACTTCAAGTTCTTGCGAGGCAATTAATTCCTGCTCTATTTCTTCAGTCTGGCTTTTATTTTCAACAACCTGTTCTTTTAAGGTCTGGATCTCATTATTTTTTTCAACAAGTGATTTCTCAACTGTTTCTATCTGCCCATTCAACAGCGTTATCTTACGATTTAATTTTTCTGCCTGTTCCTTGAATTTATTTTTTTCATCATTGGCTGCCTTGATCGCCTCACTCTCTTTCAGAGCCGATTCCTTATCTCGATTAATATTGATTACTTCTGCAGTATCCGGCTTTTCCAACTCTTCTATTATTTCATCTTCATTTGTATACTCAGCTAGCGGCACACTGCTCAACCCGTTTGTCAATACATGGGCATCTATACCTAACTGACCCAACAAAAATACGGCACTCGTACTTCTCCTGCCTGTATCACAATAGGCTATATAGGTCTTGCTTTGATCAATGTTTGAAATTTCATTACGAATCGCTGCTAATGGAATATTTATACTACCTTCAAGGTGAGCATTTACATATTCACCGGGCAATCTTACATCCAGATATATTGCACCTTTCCCTACCAGGGTCTTTGTATCTTCGTATATCAGCTGGCTTAACAAGGGCGCTTTTAACAGCTCATCAAAATCCTTTTTAGATAACCTCATCAATCTGCCGTCGGTCAACATGGTTACCGTCGCATTTCGTTTCGCCCCGGACAGTAATGATTCTTCACCAAAACTGTCTCCATTATTTAATTCTGCAAGTTTTATTGGTCTGGATTGCGCTGATGGTTTTCGACTTACGATACATTTTCCTTCCTTGATTATGTAGTAGTATTCGCCATCATCGTCCTGACTTACGATCACATCACCCACGCTTGCAGACTGCTCCTTCATGCGAATAAATAATTGCTGCAAATTAGTTGCTGGTAACCGCTGCATCAAATCTGACTGCATCATCCTGGTCATCCAGTCTTCTTCTTCATCAGATTCTATTTCGGCTACTTCATACCCGCTTGATTGTTCCCAGGCCAACATGACATCCAGTAACCCGGAATCAATGCTGATTATCGTACAATGCGTTTTAGCGCGCGCACTCAACTGGCGTGGCTGCTGCGGGGCAACAGGGTGTTTGGCTTCTTCTGAACCACCCTGAATGGTTAATTTGATATCTGTACCGTCATGTAATGCAATTTCACCTGACAATACATAACATGTTGAATTATCACGCTCGCCTTTTTTAAATAAAAACTTACCCGGCTTGATATCAATCACTGTAGCTTTTCTGGCTAATTCCTCAAAATGCGTATTCGACAGCATATTCAGAGGCACCAGGTTTTTTAACGCTTTGATATCAGCCATTTTAGGCATTGCACTCATACGGGGTTCCTATCCAGCAAATAGCCTCTCTTGCACATTCCATGGGCTTCAAGAGGGAAATTCAGTCTCTACGTAATCCAGACATACCTGTTCCCGGATTTTATTCAAGGTCGTTAATGACCGTTGTTTCTATATATAGTTATAGCGGCCAATTATTCATAAAAATTGAGCTTTCTACTGACAAACGACTACCACATCACAAATTTGAAATAACGCTGTATTCAGCTATCAAGCACTAAAAATCACATGGCTTGTCAGCTTTCACACTGATACCCCTGAAATAATAAAATAAATCAATAGGTTAACGATATACAGAGAGGGCTTTAAATGAAAACATAAGGGGTTTTACAGGGAACAACTTTCTAGAAAACAATAAAAAACCCGCCAGTTGGCGGGTTTTTTATTTGAAGCGGAATTAAGTTATTTAATCTTCGCTTCTTTGTACATCACATGCTTACGAACAACTGGATCAAATTTCTTTATTTCCATTTTATCCGGCATGGTTCGTTTATTTTTAGTCGTTGTATAAAAATGACCTGTTTTGGCACTGGAAACCAGTTTGATTTTATCACGCATGATTTAGCTCCTTATACCTTTTCGCCACGAGATCTGATATCAGCCAATACTGTATCAATACCCAGTTTATCAATAATACGCATTCCCTTTGAGGAAAGGCGCAAACGTATGAAGCGATTTTCACTTTCAACCCAAAAACGATGGTGATGAAGATTTGGCAGGAAGCGCCTTCTCGTTCTGTTCTTTGCGTGGGAAACATTGTTTCCTGACATAGGACGCTTACCTGTTACCTGACATACTTTGGACATTACTCTTCTCCGAAACTAATTCCACCCTACCTGGGATGAAGCCGAGGAATTGTACAGATTTCAACTATAAAAGACAAGACTTTAGCCCCCTTTGCTGTAATTATTTAATAATAATTTATAAATAACAGTCAGTTACTACTTTTAAGCAATCAACCCTCTCTCGGCCAATGACACCAGCTCCCCATCACCAATAACAAAATGATCCAATAATCTGACATCAACAAGCTCAAGCGCCTGTTTAAGATGATTAGTAATCGAAATATCGGCCTGACTGGGCTCAGATACACCTGACGGGTGATTATGAGCCAGTATCACCGCAGCCGCATTATGTTTTAAAGCCTTTTTGACCACTTCACGAGGGTGCACCGTGGCACTATTGATTGTGCCCTGAAATAACTCCTCAAATACCAGCACCCGATGTCGATTATCCAGAAAAAGACATGAAAAAACCTCATGCTCGTAAGAGCGCAATTCACTCACCAGATATTCACGCGTCTGCTGCACATTTTCTAGCGCAGCACCGCGTTGCAGGGTTTCTTTCAGATGCCGGCGTGACATCTCCAGTACCGCCTGTAATTGGGTATATTTTGCCATTCCCAGGCCTTGCGCCTGACAAAACTGCTTGTAATCGGCCTCCAGCAAAGGCCGCAAACCGCCGTACTCAAGGATCAAATCGCGCGCCAGATCCACAGCCGTTTTTCCTGCCGTACCCGTGCGTAAAAAAATTGCCAGAAGCTCGGCATCTGACAAACTATAAGCACCCTTTTCAAGTAATTTTTCGCGTGGCCGTTCTGATGCCGGCCAATCTTTGATCGCCATGTACCCTCCGTGGTCAATGTTTCTCTTTATCCAGGCTTCAACTTTCTAAAGAAAGTATCCGCATCCTATCTGGGATGATACACTTTAAGCTGTATGAATACTCTATATAACAAACACATATTGTTAGGTATTACTGGCAGCATCGCTGCTTATAAAAGTGCCGAATTAACCCGCCGCCTGAAAGAACTCGGGGCTGATATTCGCGTGGTTATGACTACGTCTGCAACCAGATTCATCACCCCGCTCACATTACAGGCACTATCCGGGCACCCGGTTAATACTGACCTGCTGGACACGGATGCTGAAGCTGCCATGGGACATATTGAACTCGCACGCTGGGCCGATCTGATTCTGGTCGCGCCTGCCAGTGCTGACTTTCTTGCCAGATTAACCGCTGGCCGCGCCAATGATTTACTCTCGGCCATTTGCCTGGCAAGTTACAGCCCGATTGCTGTTGCACCTGCCATGAATCAAGGCATGTGGGAAAACAAAGCCACGCAGGATAATATCAACACATTACAGCAGCGAGATATTCACTTCATGGGGCCCGGTCACGGTTCTCAAGCGTGTGGTGAAACCGGCGCAGGACGGATGATTGAACCAGAACAGATTATCGCCCGGACACTGCCATTATTTACAAGTGGTGCATTAAGCGGCAAAAAAATCATCATCACTGCAGGTCCTACGCGTGAAGCAATCGATCCGGTACGTTACATCAGCAACCACAGCTCAGGTAAAATGGGCTTTGCTATCGCTGAAGCTGCCGCAAACGCGGGTGCCGATGTAACATTGGTTTGCGGCCCCACTCAATTAACAGCTTACCCTGATAGCATTCAGCGAATCGATGTCATCACTGCCAGTCAAATGTATCAGTCTGTTATGGACAACCTTTCAGATTGTGATATTTTTATAGCCAGTGCAGCCGTTGCCGATTACCGCCCTGGCCTGCAAGCAGTAAACAAAATTAAAAAGCAGCACGATGAAATGCAGCTAAGATTGGTTAAAACACCCGATATCCTGGCTTCTGTTGCTTCACAAACAGATGCTCCGTATACAGTCGGGTTTGCAGCAGAAACAGAAAATGTACTCGAATACGCAAGAAAAAAACGACAGAAAAAAGGCATCGATATGATCGTTGCTAACAAGGTTGGCCCAACATCAGGATTTAATCAGGACAATAATGAGCTTGATGTTATCTGGCAAGAAGGCCATATTCATTTAAACCTGAATAGTAAAAAAACGCTCGCAAGAGATCTAATACAAATAATTACTGAGAAAATTAATGCAATCGATACAACTCAAAATACTGGACTCAAGACTCGGTAAAGACATTCCATTACCCGATTATGCCACCGAGGGTTCTGCGGGTATGGATTTACGCGCCTGCATTGATGGGCCACTCGTTATAAAGCCAGGAGAAACACAATTAATCCCTACCGGTATATCAATCTACATTGAAGACCCGTCGTTATGCGCTGCCTTATTGCCAAGATCTGGCCTTGGACACAAGCATGGCATCGTTCTGGGTAACCTTGTCGGCCTGATCGATTCCGATTATCAAGGACAATTATTTGTTTCATGCTGGAACAGAGGTAACAAGGAATTCACCATGGAAATTGGCGAACGACTGGCACAAATGGTTATTTTACCTGTAGTACGTGCGCATTTTGAAATTGTAGATGAATTTGCCACCTCACAACGTGGCACAGGTGGTTTCGGACACACAGGTCGTCAATAACTAATAAAGAGAATAATAATGAAGTTAGGATTAAAACTAAGCAAACAAGATAAGAAAAATAAAAAAATTGCACGCGGAGGCATAAAAGCCAAGGCAGCAACCACCAGTCTGGAGTCCAGCTTTTTTATATTATTTATCTCGGCTACATTATTAATATTTACTGGCGCTGCTGTTGTTTACCAGCAATTACAAGGGAGCATGACAGACAGCCTCAGAAGCAATCAGTCTTCACTTATCACCAGCTACAGCCAGCAACTCGAACAATCCATGCACCACTACATCGCCGTCATGGACCTGAGCGTAAAGGAACCTGATTTAGTCAACTCCATTCGTCAAAACGATGAGCTTGCTATCAATAAACGCGAATCGTTATTAGCGTATATGTTTCCTTCGGCATTACGCATCAAAATACTTGACCCCAATTTTGATGAACCTGACAACAGCATGAACCCTCCCATCAGTTATGCCTGCCTGGATCTTATACGCAAGTCTCGTACTGGCAGTAAACCCGGAGTAGAAGCGCACCTGCTAGGCAAACCGCATCAGCACATTGATATCGCACGAAGTATAAAAGATCATAACGGCGACTCTATTGGAACCCTTTTAGTTACGCTGCCAATACAGGCTATAAAACAAACACTTAATAAAATCAATATTGACAGCGGACTACTGGAGCTACAACAAAAAGCCAAGGGCAAAACGCTTGTCATCTCACGGCGAGGCAATACTTCATCTAAACAAGGTGAAGCGCCTATTATTGTTCCGGTTAAAAATACACTCTGGCAACTATCCTTCTGGCCAGGAAATTCAAGCATCAGTATTGTCGGGTCAAGCACGATGCTGTTCTGGGGCATCGTTGGCATAATCTGGGTTATCTTCAGTCTGTTACTCTTTATTCAATATCGCCGGGTATCCAAGGCATTACTTAACGATCAGGTTATGACCATTAAAATCGTACGTGATATTCAATACGGAGAAATTAGTCCGTCTTACCCAATCGCTCTGAAAAACTGCCTGGGAACCATGGAACAACTTCGCATGATTGCGGGTGACATGACTGGCCTGCGTAGCAAAAACAAAAAAAATGACGCAGGTAAAACCAAACAGCCTGTAAAAAAAGACCCTGAAAATGAAATGTCTGATTGGGATCTGACAAACAACACCGATGCACTCGAAGTACATGAAATAAGTGAATTTGAAGCAACCAATATCAGTAATGGCCGGTCAACAAACATTCCTTCATCTATTTTTCGCGCATATGATATTCGCGGCATTAGCAATAAAACACTAACACCTGATGTCGTACAAAAAATCGGCCATGCTCTGGGCAGTGAAGCACAGGAACGTGGACAACAAAAAATTATTGTCGCACGAGATGGCCGGTTATCGGGCCCCGAGCTTAGTCAGGCGCTGATCAACGGTCTTATGCAAGCAGGGCGTGAGGTTGTCGATATTGGCCGCGTACCCACCCCGGTATTGTATTTTGCCAGCCACTACATGGGCAATGGGTCCGGTGTGATGCTGACAGGCAGTCACAACCCGCCAGAATACAACGGCCTGAAAATGATGCTACAGGGAGAAACCCTGCACGACAAAAGCATTACTCAGATAAAAACACGCATCGATTCAAACAAACTGATTAACGGCGAAGGTAGCGTGCAAACCATTGATGTTGTGCCAAGTTACATTGAGCGTATCACCAGTGATGTACGCCTGGAAAAACCACTTAAAATAATTGTTGATTGTGGCAACGGTGTTGCTGGTGAACTGGCTCCTCAACTGTACAGGGCGCTGGGCTGTGAAGTAATTGAAATGTTTTGCGAGGTTGATGGTAATTTCCCTAATCATCACCCTGATCCAAGCAAACCCGAAAACCTGATACCCCTCACCCGCGCCGTCACCGAACAAGGCGCTGACCTGGGGCTTGCCTTCGATGGAGACGGAGATCGACTGGGAGTAATCGATTCAACAGGAAAAATTATCTGGCCTGATCGATATTTAATGTTATTAGCCATAGATGTACTCACACGACAACCCGGTGCGCAAATTATTTATGATGTTAAATGCTCCAGCCACCTCGAAAAAATAATTAGTGACAATGGTGGCCAGCCGCTCATGTGGAAAACAGGCCATTCTTACATCAAAACAAAAATGATCGAAACTGGCGCGCAGCTCGCGGGCGAAATGAGTGGCCATATCTTCTTCAAGGAACGATGGATGGGATTTGATGATGCCTTATATGCAGGAGCTCGCCTGCTCGAAATTCTGGCTTCTGAGGGAAAATCCAGCAGCAAAGTATTTGCAACGCTCCCTGAAAGTGTCAGCACCCCCGAACTAAACATCGCAATGAAGGAAGGTGAGAATTTTGCTCTCATAGAAAAATTCAAGTCCGCTGCAAATTTCCCCGGCGCCAAACTGATTACTATCGACGGCCTCAGAATAGAATTTGAAGATGGCTGGGGTCTCGTTCGTGCTTCCAATACGACACCTTCTATCGTGATTCGGTTTGAAGCAAATGACGCTGCTGCACTGGGCCGTATCCAGGATAATATTCGTACACAATTACTGGCCATCAACCCGGGTCTGGATTTACCTTTCTAGATTTATATACAAGGGGATGCAAAGTTAATTTTTCTGTTTTCTTTGCATTTCCCTGTCCATTTAATACTTTACGCTGAATTTTGTATCTACAGAGCCTGTATACCTCTATCTGTACTTCCTTATAATGCCAATCCGGTACATAATTACCCCATCATCCAACACAGATTGATTTACTTATGTCATTAAAACAAAAAGAAGCATTAAATTTTGCCCGGGTACTAACCGAGGCTCTACCCTATATTCAACGATTTAGCGGTAAAACAGTTGTCATTAAATATGGTGGAAACGCCATGGTTGATGATAATTTAAAAAATGGCTTTGCGCGTGATATCACGCTGATGAAACTCGTCGGCATCAATCCTGTCGTTGTACACGGAGGTGGCCCGCAAATTGGTGACTTACTCAATCGTCTTGGCAAGGAATCAGAATTCATTAATGGCATGCGTGTTACCGATAGTGACACCATGGACATCGTTGAAATGGTTCTTGGTGGACAAGTAAACAAGGAAATCGTCAACCTTATTCATCGACATGGTGGTAACGCCGTTGGCTTAACCGGTAAAGACGGGAACCTGATTCGCGCAAAAAAAATGCTCATGACACGTGAATCAGATGAAGTCAGGGCACCTGAAATAATTGACCTGGGTCATGTTGGTGAAGTAGAAAGTATCGACCCTGCCGTCGTTAATATGCTCACGGATGGTGATTTCATCCCCGTCATTGCACCTATTGGAGTAGGGCATGATGGTTTTTCCTATAACATCAACGCCGATTTAGTCGCCGGGAAAATGGCCGAAGTAATGAATGCAGAAAAACTGATCCTGCTAACCAATACAGCCGGCCTTCTCGATAAAAATGACAAGCTACTGACCGGACTCAGCGCTCATGATGTACAGGAATTAATCAATGACGGGACTATACATGGCGGCATGCTACCGAAAATCCGTTGCGCACTGGATGCCGTAACCAGCGGAGTCAAAACATCGCATATTATAGATGGCAGGGTCGAACATGCCGTTTTACTGGAATTATTTACAGATGAAGGGGTGGGTACACTGATAAAAAGCTAGCTCCGACCTGTTACAATAATTTACTCGGTCAATTCTTTATAACGATTAACAAACTTGGTAAATTGTTTCTTGATCAGATATTGTTCGCGACGTCTTCTCTCTATGTAATTATTTGTCCGAATAATTTTTGCTTTGGCAGCGGCCATTTTATCAAGTAATCTTTTCGGGATCACACGAGAACTTCTTTCAAAATCGGCTGCTGAGCTCCTGAATATATTATATTGCTCTTTTTGTGTCCTTAGTGTTCCTCTGGAAATCTGAATGGCATTCTCAATGGTTTCAATTTTTACATCACGAGCCTTATAGATTTCATCAACACTTTGATATGTCAGTATCAACATCCGGTCACGGCTTTTCCTCAACTGCTCTTTTTCTGCCTCAACCGCCTTGATTTTATCCCGCTTTCTCTTTTCTTTTAATTCATCGACTGTTTTTGAGCGCTCAATGGTTTGTATAACACGACCACTTTTTTCATCCAGTACCTTGCGTTCCTGCCTTGCATCTTCAACGGGTATTTTATCGCCATAATGCACTTGACCATCTGCATCAACCCAATTGTACAACTCCGCCTGCAAAGGCGCTGAAAACAGGGCAAGAGATAAATAAATGTATACAAACAAACGCATAATAAACAAACTCAAATTATTAAAAAATTACACCATCTAACTGTTATCAACTAGAATCTGAATCATAATCATACCTAATTAGCTTACAATTAACATATGGAAATTTTTTCTCACCTAATACTATTCTTTATCTCATTGACAGCTAACATATTTTCTGCCTTTTCTGGCGGTGGTGCAGGCCTGATCCAGCTTCCTGCATTACTTTTTCTCGGTTTACCATTCAGCATTGCCCTCGCAACGCACAAAGTCGCCAGCGTTGCTTTAGGTATCGGCGCAACCACGCGCCACCTTAAGGAAAATATCCTTGAACGTCGCTTTACGCTTTTCATCCTCGCGACCGGCCTCCCAGGCGTGGTTATTGGTGCTAATTTAATCCTGCTCGTGCCTGACAGGAGCGCAAAAATAGCCCTGGGCATACTCTTGTTATCACTGGGTGTTTATTCATACTTCAACAAAGAGTTAGGACAATTATACAGCCCTGCCCATAGAAATACCCGGGGTTACATCATTGGCGGTGTGATTATGTTTCTAATTGGTATGCTCAATGGTTCTCTGACCTCAGGCACAGGCTTGTTTGTTACCTTATGGCAGATTAAATGGTTTGGGCTCGACTACAAACGTGCAGTTGCCTACACGCTGGTGCTCGTCGGCCTGTTCTGGAATGGAGCAGGCGCCTTAACCCTGGGCATACTCAGCGAAATAAAATGGGAGTGGCTACCGGCGCTTTTACTTGGTTCATTTCTGGGTGGTTACACGGGCGCACATCTATCCATTATAAAAAGTAATCGCCTGATAAAACGTGTATTTGAAATCATTACCATCCTGGTGGGAATTAAATTAATTTCAGGGTGATCCCGTAAAAAATATTATGGGTAGTTAGCTATAACCTGGATACTCAGCTCTTTTAAACTATACACCATATTGCTCCCGATATGCCTGGATAGACTCCAGTGCTTGCTGCTGGTCAGGCATACCCGTCAGAAACTCAACAAGGTTAGCCAGCGTAACAATATTCGCTACTGAAACAGCAAACGTGTCCTCCACTTCCTGAATAGCCGAAATGTCACCATTACCCCTCTCCTGTCTATCAAGAGAGATCACTACACCTGCCAGATCTGCATGCGCAGCATCAAGAATCTCTACCGATTCCCGAATGGCTGTACCGGCGGTAATAACATCATCAATCACCAGAACCTTGCCCTTTAATTCAGCGCCCACAATACTGCCACCCTCACCGTGGCTTTTAGCCTCCTTACGATTAAACGCGTAGGGAACATCACAATCATGTTCATCTGCCAGTGCGATAGCCGCACTTGCAGCCAGCGGGATACCTTTGTATGCGGGTCCAAAAATCATGTCAAACTCAATGCCCGAAGCCATAATCGCTTCAGCATAGTAACGACCCAGACGAGCCAGACTGCTGCCGGTATTAAACAAACCACTATTAAAAAAATAAGGACTCACCCTGCCAGACTTTAAAGTGAACTCACCAAAACGCAAAACACCCACCTCGATGGCAAACTGAAGAAAGTCGCGTTTATAATCCTGCATATTAATGAGCCTCGAGTGTATTTAATTAACCCAATAATATATTAGAGACCAGAGCAAGATACAAGCAAAGCCGACTTATGCACTGATAAAACAACTCATCACCTTACCGTCCACGGCCTGTTTTTTTGTTAGTAAGTATCGACCGCATTCCCTCCTGCCTCTTGTACCTTTTCTTTTTAACCTTTACCCTGCCACTATGAAAATAATCAGTGCTAATCTTAACGGAATACGAGCCGCCGCTAAAAAGGGCTTCTTCGAGTGGATGAAAAGGCAAAAAGCCGATGTCATCTGTATACAGGAAACCAAGGCACAGGAAGACCAACTGTCTGACCCTGTTTTTCACCCGAAAGGCTATCACGCCTATTTCTTTGATGCTGTAAAAAAGGGCTATAGCGGTACCGCTATCTATTCACGCCACCAACCCAATAACATCCACACAGGGTTAGGCTGGGATCATTGCGACACCGAAGGCCGTTATCTACAGATCGACTTTGACAAGCTCAGCGTCGCATCACTTTATTTACCATCCGGCTCCTCCAGTGAAGAACGCCATAACAATAAACTGGATTTCATGTCCCGTTTTGCCAATGAATTAAAGCGCATGCGCAAACAAAAACGCGAATTCATTATTTGTGGTGACTACAATACCGTGCATAAGGAAATTGATATCAGAAACTGGAAAAGCAATCAGAAAAATTCAGGTTGTACGCCAGAAGAACATGCCTGGCTGGATGACGTATTTGACAATATCGGTTTTGTTGATGCCTTTCGTGTTGTCAATCAGAAGCCTGATCAATATACGTGGTGGTCGAACCGAGGGCAATCATGGGCGAATAATGTTGGTTGGCGTATTGATTATCAGTTTGTTACCCCGGGGTTGAAGGATCATATATTAAAAACTTCGATCTATAAAAACAAGCGGTTTTCAGATCATGCTCCTTTGATTGTTGAGTATGATTATGAGATTTAAGTTTTTTGTAGTTTAGTTAGATAAGTTTCCTGTTGTTTGGATAGGAGAGTTTAGTGTAAAGGGCCGGGGCTCGTCCCGTCATCCGAGTCACTTGCACTGCTCACGGCCATCCATGGCCTACGCAGCATAAGTACATCCCTGTACAAATCTTTGCTTGCCCAAAGAAAAGCAACCCAAAGAAAGGGCACCCCGATAACTACGCCGGCTGAAGCCGGTTCCCTGCGCGCAGAATATTGGCAAGGGCGTTGACGAGGTCGCTCCTGCTCCCACGCCAACGCGTGCCATCCATGGCACGCCCCTACGGGCCTTATCCTCACCAATATCCTGTGCTCGGCTTGTTCTAAG
>JAADHQ010000104.1 GCA_013151795.1 Gammaproteobacteria bacterium | reverse complement strand
CCCGTTTGATAAATCTTTGCATAGCCATGTTATGTCCTCCAATGGGTTTTATAAGTGCGTGGCAACGCCAGTGCAGGCTAGCGAGAGCAGGAGGGGGAGCGTTATAGGGAAAATCCTTAAAAGGATTGGAATATACCCTGAGTCTACATGACGTTTTTATTTAAGTATATTTACTATCTATATGTAATTACTATATTTATAGTGCTTTATTTCGGGTAGGTTACTCTCGAAACTGAACATGGAATTTATCAGTCTATACTGAAACTTAATTGGGTATTCAGAGAGGCTTTAAGCCTCTCTTGAATAAAAGAATGGATATCTCTGCTCTTTATGCGGAAAGGACTCGTACAATTCTGGAATAACCTGCGCATTGGCACGCGACTGACGTTGGGTGTAAGTAGCATTCTTTTGCTCACACTTACGGTTGGTCTGGTGGGATGGATCACCCTTGAATCACAGGCCCACTCTCAACAACTGGCAAATCAGGCAATCGACCTCGTCGCGGCACTGCGTGCGGCACGGCAGGATGAAAAAAACTACGTGCTAAGGGGAGGGGTGATCCATGTTAAGGAAACCCTGAATGCGATTGACAGAATTCGTAAGAATGCTGAAGCACTTAAAACAGACCTTTCCGAGGATAAACGTAAAACTATTACAGCGCTGCTTGCAGAACGCGATCGCTATCAGAACGAGTTTGAAAGTTACGTTAAATTAAATAAAAAAAAGGGAGTCAACCTGAATGAAATGGTTACACAGGGACGGCAGCTTGAAAATACAGCAGTAATTTTACGTGATGATCAAAAAAAAGAACTACAACGACTGGAAGCGCTGGTCATCACTTCATCAGAACAACGAGAAGAGAAGCGGGAGAAAGCCGATGATGCAAATCGCATCATAAAGCTTATGAGTGAAGCCCGCCAGCAGGAAAAGAATTTCCTGCTTCGCCACGGTTACCGTTATGCCGATGAAACCCGAGACCTGGTCGACAAGTTGATTGCGCAGGCCCGGTCAACGAAAGATCGATTCGTAGACAAGGAAAACAAAACGCTGGCAGGACAAATTATCCACTCGGCAGAGAAATATCTTGAAGAGTTCGAGAAAGTTATTCGGGGTGAAAAAAACAGGGAGACAGCTCTTAAATCGATGATCGAACTGGGTCGTGCCGTGGAGAATTCTTCAATAAAACTGAGAGAAGATCAGAAACAGGAACTGGTTAAACTTGAAAATCTTCTGACGCCAGTGCGTGAGCAGCGATTTGACAAGCGGGAAAAAGTCGATGCGGCAAACCGTATTATCAAACTAATGGATGAAACAAGACAACAGGAAAAGAACTTTTTATTACGCAAGGAACAATCATATGCCGATGTGACAAACTCGCTGGTTTTGCGACTTATCAAAGAGGCCTCGTCGCTACGCGATCATTTTCAGGATGAACAAAACAGGCTTCTGGCCAATAGAATTATCGGGGCAGCAAATCAGTATCAGAAAGAATTTGAAAAAGTTGTTGCAATTACTGATAAAAACACATCGTCACAAGACACCATGGCAACCCTGGGGCGAAAAGTAGGAGATCGCTCTGCACAATTGCGTGAAGACCAGAAACAGGAGCTTCAACGCCTTGAAAAATTATCAACGATTTCTTCGAAACAACGCCTCGATAAACGCATCAAGGCAGACACAGCTAATCGTATTATCAAACTTATGGGGGAGGCTCGCCAACAGGAAAAAAACTTTTTGCTTCGTCAGGAACTGGCCTATGCCGAATCTACACGCTTAATAGTTGGTAAAGCTGTACGCCAGGCGGAGTTATTACGTGAAAGGTTTCAAGATGAGCAAAATCGTGATCTGGCTGGAAAGATTATCACTGCTGCCAGAGCCTACTTGTCAGAATTTGAAGATGTTGTCAGGGCAGTAGCTGAGCAACAGGAACAGCAGGAAGAAATGGTAAGTGCCGCAAGAAATATTGAGGGTTTTGCCATTGATGTGCGAGAACAAACACAACGTCAGGCTGATTCATCCAGAGAAACGGCTGTAATCATTATTCTTACCGCGCTTGCTTTGGCGCTTGTCCTTGGCGCCCTGGCCGCCATTATACTTACTAACAGTATAGCTAAACCGATTCGAAAGCTGGTTGATGTTATCTACCGGCTGGCCCGGGAAGACAATGTAGAAGTACCGCTCGTAGAGAATAAAGATGAAATCGGACAGATTGCCAGAGCAATATCGGGCTTCAAGAAAGTTATTCTTTTACGCAAGGAAAAAACTGAAGCACAGCTCATTCAGGCAGAAAAAATGGCAGCTTTAGGTGACTTGATGGCTGGCATCGCACATGAAATTAATACACCCATCGGTATTGCAGTGACCGGTAGCACACATCTGCAGGACGAAATTTCACGCCTGTATAAGTTATTTCAGGAAGATGCGTTGAGAAAATCGGAGTTTCGTTATTTTGTAGAAAATGCTATGCCAACTGCCGCAACAATACAAAGCAATCTGGAGCGTGCCTCGTCACTGATAAAAAGTTTCAAACAGGTGGCTGTCGATCAATCCAGTCTGGAGACCAGAGAATTTTCGTTATTGCCTTATATTGAAGAAGTGTTGGTAAGTTTACAGCCCAAGCTGAAACAAACCAGGCACCGTGTGGAGCTTCAGGGGGAAGGGAAACTGACAGTAAAAACTGTACCCGGTGCATTATCCCAGATAATTACCAATCTTGTCATGAATTCCTTAGCCCATGGTTATGACTCGGAAGACGTAGCAGGGACTATCACTATTCGGGTTAGCCATAAGATTAATAATGCCATTATTTACTATTCAGATGATGGTAAGGGTATGAACAGAGATATCGCATCACGTATTTACGAGCCATTCTTTACCACGAGCCGAAGAACGGGTGGAAGTGGGCTGGGTCTGAGTATTGTTTTTAATCTTGTGACACAAACCCTTGGTGGATCAATCAAGTGTCAAACCGAGGTTGGTAAAGGTACGATTTTCGAAATTATATTTCCCGTCGATCAGAAACTGGAGCCAGGTGTAGTCAAATGAATGACCTAGACGAACTGTTATTTGATGATAGAGAAACTATTTCTGAAAAGTCGCTACAATCTGAAAAAGGCAGCTGGAAGCTGCTTATTGTCGATGATGAACCTGAAGTTCACGAAATAACCAAACTGGCTCTTAATAATTTCCATTTCGAAAATAGAGGGCTTGAATTCCTGAGTGCCTACAGTGCCAATGAGGCGATTTCGATTATAGAATCAAACCCGGATATTGCTCTGACGTTGCTGGATGTTGTGATGGAAACAGATCACGCAGGTCTAGACCTGGTGCAATATATCCGTGAAGACATGAACAACAATACGATTCGCATCGTTCTCCGTACCGGACAGCCCGGTAAGGCTCCGGAACGAGATGTAATCACCAACTACGACATTAATGACTATGCAGAGAAAACCGACCTCACCGCTCAAAAGTTGTTTACCATCCTGGTATCTGGTTTGCGTGCCTATCGGGATATTCTTGAACTTGAAGACAACCGTAAAGAATTGCTGATAGTCAACAAGGATCTTGATCAGGAGCGTAAACGGATTCAGGTAACGTTGGACTCCATTGGGGATGCAGTCATAACAACTGATGACAGTGGAATAGTTACACATCTGAACCCGATTGCCGAAACGCTTACAGGCTGGACACTCTGTGAAGCCAAAGGAAAACTACTATCAGAGGTTTTCAGAATCATTAACGCAGATACCCGTGAAACCGTGATCAATCCGGTTGAGAAAGTTTTGGCCGCAGGGAACATCTTTACGTTGTCAAATCACACCATACTGATTAATAAAAATGGCAGGGAATTCTATGTTGCGGACAGCGCAGCACCGATTCGTGATGAATCCGGCAAGATGCACGGTGTTATTCTTGTCTGCCGTGATGTTACCCGGGAATACCAAACCAGAGACGCTTTACACCGTGCTCAAAAAATGGAGGCTATCGGTCAGCTTTCCGGTGGTATAGCACACGATTTTAATAACCAACTGGGTGTTATCATCGGACACCTTGATTTTCTTGGTGAGTACCTTCAGGCAGATTACAAGCCCCGGAAGTGGGTGGATGCTGCTGTAAAAGCCACCATGCGATGCACTGATCTGACACGTCAGTTGCTGGCATTTTCCCACCGAATGCCGTACCAGAAATCCGTGCTGGATATCAATGTATCGATTAAAGATATGGAGGCCATGGCGACACGCTCACTCACACCTGAAGTGGAAGTGCAATATCTACTGGCTGAAGATCTTTGGTTGACAGAGATTGACCTCGGAGAGTTTCAGGATGCTGTTCTTAATCTGGTCATCAATGCACGTGATGCTATAAATGGTGCCGGAAAACTGGTCATAGAAACCACAAATATTCATCTGGATGAGGATTATGCAGAACTTAACCCTGACAGCAATCCCGGTGACTATGTGCAACTGATGCTCAGTGATACAGGTTCAGGTATGGATAAGGCTACGCAGGAGCGGGCTTTTGAGCCTTTTTATACAACCAAGCCGAAAGGTAAGGGGACCGGCCTTGGTCTGGCGATGGTTTATGCCTTTGTGAAGCGCTTTGGCGGCTTTATCAAGATATACTCCGAACCTGATATCGGAACCACTATCCGTATTTGCCTGCCGCGATCTGCAGCGTCAGAACCGGATACTTGTGTTGATCAGACCAGAGAAGCTGAATTACCTGAAGGAGATGAAACAATCCTGATCGTTGATGATGAAATTGATTTATTGCAACTGGCAGATTTGTACCTTGGTAGTCTGGGTTACCATACCCTGCTTGCAGAAAATGCGGCTCAGGCGCTGGAGATATTGTCCGAAAACAAAAAAATAGATTTATTATTCAGTGACGTGGTCATGCCAGGCGGGATGAATGGCTATGAACTGGCACAACTGGCACAACAGAAACAATCGGACCTTAAAGTTCTGCTGACCTCTGGTTTTGCATCCAGGACTATCATGGAGAGCGGTCTGGCCCGGTTTTCTGCAGACCTTTTGAACAAGCCTTTTCGTAAAGCAGAGCTGGCGCAACGCATTCGCTCAATACTGGATAATACATTGGCAGACACCGACAATTTAACTGGTCGAACATTCCTGATAGTCGATGATGATGAAGATATTCAGGAGTTATTCAAACTAAATCTGGAAAGATTGGGCTGTAAGTCTATTCTGGCCGGTACAGGTGACGAGGCAATTGAACTTTATCTCAAAGCAAAGCAGAACAATGACTGCATTGATGCTGTCATCCTGGATCTCAGGCTTTCTGACAGTATGAATGGGAAAGAGGTTGCGGAAAAACTACATGAAATCAATCCTGATATCCGTATTATTGTAGCCAGTGGTCATACCGAAGCACTGGAAATGACACACTACGAAGACTATGGTTTTAAGGGGGCGCTGGAAAAAGACTTTGATCGAGAAAAGATCAAACATGTCCTTGACCATGTTTTATCTGCAGAGTAGTTGCTACGCTTCCATTAAGCCAAGACGAATCGCCAGCCGGGTCAGCTCTGCATCGTTGGCTACTCCCAGCTTCTGCTTTACGCTGGTGTTGTGATGCCCCACAGTTTTTGGGCTGAGATTGAGCAGGTTAGCTATTTCGTTCACACTTTTACCATCTGCGCGTAAACGAAATATTTCAAACTCACGTGGTGACAGGCCGGCAATTTTCTGGTTATCCTGTGAAGCTTTCCGTTTGACCAGGAACGGCATCATCTCCTGGCCAATAAACAGCTCACCGCGCGCGACGCACCGCACCGCTTCAATCATGACCCGTGAGGCATTGCGCTTGGAGATATAGCCGAGCACACCCTGATCCAGCGCGCGGTTAAGGAATATTTCGTTCTCGTGTACGCTGAACACCAGGATACGCGCATGGCGATCTCGTGCCAGGATACGCCGGCAGGCGTCCAGCCCGCCGATACCCGGCATAGTGAGATCCATGACGACCACGCTCGGGTGATACTCCATGTAGAGCTGGTAGGCCTGTTCACCATCGATGGCTTCTGCCACGACATTAATATCTTCGGTGTTCTCGAACAGTCGGCGATAACCCGCACGTACGACTTCGTGATCATCCGCCAACAGAAC
>JAADHQ010000002.1 GCA_013151795.1 Gammaproteobacteria bacterium | reverse complement strand
ATTATTCAAGTATCGAAGTATCGCCACGCCCCTTTCTGGTCACCTGTGGCAAGCCTTCCAGAAAAGCGACAACAGTGGTTGCCTCAAAACCGCAATTTCCACCATCTATAACAAGGTCCACCTCATGCTGCAGGCGCTCCCGCATATCATAGGGCTCTATTAAGGGCAGCTCATCACCAGGTAGCATCAATGTAGAACTCATTATTGGTTCGCCCAACTCATTTAACAACGCCTGGGCAATAGGATTATCAGGAACCCGGATACCAATAGTTTTTTTCTTCGGGTGTTGTAGCCGCTTGGGTACTTCACTTGTGGCTTGAAAGATAAAGGTATAAGGCCCGGGAGCCAGTTTCCGTACGAGCCTGTAGGCTGAATTATCCACCTTGGCATAGGAGGCAATTTCAGATAAATCACGGCAAACCAATGTAAAATTATGCGCATTGGAAACCTGCCTGATTCTTCGAATACGGTCGAGTGCTGTTTTCTCACCCATCATACATCCGAGGGCATAACTGGAGTCAGTCGGATAAATAATGACTCCGCCACCCCTGAGTATTTCTATACTCTGATGAATCAAACGCATTTGAGGGTTATCCGGATGTATCTGAAAAAACTGACTCATGACCAGGCAGACCAGACCGGCTCACAACCAGATGGAAGTGGATGTAGCTTGCCTAATTCAATCCAGGGATTTTCTGGCCCATGGTAATCAGAGCCTTGCGATGCAAGCAAAGAATAACGTTTTGCGTATAAGGCCATGTTGTTGCGGTCATTAGGGCTGTGACTACCCGATACAACCTCAATGCCTGTACCACCAAAGGCTTTAAAATGTTCAATAAGCCTCCGTAATTTAGTTGCACTCATTCTGTACCTTGCCGGATGGGCGATTACCGCCGTACCACCTGCGCCTCGTATCCATGACACAACATCCTCAAGGTCACCCCACTGACCGGAAACATAACCGGGTTTATTATTCACAAGATATTTTTTAAATACATCGCCTACGTTTTTTGCCTTGCCACATTCCACAAGATAACGCGCAAAATGCGTACGGCTAACCAACTGACCTTTTACGTATTTAAGTGCACCATCATAGGCATTCTCAATGCCCGACTTTTCAAGCCTGCGGCCTATTTCTTCTGCTCTCCACTGCCTGAATGTTCTCAAGCCATTCAATCCTTTTTGTAATACTTGATCATCAGGATCAATGCCCAGTCCAAGTATATGAACAGTCATCTTTTCCCAGGTAACCGATATCTCGACACCTTTCACCAGAATAATGCCTTCTTGTTCAGCGGTTAACGCAGCCTCTTTCAAACCCTCCGTCGTGTCGTGGTCTGTGAGTGCGAGCACGTCCACACCCTGTTGTTTTGCACGTTTTACCAGATCAGCCGGACTCAATGTTCCATCAGATGCAGTAGAATGCGTGTGTAAATCATAATGCATACTTAACCCACTTTATGTATATAACTATTAATCACTCCATTTGACACTAAATTTCTATAGTGGATAGTGTTAGAATAGGCGTAATTTAATAGCTTATTAATGTTAATTCAGCGTATTATACGCTAATTTTAAATTAAACAATAAAACGATACTCACATGAAATTTTTATTTGATTTTTTCCCCCTGATCGCCTTCTATGCTGCCTATAAAATTTATGACAATGATATCTTCATTGCCACGGGCGCCATCATTGCCGCAACCCTCTTCCAGATTACTTATAACTGGATCAAACATAAAAAAATTGAAAAAATGCATGTCATTACAGCCGTACTGGTTACTTTTTTCGGCGGTATAACCATACTGTTACATGACCCGGTATTTATTCAGTGGAAGGTTAGCGTTATCAACTGGATTTTTGGAATAATATTATTCGGGAGTCAGTTCATCGGTAAAAAACCAATTATCGAACGTATGATGTCTAATGCCATCACTGTCACCTCTCCAGTATGGGTCAGGCTTAACCTGAGCTGGGCAACATTCTTTATTGGCATGGGGTTTCTTAACTGGTACATATTTACACACTACAGTGAAGCAACATGGGTAGATTTCAAGGTGTATGGTGTACTCGGACTAACATTCGCTTTCGTTATCCTTCAAGGTATATATCTGGCACGACACATAGAAGAAGAACCGGAAAACAAGGATTAATAAATGCTATATGCAATTATCGGTGAAGACGTAGACAATAGCCTGGATAAAAGACTATCCGTTCGAGACAAACACCTGGACAGGCTTAAAGCATTACAAAACGAAGGCCGCTTGTTAATGGCGGGGCCGTTTCCAGCAATAGACTCAGAAGATCCGGGTTCAGCGGGGTTTACAGGTAGCTTGATCGTTGCAGAATTCAACAGTTTGATTGATGCGCAGGAATGGGCTAATAATGACCCTTATGCAACTGACGGCGCTTTTAAAAATATTACTGTAAAACCTTATAAAAAAGTATTTCCGACGTCTTAATAGACATTCAACTGCATGTACTAGACCAGGTTAGCCAAAGCCTCAGGTTCATGCAGACAAAAACCCTGCGCATAATCAACACCCATCTCTTTAAGCTTATCGCATATCTCATGTGTTTCTGCATGCTCGGCAATGGTCTTAATGCCCATAACATTACCGATATGGGCAATTGATTTAACCATCGCATAATCAACCTTGTCAGCATTTATTTCGCGTACAAAACCGCCATCAATTTTCAAATAATCTACATTCAGATTTTTTAAATAATTAAATGAACTCACACCCGTTCCAAAATCATCCAGCGAAAACCTCACTCCCAACAATTTGAGTTCAGCGATAAACCGTTTTGCACTGGAAACATTGGAAATAGCCGCAGTTTCAGTTATTTCAAAAATGACATATTCTATTATCTCAGGAAATTCCTGTAACTGCTCCTTGACATATTCCAGCGCAGAATTACTACCAACGGTTTGACCTGATAAATTAATAGCAAAGTTTCGTTTCTTTAAAGAGCTGTCATTTTTTAATTTTGTTACATACTTCTGAATATCCTGAAATGAATTCCTTATAACCCACCTGTCGATATCTCTCATCGTGCGAAACCGCTCAGCTGCAATTATATATTCCTGAGGTTCTATAATGTCACCGTTATCATCAATCATTCTCATAAGAATTTCATAGTGTTCATCATCAATATCTTCTCTCAGAGAAACAATTTTCTGCGCATATAAAACAAAGCGTCTGTCAGCAAATGCCTGAGTGATTTTTTGAACCCATTTCATCTGATCCTTTCTGGCTTTGTAATCATCGTCATCCATCTGGTATACCTGGATATTGTTACCACCCATATCCTTGGCCATATAACATGCCGCATCAGCATAACTCATAACATTACCTATAGACTGCATCCCTCCATCAATATCTACAATGCCAATACTGACGCCTATCTCAAACACTTTATTCGACCATCTAAAACGGTATTTTCTTACTGCATTCAGAATATTTTTCGAAAATTCCTTAGCTTCATCTAACGAGTAACCATCCAGAATAATCCCGAACTCATCACCGCCTAACCGCGCAAAGGTCTCCTTTTCTGTCATATATGGCGCCAGTAACTCCGTCACCTGCCTCAATACAAGGTCACCGGCTACATGGCCACAGCTATCATTAACCACCTTGAATTGGTCAAGATCCATATATAACAATATATAATGATCTTTATAATTAAAGACGCGTTCTATAGCGCGTGACATCTTGCGTTCAAATTCACGGCGATTATAGATACCTGTAAGATCATCGTGTGTTGCTTGATACGTAAGTAATTTTTGCATCATTCGTTCAGAACCCACATCCTGAAACACCAGAACAGCACCCAAAACGGCATGTTCAATTCCGAACATAGGTGCTATTGAATAATCTACAGAGTTATATTCGCCATTTTTATGCACAAGAGATAAATCACCATCTGACTCTTTTAATACACCTCGCTCAATACATTCCAGAACGGGCGAAGACATAGGCACCTCGCTTAATTCATTGACGAGTTTAAATATATCTTCAATACCACGTCCTTTGGCGTCATCACTCTTCCATCCAGTCAATTTCTCTGCAACCGGGTTCATGTACTCAACTACGCCTTGATGATTTGTTGTTATGACAGCATCAGCGAGTGAATGAAGCGTTACATCTGCTCGTTCCTTCTCCCACTGCCATGCATTTAGTGAAACCTCTCTTTCCCTTAAATTCCCATAATGTGTCTTCACTATAAAAATAATAAGAAACAAAAAAGTAAGCCATAGTAAAAAAATAACAACAACCACTTTCAACCTGATTACTTCAAGGCCGATAGACGAAGTGATCGACAATAATAAAGACTGACCATCACTATTCAGGATTTTTTCGAAAGAATACTCAGTAAAAACAAACGCATTTTTTGTTGGCGCCAATCTGGCCGTTAACAATGAGTCTCCTTTTGCTAGAGAAAGCTCACTTGATTTGTTTTTCTTGTAGATTTCGACATTCAAGCCTTCATTTATATCAATATTAACAAGCAAGTCTTTAGCTTGCATAATAACGGCTATAATGTATAAAGCTTGTGATCGTTTTTCGTGTGTTGATAACGGCATAACACGCCCGGCATAAACAGGCTTTAATACAATATATCCGTTACTGCCGTTCATTAATTTAATAGCGTGCGCCGATACTGCCGCACCCGAATCAATCGCCTGATCTATCGCATTTCGATAAGTAAGATTTGAATACAAATCATACCCTAGCTCTATAATTTTTTCCGGTACTGCTGGTTCAATCGCTGTTAATGGGAAATAAAATGGTTTACCTCTGGCAGGCTTCCACTCTTGTGGTTTATCATGGTCGCCTTCAAGCACTTCAAATGTCGGGAAACCCGCCTCCCTCACCTGATTAATAAATACTTGACGATAATCATTATCAACCTTGGTCAATAGTTTTATTGCATGTATACCCGGGTATGTTCTTAACATCTCCTTGGCATATTGCGAAAACTGTTCCGCATCAACAATATCAATCGTATTATGTAGTGCTACAAAACCACTGAGCACCGCATTAATATCATTTACGTTATCAGACAGATCCTTATAAATATGGTGGGACTGCTGATTTAATCGTTCTTCGTATTTTTGAAGGTCATTCCAGGCCGAAAAAGCCAGCACAGAAAAAAGCATGACAATTGAAACCATTAAAATCGGAAACGTAGTTCGATAAGGAATATTTGTTAGTTTCTCGCTCATTATTTATTGTAATGTTTTGCTCGTTTATATAACTGGTATGGGAATTTTAATTTTGATTTACTAATAATCGCAGCGTTGATCCACATATCCCATTGCTTGTTAAAAACAACGGGTATCTGTGATGGCAACATACCATTCAAAATAGAAACAGCAACTTTCGCGGACCACTCACCCTGCTCTTCCGCTATTTTTGTAAACCCTAACATTGAATATGGTAACATCCAATCATACGTAGTCACACTTATTTTTCGGGTATATTCAAGTGCAACACGTTTCGCTTCTGGGCCATACCAGTCATTGATGCCGGCGTTATTCCCGATAAACACGAAGTCATATTGTTGTGATTTTTTATATTCTTCAATCCATTCTTTAAAAGTTACCACATAGACGGCATCCAGCCTTATTCCAGATTGAGCAAAAACTTTTTTATAATGCTTGTAATCCTTATGCTCACTTAAAACATCACTTGAAATAAATACACCTCGACTAATGCCAGACTGTATTAATTTTAATTGCTTGATAAGTGGTTTGATTGGAGCAACTTCGATCATTCCTGTTGCATTGCTATACGGATATCCATATTCTTTCATGCTCCAGTTCAAACCTGAAAACACGAACGGCAATTTCTTATTTTTATAATAAGGCATAACCAGATAGCGTGACGCATTATCATCTGACACTATAACTACATCGGGTTTATATTCATTAATTAGCTTAACTGCCTGTTTGGCCTTCCATTTAATCCACTCTTTTTTCTTATTTCTTTTGGAATCAAGATAAAATATCTTTAACTTGCATTTTCCTGCAAGCGTTTTTTCTACACCACGTTGAATACCATCATTCCATTCATACCCCTGATGATACGAAGCAACATACAGACACTTGGCGGCAGCAAACGTCACTCCACTATAAGCAAGTAAAACAAAAACTAAAAAATATGTTTTAAACAATAATTTCAACTACGATCCTAAAAGCTCTATTAACTGCTGCTCATCCAACACCTGCACACCCAGATCCCTGGCCTTCTTTAATTTTGACCCCGC
>JAADHQ010000122.1 GCA_013151795.1 Gammaproteobacteria bacterium | reverse complement strand
TTAACCATACTTTTGTGGACACGCCTTTACGCGCAGATGCGGGCGATTACTATGCATATGCATACAACCTTAGCCGTCATAACGTTTATTCAAGATCAAAACAATCTCTTCAGAAAGGAACTGCTGCACCGAAACCGGATGCAGTGCGAAGCCAGAGCCTATAGTACTTATATCATCACTATTAACCGCTATCAGCCCACACCTTATTAATAGCAATATTTACATATTATCCAAAACCCTTTTTATTGATCACAGGGATATGGCTATCTGTCTCTTCTCTAAAAAACATTCAAAAAATATATCTTGTATTCATTATTGGCGCTGTTATTGGCCTTGGTGCATTAGCTCGCCCATCACTACAATACTTTATTATCCCTCTAGTACAATTTTTTCTTTTCAGCCATAAAGGTTTATCTTTTCAACAACAAAAAAAAATTATTCACGGTACCCGGTTTTAGCATTACCATGGCACATAAGAAATTATATCAGCACAGGTGAATCCAATAACAATACGCTAAAGATCAATATTCTCCATCACGGCATGTATCCTGATTTCATGTACAACAATCAGGTTGCCTCTTTCGGGTTTCCTTCTACTAATGCTATACAACGCCACACGGTTAAAAAACAATCAAGCGGCTGTCAAAGAAGACTGGCCTTTTGAAAAAACCAGTTCATCACCTTTCACCTGCACATCAATAACATCACCTGGCATATATTCTCCTGCCAGAATTGCTTGCGCTAATGGATTTTCAAGCTCCTGTTGTATAGCTCTTTTGAGTGGCCTTGCTCCGTATACCGGATCAAACCCGGCTTCACCCAATTGATCCAATGCAGCAACAGACAACTGCAAGTCAATTTCTCTATCGAGTAAACGCTGGCGCAGATTTTCAATCTGGATATTTGTAATTGAACGAATCTGTTCACGACCTAATGGATGAAATACCACAACCTCATCAATTCTGTTAACAAACTCAGGTCTGAAATGCGACCCAACACTTTCCATAACAGCCGCTTTCATGGCCTCATAATTATGCTCACCTGACATCTGCAGTATCTGTTCCGAACCAAGGTTGGATGTCATTACAATAACTGTATTCCTGAAATCAACAGTACGCCCCTGGCCATCGGTTAAACGACCATCATCAAGCACTTGCAACAACACATTAAACACATCCGGATGAGCTTTTTCAACTTCATCCAGTAAAATAACGGAATACGGACGACGTCGTATTGCTTCGGTTAAATATCCACCTTCCTCGTAACCAACATACCCGGGCGGTGCGCCTATTAAACGAGCAACAGAATGCTTCTCCATAAACTCGGACATATCAAGACGCACTATTGCTTCTTCTGTATCAAACAGAAATGTTGCCAATGTTTTCGTCAGCTCTGTTTTGCCCACACCGGTAGGCCCAAGAAACAAAAAAGAACCATTAGGCCGACTGGGATCAGACAGGCCTGCGCGTGATCGCCTGATTGCATCGCTGACGGATTTCACAGCCTCGTCCTGACCAACAACACGTTTGCAAAGCTCGCTTTCCATTTGTAATAATTTCTCGCGCTCGCCTTCAAGCATTTTTGCAACAGGTATCCCTGTCCACCGAGAAACAACCTCGGCAATCTCTTCTTCTGTTACCCGGTTACGCAATAATTGCATTTCCTGCGTTTCTGCCTGCGCTGCCATTTCCAGTGATTTTTCCAGATCCGGAATCTGTCCGTATTGCAACTCTGACATACGCGCAAGATCACCAGCACGTTTAGCCGTTTCCATTTCCTGCCGAGCTCGCTCCAGTTCTTCCTTGATATGGGTCGCACCCTGAAGTGTTGCTTTTTCTGCTTTCCAGATTTCTTCAAGATCAGAATACTCACGTTCCAACCCTGATATTTCTTCCTCGAGATTCCTTAACCGTTTCTTGGATGCATCATCTGACTCTTTTTTTAATGCCTCGCGTTCAATCTTTAATTGAATCAGCCTGCGTTCCTGCTTGTCCATTTCTTCTGGCTTGGAATCTATTTCCATTCGTATACGGCTACCCGCTTCATCTATCAGGTCTATTGCCTTGTCAGGTAATTTTCTATCGGTAATATATCGATGTGACAAGGTTGCAGCCGAAACAATAGCCGGATCTGTTATATCAACCCCGTGGTGGACTTCATATTTCTCTTTTAACCCGCGTAAAATTGCAATGGTATCTTCGACAGTAGGTTCTTCAACCAGTACTTTCTGGAAACGCCGTTCCAGTGCAGCATCTTTTTCTACATACTGACGATATTCATCCAGTGTTGTTGCACCAACGCAATGTAATTCACCTCTAGCCAACGCGGGTTTCAACATATTACCAGCATCTAACGAACCTTCGGCCTTACCTGCTCCGACCATTGTATGTATTTCATCGATGAACAGGATGACCTGACCTTCCTGCTTGGCCATATCATTGAGTACGGCCTTTAAGCGTTCTTCAAATTCACCACGATATTTTGCACCTGCCAGCAATGTACCCATGTCGAGAGATAAAACGCGCTTACTTTTTAACCCTTCGGGCACTTCGCCATTGATAATACGTTGCGAAAGTCCTTCAATAATTGCTGTTTTACCTACACCGGGCTCACCAATTAAAACCGGATTATTTTTTGTCCGCCTTTGCAAGACCTGTATCGTTCTTCTGATCTCATCGTCTCGTCCGATCACAGGGTCCAGCTTGCCTTGCTCTGCGCGCTCGGTCAGATCAATAGTATATTTCTCAAGTGCCTGCCGCTGATCTTCAGCATTTGGATCGTCCACACTCTGCCCACCACGCATTTGTTCTATGGCACTTTCCAGTGTGCCTTTACTGGCACCTGCATCTCGTAATAACTGACCTAACGTTGATTTGTCTTCTAAAGCTGCCAGTACAAATAATTCACTCGATATATAATTATCGTTGCGTTTCTGTGCCAGTTTATCTGTCAGATTTAGCAGCCGACCCAGGTCATTCGATAAATGAACATCACCGTCCATACCCTCTATCGTTGGTAGTCGATCGACAGTTTCACCCAGCTGTGAACGTAATTTATTTACATTAACATCAGCCTGAGTCAACAGATGTCGAATACTGCCTCCATCCTGATCAAGCAGGGCCATCATGACATGTGCCGATTCAATAAACTGATGGTCTCGACCAACGGCCAGGCTTTGTGCATCAGCTAATGCTAATTGAAATTTACTTGTTAATTTATCCATTCTCATGGGACAACCTCATATACAAAAGTTTTTCTATTACTCTATTAATGTAGTCACTTGTATATAAATTCAAGCCATTTCCAGCAAATATACTTACTAATTTACTTATTATTATTTATATTTTTTACGCTTGAATAAATCATTACGTCTACTCACCAGACGGTCAAGAAATAACAAGCCGTTAAGATGGTCAATTTCATGCTGCACCGCCCTTGCCTCATAACCCTCACATGAAAATTCACAAGCTTCTCCGTTAATATCACGCGCCGTTAAAGTAATACGCTCTGCACGCACCACATTGCCGGTAAAATCGGGTACTGACATACAGCCTTCACGGCCTGACTTAAGACCATCCCATTCAATTAATTCGGGATTAATCAAAACCATGCAACCATTATTTGGCGTATTCTTTCGTGCCGACACATCAACAATGACAATCCGTTGCAAATACGCTACTTGTGGGGCAGCAATACCCACTCCGCCAGGCCCTGCTCGCATGGTTTCTTCAAGGCTTATTACAAATTCACGTAAAACATCATCGAATACTTCAACGACATCAGACTCTTGCTTGAGTCGAGGATCCGGATATTTTAATATTTCAAGGATAGTCATCTGTGATAAAGCCATAATCAACCGATCATGGTTTCAATTTCTTCAATCCTGGCATCAACACCACTATTGGCAATAATATCAAGAGCGGAGCGGAGCGCCTTCACACCTTCAGCTGCGTGTCCTTCAATAATCATGACGTAAATAGGCATGTCTTCTGTTCCACAGACATCTGACTCCAGGTCTGTAATGCTTAATCCTGCTTCAGTAAGCGCACCGACTACTTGCGAAATAATCCCGACACGATCTGCACCATACACATGGATACGAACATCCGGAATCTGGTGTTCATGTAAACGCCCTTTAATTTTATCAATATGCGCATGTAAGCCCAATGAATCAACAACCGGTTCTATCAGGCTTTCGAGTGTATGTTTTGTTTCTTCTGACTGCACCATTAGCATAATAGAAAAGTTACCCCCCAGGCGCATCATTGATGCCTCGCCCAGATTGCAGCCTCCCTCGTAAAGTGCATGCGTAAGATGTGCCACAATACCTGGTCTGTCTTCTCCAACAACCGTCAACATATACCAGTGGTTCATCTTTCTCTCCTTTTTAACGCATATAAAAAATTATTAATGCAAACTGGAATGCGCCAGATAAATTATTCCAATACCGGAAACAATCAACACTATCTGCTTTATTGTCTCAAGAATCTGGGTCTTTTTATGCAGGCCAGGCAATAAGTCAGCCATGGCCACATAAATAAAACTGGATGCAGCTATGGCTAATATATAGGGAATCATGCCACTAAGCTCATTAAGGCTTAAATAGGCCAGTAAAGCACCCAGCAAGGTTGCAAGACTGGAAGCCACATTCATTAACAGTGCTTTCATTCTGCTCATACCGCTATGCAGTAAAATAGCAAAATCACCTACTTCCTGTGGTATTTCATGTGCGGCTACGGCCAGACTGGTTACTATTCCAAGATGGATATCCGTCATAAATGCTGCCGCTATCAGTATGCCATCAACAAAATTATGCAACCCGTCACCAAACAATATCAGTGAAACGGTAGATTGTTGACTACCTTTTTCAAAGGCATCCTGGGGGGTGTGCGCCTCACAATGATCGGAATGGCAATGACGCCAAAGCACCATTTTTTCGAGCAGGAAAAACACCAGAATACCAATGAGAACGGTCATCCCTATTTCATGAAAATCCAGATTGGGGTTTTCTGACATGGCATGAGGTAATAAAGCCAGAAATGCTGCCCCCAGTAATGCGCCAATGGCAAAACTGACAAAATGTGGCAACCCCTGCACTCTTATTACTTCAGGCAACAAAAGAAACAATGACGCCGCCAATACACTAAGTACGCCGCCCACTAAACTAAAAACAATAATCCAGGTAAGTAAATCCATATTAATAAAACTTGAACATTTAAATTAAAAAAACACTATATCCTATACCGGATTTGAAGCATATGGGCCAGAAGGAATATTATGGCTGAATCCAGATCAAACTGGCCATGCGTCCGGTGATCGAATTACGACGATACGAAAAAAAAATTTCTTCATCACTGTACGTACAGTGATGCCCACCAAAAACAGCTGTCACCCCTGCGATCTGTAACCGCTGTCTCGCTAACTGATAAATATTGGCCAGTAATGTATTTTTCCGGGACAACTTGAATGCCATTGAAGCATGTGGATCATGCGCAAGAAAAGCATCCCTGACTTCTTCACCTACTTCAAATTCCTCTGGCCCGATTGCAGGGCCAAACCACACCAGCAAGTCTTCCCGTTTTGACGTAAATTTTTTTAATGCCGCTTCTATGACGCCTGCCGCAAGTCCACGCCAGCCGGCATGAACAGCCGCAACTTCGGTGCCTTGCTTATTACAAATAAGAACAGGCAGACAGTCTGCAGTCAAAACGCAGCAAACTACATTCTGTTGTTCGGTATAACTACCATCAGCTTTTAAATTTTTATGAGCATGATCTGAATCATGACAAAAAATATCCGACCCGTGAACCTGCTGCAACCAAACTGGCGGGGCTGGTAAATTCAATCGATTTTCAAGAATAATACGATTTCTGGACACCTTGTCTTTATCATCAGCAACGTGACCAGCAAGATTCCAGCTTTTATATATACCAGGGCTCACTCCGCCTGTTCTCAATGTAGTGAAAGCCAGAATATTATCCGGCGCTGGCCAATCGGCAGTCAACATATGCTGCATATCATTCATTTTACCCATGACAGAAAAAAACCATCAAGACCTTCTAAATAATCCGTATTTAAAAATACAGTATATTGCCTGAACACCGCCTGTTTTTTCCTTCTGCATAGGTTCTGCCATAATAAGTAATACCAACTTCATAGATACGAATTTCAGGGATACGCGATAACTTCAGAGTTATTTCCGGTTCAAATCCAAAACGATTCTCCTTAACGTCAATTGTTTCAAGTACTTCACGACGAAATAATTTATAACAAG
>JAADHQ010000121.1 GCA_013151795.1 Gammaproteobacteria bacterium | reverse complement strand
TTTTTATTATCTGGCAACCTGGAGATATAACATGCACGTAGAAGACAAAATTATGGCTGGCAACGTCGGCAAAACAGTATTGATTCTTGTCGGGTTTATGTTTGTGATTATTTTTCTGGCGAATATGATTGCCTGATCTGTTCTCCGGCTAAAACATAAACGTTACTGTTAACTTTTATGTAAAAAACGTAGTATAGGGTTTATGCCTACAAGTTACCCTATATGCCTGCTCCTTACTGGATAGAGCCTGATTCTGAAGACGTTGGTTTTCCGGATATCAGCCTGGCGTTACGTGACCCTGACGGGTTGCTTGCCATTGGCGGTGATCTCGACGGTAAAAGAATCATCAGTGCTTACCAGCAAGGCATATTCCCGTGGTTTAGTGAAGGGCAACCTATTCTCTGGTGGTCACCTGACCCCCGTTTTGTTCTGTTCCCTGAAAAACTGAAAATCTCACGTAGCCTTAAAAAAACCATTCGCAAAGAAGTATTTTCTGTCACTCTTAACAAGGATTTTAAATCGGTTATTGAACACTGTTCAAAGATCCCGCGTCTGGGTCAGGATGGAACGTGGATAACGGAAGACATGAAACAGGCCTACATTCAGCTTCATGAAAGTGGCTTTGCCCATTCAGTTGAAACCTGGAATGGTGACAACCTGGTTGGTGGTTTATATGGCATTGCGATAGGGGATGTTTTTTTTGGTGAATCCATGTTCAGCCTTGAAACAGATGCCTCCAAGGTCGCCTTCAGCCAATTTATACGCTACTTGCAATCAGCTGGCTTCAAGTTGATTGATTGCCAGGTATATACCGAGCATTTGCAAAGCCTGGGGGCAGAAGAGATTTCACGCATACAGTTTGCTCAATTACTTGGAGGGTATTGTGACCCTGCAAACAAAAGCAGACATCTGTCTTCACAAACAATCAATATATTACCAGACTGAAATATTCATTTTTTGTGATGGCCGCACTGTTTTTAATTAGAAAATATTCCTAGACTACTTGATACAAAAATACTTTACCATCAATAACAATTCTATAAAAAGGACTTAAAATGAAACGATTATTTCTTATTGTCTTGCTGCTCGTCGTACAAAACTCTTTCGCTGCTAATGTAGACATCAAAATTAAAGAGGTATCTGATAAAAGAACAACCGGAAAATTCTTTAAAGGTTTAAATATAGACATCGAGGTAAAGGGAAAAACATTATCCGGTGCTCAGGGAATGTTACCCATGAAGGTAAACAAGGCATCCAGCAACCTTGGTGAAAACCTTATAAAAAAATCAGGCTCTGAAGGCGCCAACTTCTTTTCACTGCGCAAGGTCAAACAAGGCGAGCCTCTGAAAATCCAGGTGCAACTAAAAAATCCGTCAAGAAAAGCCACGCATGTACAACTAAAAGGCGAACTCAAGGTATATATCCCTGACCACAACCCTGCGAATAGTGTCACCATAGATAACTATCTTCAATTTTCTGGCAAACCCATCAAACACAAAAATTTTAAATCACGCGGGATCTCGTTTATTTTCTTTAACAAGGATGATTTCTCTGACTATAAAAACAAGGCTCAAAAAGCTAAAGATCTTGCTCGCCAGAAAAAGATAAGTGAAAAATCAGCATTAAAAGATGCACTGGGAGAAGCATTGGCGGATGCCTTTACGCAAATGTTCTGGGGCAGTAATGACCTGTCATTTATTATCACTGATCCTGATAACCAGATTCTGAAAATTACGTTATTTAATGACAAGGGCAAAGAAATTGAAACCTCTTCACGTACTTCATCCAATAAAAGAGTTAATGGCCACCACGGTATGGATTACAAAAAAATGCTGCCCTATAAAGGTAAACTGGTTGTTCAACTGGCCGGAAAAAATAATATAAAAGCAGTCCCTGTTAATCTCTCGGTGCCATTGCCATGATGGTATAATAAACAAGCAATGAAAAATCATGATGCACATTCAGGCGACACTGCTCAACAAGACCCTGTGCGGCTGTCTTTTTACGCTACCCCTGAGCATCAATGCAGTTATCTCGAGGATAAACAGGCCATCACACTGTTTGCCGACCCCAGTGCCGAGCTTGATAACCATACCTATTCTACTCTGTCGCAGTATGGTTTTCGTCGTAGTGGCAAGCATGTATACCGGCCTTCCTGTGTTACCTGCAGTGCCTGCGTCCCTATCCGTATTCCTACGGCCAGGTTTACACGCAGCCGAAGCCAGAAACGGGTATGGCGGGCTAATCAGGATATCGAGGCCAGCTTACTGGGTGCCGAGTTCCGTGAAGAACAACATGCGCTATATAATAAATACATTCAGTCCAGGCACCCTGATGGCGGCATGAACGACCCAGACCCGGACAAATACATTGAATTTTTAACCAGTGACTGGAGCGTTACCCGATTTATCGAGTTCAGACTTGATTCAAAACTGGTGGCTGTTGCCGTGCTTGATCTACTCGAGGACGGAATTTCAGCGGTATATACCTTTTTTGATCCCGAGCTTAAACAGAGAAGCCTGGGGACACTGGGCATACTCTGGAGTATTGAATTTGCGCGTGAATCCGGACGGGAATGGCTATATTTGGGTTATTTGATAAAAGATTGCCCGAAAATGAGCTACAAAATGCAATTTCAGCCACAACAAAGCTTTATTCAGGGGCATTGGGTATCTGATTAATATTCAATATCTTGTATTAATTTGACCTAAATCACACATCATATTGTATTGCCAGCCTAAAGTATTAGATATGTTCGCCGATAATAAATTGTAAGAATTGATAATTTGATTTCAACTAGCAGGTGAAATTATCTGGACTATAATTTAGATAACTACCTGCCAACATGAGGAACACATTATGCTGAGCTTCATATACAATTTGGTAAATGCCTTTGAATCTTCACATAATATAACCCCTAACCTCCTGTATTTAAATAAAATACACCTGCAACATCTGATGGAAGAATTCTCTGAAGAATATGATCTGATGCGAATTATGAATTTACTGGAAATGGAAATTATTATTGATAACGAGTCTATTCATCCTCATGTAAGCCGCACAAGAGTGGTCGAGTCTAAAACTGCTACTGGCTAACTATGCAAGGGGCACCTGATCAAGCCTCTGAAGTTTTTATTTTTTGATATTAGTCAGAAAATGATTATTTCTGACCCCTTTTCCCCATTTATTCTGAATAAATATACCTGATATGGCGCCCAACTCACCATTCCTAGATTAATCAGGATTTTAAACCGTTTAATTATGGATAAGCCTACATTTCACAGGAAGTTTCGCGTACAATACGGCGCTTACAAAAGAATGCAGGTATCAACTGAATGGCCAAAGAAGACAATATTGAAATGCAGGGAACGGTAATTGATACCTTACCCAATACTACATTCCGGGTTGAACTGGAAAACGGACACGTTGTTACTGCACATATTTCAGGAAAAATGCGTAAAAATTATATCCGTATTCTGACTGGTGATAATGTAACGGTGCAATTGACTCCCTATGACCTAACCAAGGGTCGCATTGTTTACCGCGCAAGATAAGCTAATACCAATCAAAAATAGTAATTCAGATCTGATTTGCTGCAATTGAAAACCTCTGACACACGAAAAAGTAGCATCAGGTTTCTGCGATTGCTTCATCCTCATGCTCCAGCACCAGCACCAGGTCATCATCTTTAACTATCACACAGACATGCCCACCATTTTTCAGGCTGCCAAACAATAGTTCTTCGGCTAGCGGCTTTTTAATATGGTCACTAATCAACCGTGCCATTGGCCTCGCGCCCATTTTGGGATCGTAACCTTTGTTTGCTAACCAGTCGCGTGCTTCTTTATCCAGTTCGATCGTAACTTTTTTCTGTTCCAGCTGCATTTCCAGTTCAAATATGAATTTATCAACGACATGATGAACTGTATCTTTACCCAGAGGTTTAAATGGAATCATCGCATCCAGACGGTTTCTGAATTCGGGTGTAAAGACATTTTTTATTGCCTCCATACCATCGCCGGAATGATCCTGTTGAGTAAAACCGATAGACTCCCTGCTCATTCGGTCTGCGCCTGCATTTGTTGTCATTACTAACACAACATTTCTAAAGTCAGCGCTGCGCCCGTTGTTATCCGTCAGACTGCCGTGATCCATTACCTGTAATAATAAATTAAACACATCAGGATGTGCTTTTTCAATTTCATCCAGCAACAGAACGCTGTGCGGATGTTTAATAACAGCATCGGTTAACAATCCTCCCTGATCAAAACCGACATAACCCGGAGGTGCACCAATAAGACGCGATACTGTATGTCTTTCCATGTATTCAGACATATCAAAACGAATAAGCTCAATGCCCATGATTTTTGCCAGCTGACGCGTTACTTCTGTTTTACCTACACCTGTCGGGCCAGAAAAAAGGAAGGAACCAATTGGTTTATCATCATTACCCAAACCAGAGCGTGACATTTTAATAGCAGAAGATAATGTTTCGATGGCCTTGTTTTGTCCGTATACAACGAACTTTAAATCACGTTCAAGATTTCTCATGGAATCAAGATCTGACGAAGAAACACTTTTAGGCGGTATACGTGCTATTTTTGCCACGATATTTTCAATGTCTGTTACGCCGATCATTTTCTTGCGTTTGGATATTGGCTGGAGCTGCATATTGGCACCCGCTTCATCTATAACATCAATCGCCTTGTCTGGTAGATGTCGGTCATTGATATACCGCTCGGATAGCTCGACAGCAACACGCAAGGCCTTGGGTGAAAATTTAATATTATGATGTTCTTCATAGCGCGATTTCAAACCCTTCAAAATCTTTATTGTGTCTTCTATGCTAGGCTCTTCTACATCAATTTTCTGAAAACGTCTGGCCAGGGCGCGATCTTTTTCAAAAATACCGCGATACTCCTGATAGGTCGTTGAACCCATGCACTTGAGCTCACCGTTTGCCAGGACAGGTTTGATTAAGTTAGATGCATCCATTACACCACCCGAAGCAGAACCTGCGCCAATGATTGTGTGTATTTCATCTATAAACAGGATTGCGCCTGCTTCTTTTTTTAATTGCGACAAGACCGCCTTGAGTCTTTTCTCAAAGTCACCGCGATACTTTGTCCCTGCAACCAATGCACCCAGATCAAGCGAATAAATAACAGAATCTTCAAGAACCGTGGGCACCTGTTCATCAACAATTCTTTTGGCAAGCCCTTCTGCAATTGCTGTTTTACCCACACCGGCTTCACCCACCAGGATAGGGTTGTTTTTTCGTCGTCGGCATAATATCTGAATGGTTCTTTCTATCTCGGCATCACGACCGATCAACGGATCGATCTTGCCTTGTCGTGCCAGTTCATTCAGGTTTTCTGCAAAAGATTCCAGCGGATTTTTTGCAGGCATATCCGAGGTCGCGTCTTCATCGCCCACTTCTTCACCCAGCAATGAATCATCTTCACTGATATTGGATATACCATGAGATATATAATTTACGATATCGAGGCGAGAAATATTTTGTTTGCTTAAGAAATAAACAGCTTGAGATTCCTGCTCGCTATATATTGCCACAAGCACATTGGCACCCGTTACCTCTTCATGTCCCGATGACTGGACATGTAACACGGCACGTTGCAATACACGCTGAAAGCCCAGAGTGGGTTGCGTTTCCCTTAAGTCATTGGGTGCCAGCAAAGGAGTTGTCTCTTCAATAAAGTCCATTAATTCTGACTTTAACTGTTCAACATCTGTTCCGCATGATCTTAGTACTTCAGCTGCAGCAGGATTATCTGTTAATGCCAGTAACAAATGCTCTACGGTCATAAACTCGTAGCGTTTTTCCCTCGCACCATTAAAAGCCTGATTTAATGTAAATTCCAGTTCTTTACTTAACATATTCATTCCACCTCATCAGACTGTTTCCATTGCACATAACAATGGGTGCTGATGTGTTTGAGAAAATTCATTTACCATCGCGACTTTTGTTTCTGCTACATCTCGAGTAAACAAGCCACAGACCCCTTTACCCTCAGTATGCACATGTAACATAACCTGTGTCGCTTTTTCACGATTCATGGAAAAAAACTTTTCCAGTATCTGAACTACAAACTCCATAGGAGTATAATCGTCATTATGAATGACAACTTTATACATAGGCGGTACTTTTAGCTTAGGCCTAGCCTCTTCTAATGCAAGCCCGTCGTCATTTATATGTTTCTTTATATCACTCATAACACTAATTTTAATACAATTTAAGCAGTTTTAGCCTGAATATTAAACAAAAAAATATATTAACCATAATGCTACTATGGTTATAAATTCCGGTCACTTTATCCGCGAATTAACTTTAATAATAGTCTCTAAATTACACTATTTATTGATCATTTCTATGATTACTGTCAAATATTCAATAAACCTTACTAAACAAGAACACTAATAATAAATAAATCATAGCCTTATAAATTTATACTTGACTAATTTACTATGTTGATTACAGTAATACTATACAGCAAAAAATAATCACAAATACTGTAGAAAAGAAATGGTGCCGTTCAACCCCTTTTTCAAGTCATATCGGCACCCTGCTTATTAAATTTGTCACAACACGACGTAGCATTAAAGGTGGAGCGATATGGCATCAGGAACAGTTAAATGGTTTAGCAATACCAAGGGATATGGATTTATTATGGCAACCGATACCGAAGAAGATATCTTTGCTCATTTTTCAGCCATTGAAATGGAGGGGTATAAAACCCTGAAACAAGGACAGGAAGTAGAATATGATGTTATTGAAGGCCCTAAAGGATTAACTGCCAGTAATATCCGACAGCCGAACTAACCCCCTGCACAAAAAAGGCCGGAAGAAAATACAACATTCAGGATTATTATTACATTATCCATATATGATGTAGTTTCTTCCGGCCTGTAACAATAAAACGAATAGGCAGAATAACCTGTCTGTCTGCTACATATTTTCTATTAGTACATCACCAAAACCGGAACAGCTCACCTTGGTTGAACCTGGCATCAGACGCTCCAGGTCATAGGTTACTTTCTGGCTTGATATGGCACCTGAAATGCTTTTAATTATTAAATCTGCGGCTTCTGTCCAGCCCATGTGACGCAACATCATTTCTGCAGACAGTATTAATGACCCGGGGTTAACCTGATCCTTTCCTGCATATTTGGGTGCGGTTCCGTGCGTGGCTTCAAACATGGCAATATTATCGGAAAGGTTGGCGCCGGGTGCGATACCGATACCACCAACCTGCGCTGCCAGTGCATCTGACACATAATCACCATTCAGGTTCAGGGTTGCGATGACACTGTATTCTGAAGGTCTTAACAGAATTTGTTGCAAGAAGGCATCAGCAATGACGTCTTTTATAATGATTTCATTTCCGGTTTTAGGGTTCTTCATACTACACCAGGGGCCGTCATCAATAATTTGCGCACCAAACTCTTCACGTGCCAGTTCGTATCCCCAGTCACGAAATCCACCTTCTGTAAACTTCATGATATTGCCCTTGTGTACAAGGGTAACCGAGTCACGATCATTATCGATAGCATATTGAATAGCACTGCGAACCAGGCGTTTAGTCCCTTCGGATGAGACTGGTTTTATGCCGATGCCTGAAGTTTCAGGAAAACGTATTTTTTTAACGCCCATTTCATTTTGTAGAAAATCGATTACTTTTTTTACCTCATCAGAACCTGCTTGCCATTCAATGCCGGCATATATGTCTTCAGAGTTTTCTCTAAAAATAACCATATTGGTTTTTTCAGGTTGTTTCAGCGGTGAAGGCGTTCCATCAAAATATCGAATAGGGCGAAGGCATATAAACAGATCAAGCTTCTGTCTGATTGCAACATTTAATGAGCTCATACCACCACCTACTGGTGTGGTTAACGGCCCCTTTATTGACACAACAAAATCTTTGGCGGCTTGCAAGGTTTCTTCCGGCAGCCATGATGAAGGATTATCAGCATCGTCTTCACTACCATAAAGATTAAACGCCTTCTCGCCTGCATACATCTCCATCCACTGTATGGCGCGATCTGTGCCATAGGCTTTTGCAACTGCCGCATCGATAACTTTTTTCATAACAGGTGTTATATCCACGCCAATTCCATCACCTTCAATAAAAGGGATAATTGGATAATTTGGCACATTGAGTGAGTTATCACTATTAACCGTAATTTTGTCGCCTGTGGAAGGCTCCACAATTTTTGCGTAAGACATTTAGCTAAAACTCCTGTTAAAACTCGCATCTGTTTAAATGGGGACGCAATTATAACATTTTTAGGGCATAAAATTCACCCTAAATAGATCAGATATTTCTGACGTAACCGGTAATTATCTTATAGGGATTATTTTCGACTGATGATCAACTACAGGTTTGGGTTCAGGTTTACCCAGCAAGAAACCCTGAACGTAATCCACACCAATTTCTTTTAATAAACTCAATACTGCTTCATTTTCAACAAATTCAGCTATGGTCTTTTTACCCATCACATGTGCAATTTCATTCATAGACTTAACCATGGCAAAATTGATTTCGTTTTCATCCATATTTCTCACAAAACCACCATCGATCTTGACAAAATCTGCGGGCAAGTCTTTCAGGTAAGCATACGAGGAATATCCCGCCCCAAAATCATCCAACGCTGTTTTGCAACCCAGTCCTCGTAAATATTCAAGGAACTGGCTAGCCCTGTCCATATGAGATATTGCGATACTTTCTGTTATTTCAAATACAAGAGCAGACGCAGGTATGGCAAATTGACTCAATGCGTCTTCAATTATCCTGATAATTTCAGGATCACCAATAGATTGCGCTGATAAATTTATTGAAATAATCATACCCGGGTAATCCTTCTGAAAACCGGATAACAACGAAATTGCATTTTTCACAATCCACCGGTCTATATCAATCATCAGGTCAAAACGCTCTGCTGAAGGAAGAAAACCAAACGGCATTATATCTTTATTATTATCTCCTACCATACGCAACAATACTTCATAACAATAAATTTTGTTGGTACTGGTAGAGCGAATGGGCTGAAGCAATAACCGAAAGGTATCATCACGAAGCGCATCCCTTATTTTTTGCGCTATACCAATATGGCCTAACATTTGATCTTTACTCAAGTCATCATCACGACTGTACGTATGCACTCTGTTTTTACCCGTTTGTTTAGCTAACTGGCAGGCGAAATCTGCGCGCATAAGAAAATCATTTTTATTTTTTATTTTTCGATCCATCATTGCAACACCAATTGAACAACCTACATCAAGCACCGTACCTTGTTCATAAAATGTAAATCCACTTAATTGTTGCAAATATTTATTGGCAATTTCTACTGATGAAATACCATCAACATCATACAAAATTACTGCGAACTCATCTCCACCGAGGCGTGCCAGCAAATCACCTTTGCGAACTTTCCCCTGCAATAACGTTGACACTTCAATTAAAATCCGGTCTCCGACATGATGCCCATGTGAATCATTTATATATTTAAAATTATCCAGATCTACAAATAACAAGGAAAAAGAATAAAACTCCCTGCGATGAGACCTTTCGACAAGACGGTCAAGCTCTTCGGTAAAATAACGACGATTATGAAGCCCGGTAAGAGAATCCAGATCAGCGAGATTCTGGAGTCTGTCTGTGAGCATCTTATGTTGTGTAATATCAGCAACTACAGAAATATAATAAGTCTCCCCCAGGTGTTTCATACTGCTTGAATTAATCGCAGCATAGAACATATCACCATTTGGACGACTCAGTTTAATTTCAACTGGTTCCTTTTGTGCGTAGGCTATCCCTTTAATCAGGCTCAACCATGTATCGCTCGTTATATTGCTATCACTCCCTAATAAAATAGATACTCGTTTTCCTATAACCTCTTCACAACATCTGCCGAACAATCTTTCTGCTGCAGGGTTAAAGGTTTCAATGATTCCTCTATGATCAGAAATAACAATGCCATCAGCGACATTTTGTAAAATAGTTTGCAGCCTGAGTTGCCGGCTATCAACCTGTTCTTTCATGCTCACAAATGCTTCAATTAAAACTTCGGATTCACTGACGTAATATTTTTTGGGGACAATATCGTACATTTCATTATTGCCTTGCGCATCCAGTGCTTTTGAAACCTCACTTAAAGGTTGCCGAATCGATTTTTCAAATGCAAAATAGGCCATCATAATAAAAAGATAAACAATACCTACAAACCACGATATATACGATGAAACCACCGTTGACGTCTCAACTGAATCCTCCACCATTTTCCCCATCTTGGCAGACAATACCTGCTCTATACTTTTTACAATACCTTGATTCTGCTTTATTAGTGGCTCTATCCTGGATTCCAGATAAAAAACATCAGCCCGCCATCCTTTTTGCATAAATAGTTTTGCTGCTTTTTTAAATGCCACCGAATAATGACGATTAGTCAGTATCATTTCATCCATTGCATTGCTTAACAATACCGACCTCTCTGAATGTCTTGAAAGCTCACGGCCTTCATTCAATAATTTTTCTATCTGCTCCCCGAAGATTTTTTCAGATGTTATATTCTTCGGCAGCACTTTTTCTGATACCCCGAACGCTCCACTTCTGTTGGCAATAAATAACCGAACTTCGCTGATACGCCTGGCCCAGAAATAACGCACTTTATTTAGTACATTAACAAGGTCGGCGACCTTCTGACTTTGAATATCAGTGGCTTCATCTCGCGCTATGCCCAGCTGCTCTATAAAATACCGATTAGCGGGTTGTAAATCATTCAATAAAATCTTAACTGCGGGATATCGCGTTATGGCACTTTCCTGCAACTTGAGTACTTGACGGACTTCTTTATCCAGAGACTTAATAACAAGCCCAAGTTCAACAACATATTTTTTTGAAGATGTATAATGCTTAAAAAAATCACTTTCACTGAAGATTTCAAAGCGGGCTCCAAGCGTTTCCATTGTTTTCAGTGTCAAGGTTTTTAGTTCAGGTGTTAGCAATAAGGCATGCTGATAAAGGGCGCTTTTTAACGTGAGATACAAATCATTGATCTGACCAATATTTTCTTCTGCACTTTTATATTCCATTATCAAAATTTGACTATCTCTTGAATCATCAGAGACAATCTTTTTTGTATAAACTGCCATGGCAAATAATGCTACTGCCAGCATTACTGCTACTATCAGAAACCTCCCTTGAAAACTTTGCATCAACATTATTTATTTTTTACTCACTTACTTGTAGTATATGCAATGAACTATCAGCGGCCAAACGCACATCTTTAAAATGAATGGCCATAATCCAGTAATAACAATATCAACTAACAGTACTACCTGGCCCGTTAACTGTGTAAAATTGGCATTTAACCCTGAAATTACATTATAGCATTCCTGTAAACATTGGAAATATGACCTGGAAACCACATTTTACCGTTGCCGCCATTATTGAAAAGGATGAAAAATTCCTTATGGTTGAAGAGTATATAAATGATATTAAGGTATTAAACCAGCCTGCAGGGCATGTTGAACCTAATGAAACTGCCTTTAACGCCGTTATTAGAGAAACCCTTGAGGAAACTGCATGGCACTTTGACCCTGAGTATTTAATTGGTGTTTATCAATGGCAAAATACTGCCCGGGATACTTTTCTACGGTTTGTATTTGGTGGCAGGTGCATTTCTCATGACCCTGACAGATCTCTTGATCCTGATATTTATCAAGCTTTATGGATGGACTATGACCAGATCAACTCCGACGATGTTACCGTCAGAAGCCCTATGGTGATAAGAAGCATTCAGGATTATATGCGTGGTCAGCAATACCCTCTTAATCTGATAACTGAACTTCAATCATAAAATGATTAAAAAAAATAAAAAAATTATCGTTGGTATGTCAGGTGGCGTGGATTCTTCTGTTGCAGCCCTGTTATTAATAGAACAGGGCTACAAGGTAGAGGGCCTTTTCATGAAAAACTGGGAAGAAGATGATACCGATGAATATTGCACGGCCGAGCAAGATTTAAGTGATGCCCAATCAGTTTGTCATACCTTGCAAATACCGTTGCATACGGTTAATTTCTCTTCCGAATACTGGGATCGTGTATTCGAATATTTTCTGGCGGAATACAAGGCAGGAAGAACACCAAACCCTGACATCATCTGTAATAAAGAAATTAAATTCAAGGCCTTTCTTGATTATGCATTACACCTTGGAGCAGATGCGATAGCAACCGGTCACTATGCCCGTATTACTCAGAGCGACAACCTGTACCAACTCAGAAAAGGGCTTGATCACAATAAAGACCAAAGCTATTTTCTTTATGCTCTGGCGCAATACCCGTTAAGCAAAAGCCGGTTTCCCCTGGGTGAACTTGAAAAACACGAGGTCAGAAACCTCGCAGAAAAAAATGGTTTCAGCAATCATGACAAGAAAGACAGTACCGGTATATGTTTTATTGGCGAACGTAATTTTAAAGACTTTTTACAAACATACCTGCCTGCACAACCTGGTGACATGATGACACCGGAGGGAGAACAAATCGGCACTCATCAAGGGCTCATGTATTATACTATCGGTCAACGACAGGGTTTGGGTATTGGTGGCCAGAAACTACATTCGGAAGAACCCTGGTATGTATTGGAAAAAGATCTTGAAAATAATGTGCTTATCGTTTCTCAGGGGCACGATCACCCTTTATTATTCAAAAATAACCTTGTAGCCAGCGATTGCCACTGGATAGCAGGCTTTGAACCTGAAACACCCTTGAGATGCAGTGCAAAAACACGCTATCGGCAGCCTGACCAGGAATGCAAGATAGAATATAATATACAAAAGTCTTTAGATGTAACGTTTAAACAGCCACAACGAGCTATCACATCAGGTCAATCAGTAGTATTCTATATGGATGATGTCTGCATGGGCGGCGGTATAATCCAGTGACTATGAACTATTAATAATAAATGTAATCTACTCAGACATATGGAAATAAAACAGGAACCAAAACAAATCATTAATATCAGCAATCTTTCTGCTCACTATGGTGAGCGTCGAATTCTGAATAATGTCAGCATGGCCATTAATGATGGAGAGATCATGGTCATTATGGGCAGCAGTGGTTCAGGCAAAACCACCCTTCTTCGCTCTATGCTCGGACTAAAAAAGCCCACCTCTGGCACAATTCAACTCATGGACAAGGAAATAACAACGCTGTCCACAAAAGATCTTTACAAGGTACGACAACAGCTTGGCGTGTCATTTCAGGGTGGCGCACTTTTCAGCTCAATGTCAGTACGCGAAAACATACAACTGCCACTCTGTGAACATACCAAGCTTGACCAGAAAACAATGGATATTATGTGTCGCCTCAAGCTGGAGGTTGTTAATTTATCAGGTTATGAAAATCTGATGCCTGCAGAGCTGTCTGGCGGCATGTTAAAACGAGTTGCACTCGCACGTTCGATCATTATGGACCCCAGGCTTCTGTTTTTCGACGAACCATCTGCAGGGCTAGACCCTGTCACTTCTGCAGAACTGGATGAATTAATTATCACCCTTAAACACGCCATGAAAATGACTATCGTCGTTGTTACACATGAGCTTGAAAGCGCATTCCGGATAGCCGACCGTATCACTGTTGTTGATCAGGGCGACATATTAATCATCGGAACAGTCGAGGAAGTGAAAAATTGTAGTAATGAGCGAGTTCAAAACCTGTTAAATCGCCGCCCAAGAAACGATACAATAAACGCCGATGAATACCTCAGACGATTAACAGGGGCCGCATAATGATACGCCGCTCAATTGAGAAAACCGGACAGAAATTTATCGAATTTTCTCAAATTGTTGGCATGATGGGGATATTCCTGTACCAATGTCTTTTACAAATCTTGACGCCACCCTATAAGTTATCTGCAGTCATTAAACAGGTACATTTCATCGGCTTTCGATCCATCATTATTATTACTTTCACCGGGCTTTTCACTGGTATGGTTCTGGCTCTGCAGGGCTACCACAATCTGAAAGATTTTGGCTCAACCGATATCCTGGGCTCCGCAGTTGGACTGGGCCTTATCCAGGAACTTGGCCCTGTACTCACTGCACTAATGGTTATCGGCCGTGCCGGGTCTGCTATTTGTGCTGAAATCGGTATTATGCGCCACTCGGAACAAATAGATGCACTCGAATGCATGGGCATAGACCCTTACCGGTTTTTAATCGTACCTAAATTTATTGCCGCGATGATTTCCCTGCCTATCCTCACCTTTATCTTTGACGTTGTGGGTATATTTGGCGGTTATGTTGTTGGCGTTCTTTTGATGGGCGTCAGTGAAGGTTCCTATTTTCAGGGTATGTATGACTCTGTTGACTGGGCCGATGTCCAGCTAGGCCTTGTGAAATCATTTATATTTGCTATTTTAATCATATGGATCGCAACATTTAAAGGGTATTTTCTACACATACTAAAAGCAGGGAACTTTGGCGCAGAAGGCGTCAGCCGGGTCACCACTGATACAGTTGTTCTGTCATCCGTCGTAGTGTTGGCGAGTGATTATTTAATCGGCAGCGTTATGCTGAATTAACTTTAGTTTTTTATAGTAAGGAAAAACAAGATGCAAAAATCCATGATGGAATTTACCGTTGGTATTTTTATCATCGTTGGGCTGGTTAGTTTTTCATACCTGGCCGTTACTGTTGGTGGTGTCAGCTGGTTTGAAAAAGAAACCTATAAGGTCAAAGCGCGTTTTACTTCCATATCCGGATTAAAACAAGGTGCGGCCGTTGAAATTGCCGGTGTAAAAATAGGCAAGGTAGAATCTATCTCCTTTGATAAAGAAGACTACGAAGCAGAAGTAGTATTATCCCTTGAAAAAGGGATAAAACTTCAGGATGACTCCATCGCCTCGATCAGAACATCCGGTATGATTGGAGACCGTTTTGTAAATATTACACCTGGAGGGTCTGAAGAACTGATCCCGGAAAATGGATTGATAGTAGAAACTGAATCATCTATCAGCCTTGAAGAGCTGATAAGCAAATATATTTTTGAAAGCGGCAATAAGTAATATACCATGAAACTCATCAGGCTAATAAGTTGTACCTTGCTAATATCTACCCTCTCCCTGACACAGAAAATCAGTATCGCGGCTCCTGATGTTTCTGCTACGACCAGTAATCACTTTTTTTTAGCTAAAAATGCAACTCCAACCGAGATAGAAGAAGATTTCTCCGATGATGAAGATGAAATAATCGTCTCTGACCCGTTTGAATCGATTAATCGCAAGATTTTCTCTTTCAACGATACCGCCTATGTTTACATTCTTAAACCAATTGCTCGTGGTTTCAGGGCCGTTATACCTGAAAAAGGCCGGGTTGCTGTCAACAACTTTTTCAGCAATCTATTATCGCCTGTACGCATTGCTAACGCTGCCATGCAACTCAAAGGTGAAGATGCTACCAATGAAATTGTTCGTTTAATTGTCAATTCAACGCTGGGGTTAGGGGGGCTATTCGATGTCGCCAAAAATGATTTTAAAATAAAAATAAAAAAGGAAGATTTTGGCCAGACGCTAGGTCATTATAAAGTAGCTAATGGCCCTTACATCGTCATACCCTTTTTAGGGCCTTCAACCATCCGCGATGGAGTCGGCTTGCTTGTGGACGGCACGGCTTTTGACCCTGTCAGCTATATATATGATGACGAAACCGGGCGTTATGTCCTGGTAAAACTGATCGATATTGAAAACACGATATCACTTGACCAGGATACCTATGAAGCAATCAAAAAAGACTCTCTGGACCCCTATCTTTTCCTGCGTAACAGCTACATTCAACATAGGGCTGGCGTAGTTGAGAATTAAGGTTATAATTCATTAAATACCCGATGTCAGCGCACTATTTACTTTGAGCGCTGTCATAATATAACAACAGAACTCAAAGGATCAACTGATTGTGATTGTTCGAAACTACATACGCAGCTTCGTTTCCATATTTATATTAACCTTATCTTTAAATAGTTTGGCTGATGGCGCTTCCCCTACATCACAGGTAAAATCTACGGTCAATGGAATACTTGATGTCCTCAGCGAGAAATCACTAACCACTGACGCACGCCGAGAAAAAATACACAAACTATTAAATAGTCGTTTTTACTTCCGCGCGATGTCACAGCGAACACTTGCACGTAATTGGAAAAAAGCCACGACCGAACAACAAAAAGAATTTATCGGCCTGTTTTCTGATTTACTCAGAAATACATATGTTGGCCGCATTGAAGCCTACACAGACCAACGCATTGAATATTTACGTGAAAAAATTAAAAATGCAAAACGTTCAATTGTTTACACTCAGATAGTAACCAGTTCTGCAGACATTCCTATAACCTACAAGCTCGCAAAAAAAGGTAACGAATGGCTGATATATGATGTTATTATCGAAAAAGTCAGCCTGATCAGTAACTATCGATCTAGCTATGCTTCAATCATCAAACGGGAAGGCATGGATCACTTGCTGGAAAAAATGAAAGAAAAATTAAAAACTGCAGACGCAAGTTAATATTTTTTCTGGTCTAAGTGTTTTCAGCCTGACTCAATTACTATAACAAAAATGCAACACTCTCTTAACGACCGAACACTTACGCTCGCAGGATTATTTCAGGCTGCAGGCCTGGTCAGTCGGACTGCCAATCAGGGCAAAAAAATTGATAGTTCAGTCGAAACCTCTATTAACAGCCTGTTTAAAATAAACTCCCAATCGGTTGAAGATATTTATAATGGTGCCATTCATTTACGTTTTGGCCTTGAGATGATCAGAAAACAAATGGATAGCAAATCTGAATTAAAAGATATAGCAACCACACGTTATGTTATTACCTTGCTTTATCTGGAAAAAAAGCTGTCAAAAAACCCTGAAATGTTAAAAACACTGGAACAAGGACTTGATGTGGCCCAGTCACAAGCTGACTACTTTTCACCTTGTCATGAAAATGTTATTGGCGGCCTTGCTGACCTCTATCAAAAAACCATCAGTACACTGAACCCTAAAGTTATGGTCACAGGCGATCAAACATTTTTACGAGACACTGATAATGCAAACCTTGTCCGCACATTATTGCTTACAGGCATTCGGTCTGCTATGGCCTGGAGACAATGTGGTGGTAGTCGCCTGCAATTATTATTCAAACGCCGCGCACTGCATGCCGAGGCTGGACGTATTCTCGACAATCTCCCCGGTATCAACACACTGGTATGATATAATTGCCTGCTTAAGGGCATATTTCAGGTGATTTCACTTGTCATATTATCCCCAGGACAACAAATTCGATAGATAGAAAACAGAGGAATATCCATGAGCAACAGCTTCAATTCTCGCGCCACACTTGATGTTAATAAGCATTCATATGAGATTTTTCGCCTAAAGGCACTGGAAAACACTGACCACCTGCCCTTTTCATTGAAGATTTTGCTCGAAAATCTGCTCCGTCACGAAGATGGTATCAACGTTACTGCTGATGACATTAATGCCCTTGCAAACTGGGACCCGAAAGCAGAGCCTGACACCGAGATCGCCTTTACACCAGCCCGGGTACTGATGCAGGACTTTACCGGTGTTCCTGCTGTTGTTGACCTTGCCGCCATGCGAGATGCCATGCGTGCTCTGGGAGGCGACCCTGAAAAAATAAACCCGTTACAACCTGCCGAACTGGTCATTGATCATTCTGTACAAATAGATCAATCAGGTAGTGCGAATGCCTTGCAGTTTAATGCTGATATGGAATACAAACGTAACCAGGAGCGTTACAGTTTTTTGAAATGGGGACAAAAAGCCTTTTCCAATTTCAAGGTTGTACCGCCTGACACCGGCATTGTTCATCAAATAAATCTTGAATATCTGGCCCGTGTTACGTTTGCAAAAGAAAACAATGGTGTCTTACAGGCATACCCTGACACCCTGGTCGGCACCGATTCACACACCACCATGATTAATGGCCTGGGCGTTCTGGGCTGGGGCGTTGGCGGAATTGAAGCCGAGGCCGCCATGCTTGGGCAAGCGATATCCATGCTTATCCCCCAGGTTGTCGGTTTTCGCCTGAAAGGTTCTTTAACAGAAGGAGCTACAGCAACCGATCTCGTACTAACCGTGGTAGAAATGCTTAGGCAGCACGGTGTTGTGGGTAAATTTGTTGAATTCTTCGGTGAAGGGCTCGACCAGTTATCACTTGCCGACCGGGCCACACTGGCAAATATGGCACCTGAATACGGTGCTACCTGTGGAATATTCCCTATCGATCAGGAAACATTAAATTACCTGCACCTTTCAGGCCGTGACGAGCAGGATATCGCCCTGGTTGAAGCCTATGCAAAAGAACAGGGCTTTTTCCGCACCTCTGAAAGCCCTGAAGCTGACTACACCTCGATTGTAGAGCTGGATATATCAACTGTTGAGCCTTGCATCTCTGGCCCTAAACGCCCACAAGACAGAATACTACTAAGAAATTCACAACCCATGTTCGCTGATGCTCTCACAAGCCTCAAGGGTGAACGTAATATCAACAGCCACTCTGTCGAAACCAGCATTAATGGAGAAGACGTTACACTTGATGACGGGGCTGTTGTTATCGCGTCAATAACATCCTGCACCAATACCTCTAACCCGTCTGTCATGATTGGCGCGGGACTGGTTGCAAAAAAAGCCGCCTCTCTTGGGCTGAAGGTAAAACCATGGGTTAAAACTTCCCTGGCGCCGGGTTCACTGGTTGTAACTGAATACCTGAAACAAGCCGATGTCCTGGGTGACCTTGAAAAACTGGGTTTCCATATTGTCGGTTATGGTTGTACAACGTGTATTGGTAATTCCGGCCCCTTACCTGAGGTTGTCTCAAAAGCTATCGCAGATGGTGATCTTTCCGTTACTTCTGTTATTTCCGGCAATCGTAACTTTGAGGGACGCATACATGCAGAGGTACGCATGAACTACCTGGCGTCACCTCCACTTGTTGTCGCATATGCCATTGCAGGCACCATGAATATTGACTTGAAGAATGATTCATTAGGTACTGATTCTAATGGAAATTCCGTTTATCTTAAAGACATCTGGCCAAGCCAGGCCGAGATCAGTGACGCCGTTCAAAGCAGTGTAAACCGATCTGAATTTACCCAGGCCTATGCCGATGTTTATAAAGGTGAAGATCGCTGGATAAACCTTGCCTCTCCGGAAGGACAGTTATTTGACTGGCAAAATGACTCAACCTATATCAAGAATCCTCCCTACTTTGAAGGCATGAGCCTGGACACCAAAGATGTTACCGACATTAAAGGTGCTCGCGTACTGGCCCTGTTAGGCGATTCTGTCACTACCGATCACATCTCTCCTGCTGGTGCAATTAAAGCAGACAGCCCTGCCGGGATTTACCTGCAGGAAAACGGTGTTGCGCAAACAGACTTCAACTCACTGGGGTCTCGTCGTGGTAATCACGAAGTAATGATGCGCGGTACGTTTGCCAATATTCGCCTGCGTAACCTGCTGGCACCCGGCACTGAGGGCGGGATTACCATACATCAACCAGGTGGTGAACAAATGAGCATCTTTGATGCTTCGATGAAATATCAGCAAGACCAGATTCCGCTGATTGTTATCGCAGGTAAGGAATATGGTTCAGGTTCATCTCGTGACTGGGCGGCCAAGGGTCCTCGTCTGCTCGGTATACAGGCCGTCATTGCAGAAAGTTATGAACGTATCCATCGCTCCAATCTGGTTGGAATGGGCATTTTACCGTTACAGTTCAATGATGGTGAAAGTGCCACAACTCATGGATTAACCGGAAAGGAAGTCTTTAATATAGAAGGACTTGGAGACGGTTCCTCGAAATCAGTCAAGGTTAGTGCAACGGCAGAGAATGGCTCGGTCAAGCAGTTTGATGCCCGGGTCCGTATCGATACTCCTCAGGAAGTTGAATACTATCGCAATGGCGGAATCCTGCATTATGTGCTTCGCCAATTAGCGCAATCCTGAACCACTGGAGTGGGTATTGGTATCGATCAATATCCGCTTCACAACGATTTCGAAAGTATCAGGCAAGCATATTTCGTATCATTTCCCTGACGGCTGCAGGCTCAAAAGGCTTATCACATATACCCGATACACCGGCCTGCTGAACAGCTGATAATCTACTCTCACTTTCTTCACTTGTGACCATCAGCACGGGGATAGCCTTTTGCTCGCTGTTCTCACGAATATATCGCGTAAGCGCCTCGCCATCCATTTCCGGCATGTTGTAGTCTGTCACTACAAGGTCAAAATAGGAGCCTGCCAGTATATCAATCGCTTCCTTACCGTTTTCGGCTTTCTGGATTTTCTCTATGCCCAGGTTTGTGAGTACACGACAGATATGATTACGCGCCGTCAGACTATCGTCCACAACCAGCACATGCAGTTCATCCAGCGATACGTCAAATAACGCCTGATCATCCGGCACAATAAGATCAACTGTTGCAAACAGCGCTCGTCTTAAGTCATTGGTTTCAAACGGCTTGGGTAATATTGCAACAACACCGGCTTGACGAATGGGATCCAGACCAGCAAATGAGGTTTCACTTGAAATCAGCATAAACGGAACGGCTTCCAGCTGATCATTATTGCGCAAACTCAATACCAGTTCGGTGCCCGTCATATCTGGCAGGTACAAACTACTGATAACCAGATCCGGCACTGATTGTATGATGTTATCCAGCGCGGTCTTGCCATCGCGGTAAAACTGTACATTTTTCACGTCCATTTCCAATAAACGGTCGCGAATTATATGGCTCTGCATTGTTGATGGTTCCACCACTACAATGGCGAGATCTGAAATAGGTATTTTTTCCATATGCCCTGAATTTGATCGTTAGTAGTCACTTATTTTTCATTGTATCGGCAACTGAATAATACTCTTTACAGTTTTTTCCAATATAAGTAGCGTTAATATACTATGTTAACTTATTGTATTAATTTACTTTAAAGTGTTAAATAAAGTATAGCTTAATAATTATTAGTTTCACGTATAAACAATACTCGTGAAGCAATTTATTGTATTATTCCCATGGTATTTTTTATGCAGTCTTTCAGGAGCCAGAATGGAACTATCATCACTTAACGCTATCTCCCCGGTCGATGGCCGCTACGGTAGCAAAACAGCTGATTTAAGACCAATTTTTAGTGAATTCGGACTGATTAGACACAGGGTACTCGTTGAAGTGAGGTGGCTACAGGCATTAGCCAATCATCCGCAAATACCTGAAGTCCCTGTATTAGGTGAACATGCCAATAATATTCTTAATGGCATCACCGATAATTTTAGTGAAGAAGATGCACAACGCATAAAAAATATTGAACGCACAACCAATCACGACGTTAAAGCCGTAGAGTATTTCCTTAAGGAAAAGATTGAAGGCAACAATGAGCTTGAAGCCATCAGCGAATTTATTCACTTTGCCTGCACTTCTGAAGACATCAATAACCTCTCTCATGCACTCATGTTACGTGCAGCTCGCGCCCAGACTATCCTGCCCTTGCTAGATGAAGTAATAGACGCACTCACACATCATGCCCACGAGTTTGCAGACAAACCTATGCTATCCAGAACACATGGACAGCCCGCCTCGCCCAGCACCATGGGCAAGGAATTCGCCAATGTTGTTTTCCGCCTGAAAAGACAGAGAGACCAGATTATTGCCGTACCGTTGATGGGTAAAATCAACGGGGCAGTCGGTAACTATAATGCCCACTTGTCTGCCTACCCGGAGATAAACTGGCAAGGGTTTGCGGAACAGTTTGTAACCGACCTTGGGCTGGACTGGAACCCGTACACCATTCAGATAGAACCCCACGACTATATAGCAGAATTATTTGATGCGATTGCCCGTTTTAATAACATCCTCATGGATTTTTGCCGCGATGTCTGGGGTTATATCTCGGTAGGTTATTTCAAACAAAAAACAGTCGCCGGTGAAGTTGGCTCATCAACCATGCCACACAAAGTAAACCCCATCGACTTTGAAAATGCCGAGGGCAACCTGGGCATAGCCAATGCCCTGTTTGACCATCTGGCCGCCAAATTACCCATCTCACGCTGGCAACGGGATCTGACTGACTCTACCGTCCTCAGAAACCTTGGGGTTGGTGTTGCCCATAGCATGATCGCGTATCAATCTTGCCTGAAAGGGATAAGCAAACTGGAAATCAACGAACAATCCTTACTGGCTGATCTTGACCGCAACTGGGAAGTTCTGGCAGAACCGATACAAACAGTAATGCGCCGCTATGGAATTGAAAAACCCTATGAAAAACTGAAAGAACTGACCCGCGGAAAACGTCTGGACAAGCAAGGTATGCAAAACTTTATAGAGTCACTGGATATCCCGGATTCTGCTAAAGAAGAGCTAAAAAACCTGTCTCCTGATACATATCTTGGTAATGCCATCGATCAGGCAGAAAAGATCTAGGCGCCCGGGTACTGCCTGGCAGGTTGTTCCTCGAATGTATAAATGTGACACAGTAGACAGTTTTACGCCCCCGAATAAGCGAAAGTATATTCATTGTTCAGTTGCTACTGTTTATATCCCGCGATATTCCCCGCAGTACAGCCGGAACAACCTAAGCCCGAACTGTACCCGCATACAGTTCGGGTATTTTTTTTGTATCTCCGTTAATATCCCTTTATGAAAAATATTATCCCCTTGGGCGACATGTCTGCTGAACAATTTTTAACCGAATACTGGCAAAAAAAACCGCTATTGATCAAGCAGGCATTTATAAACTTTGATAACCCACTTAGCGCTGACGAGCTGGCAGGGCTGGCTTGTGAACATGATGTTGAATCTCGAATCGTGCTGGAAAAAGACGGCACCTCACCCTGGGAACTTCGCAACGGCCCATTTTCAGAACAAACTTTTGAAAAACTGCCAGAAACGCACTGGACGTTACTGGTTCAGGATGTTGAAAAACACATTCCAGAACTAACCGGCATAACCGATTTATTTAATTTTATCCCGCACTGGCGCCTGGATGACCTCATGATCAGTTATGCACCCGATAAAGGATCAGTTGGCCCCCATGTTGATGCCTACGATGTGTTTTTGTTACAGGCTGAAGGCAAACGTTGCTGGCAGATATCCTCCAGTGCTATCGATACTTGTGAGATTATAAGTAACATCGATTTAAAAATTCTAAAACAATTTAACCCGGATCAGGACTGGATTCTGGAACCAGGTGATATGTTATATCTGCCACCCGGTATACCACATCACGGTGTTGCAATGGGTGACTGCATGACTTATTCCATCGGTTTCAGAGCACCGAGTCACCTTGATATATTACAAAGTTTTATTGAAACCATTATAAAAAATCAAGACTGTGAAAAATTATACACTGACCCGAAACTTGACCTTCAGGCCAGCCCTCATGAAATATCACTCAATACAATTGATTCATTCAATCAGATTATTCAACAACATCTGGATTCTGCGAAACAAACTATAAGCCATAGCGTTGGTACACTGCTATCAGAAGGTAAAATTCAGTTTCAATCTCAAAAGGCTGAAGAAACCCTTGATGAAATTACATTCATAAAACGCTGGCAACAAAAAGAATCTTTATTCAGAAATACAGCCATTAAATTTTTATATATTCCGTCAGTAGATCATATTGATCTTTATATAGACGGACAACACTGCCATTTTGATTCTAACAATGTCGAGTTAGCTGAATGGATATGCTCGACACTTGAATATAACCACTCAGATTGCAACAAGCATAATGAAAAGCAGCCACTCTGTTCATTATTATATTATTTTTATCAACAAGGCTACTGCTACTTTCAATCGACGTGAAAAACAAGATCAATATTTCTATCGTAACCTGGCAAGAAGCTGAATCTTCCTTACGTCATATTCGCACATGTGTATTTATTGAAGAACAGTCCGTTCCTGCAACTCTGGAGTGGGACGGTCTCGATGATACATGCCTGCATATTCTGGTATCGGATGGTAAAAATAACCCCGTCGGCACAGCACGCATGCAGCCCAACGGACACATTGGCAGAATGGCCGTCATGAAAGATTACAGGCATCAGGGCATCGGTAGTGCTATGCTTGAATTATTGGTAACCCATTGCAAGAAACATAAATTACAACCTCACCTTGATGCTCAGGTTAATGCCATTCATTTTTACGAGCAGCATGATTTTAAATCCACGAGTGATGTATTTATGGATGCCGGCATACCGCATAAACATATGGAGTTGAAATAATGGAAAAAGAAGGTTTTACGTTAGGCGAGAATAACGATTTAATCAGCTTTGATAGCCGTCTCGATAACCGTAAAATTGCCACCTCTCTGATCACACAGGCCAACCTTCAAATAAGGATACTGACGCCTGATCTCGAGAATGCGATCTACGATAACGCGGACATCATTCAGTCAATATCACAACTCGCCAGTAAAAATCGTCACACCATTATCAAGGTTCTGGTCAATGATTCAACGCAGGCTGTGAATACCGGGCACCGGTTAATTGAACTTGCTCGTCGATTCAGCTCCAGTATACATTTGCATAAAACACCACAGGACATGAATGCTTATGAATCTGCATTTATCATAATAGATGATTCCGGTTACCTGTATAAACACACAGGCCCCAGCCACATTGGGCAAGCCTGCTTTAATGACAAGGCAAAAGTACGTGAACTGATAAAGACCTTTGATGAAGCATGGTCAATCAGCAAGCCCGATACAGAACTGCGACAATTACATATCTAGCCTCATTCTCCTTCAGGAAAACACCACTTATCAAGCCTGGCCGCCGGTTTAGTCGATATATCATTACATCATTACATCATTACGAAATGGCGCAGCGAACGTATTTATGAGAAAATATCTCGTTTAAACCCAACAGAATAAATCACAATATATAGTGCAAGCATCAGCTTTACATCCAGTCTTACCGTCAGCCAACCAGCCTCTGGTGAATTGGGGACGCCTGTATGGCAACAGCCCTGGCTTGCTTCTGTCTTCATGCATAACTGATTTTGATGGATTTTTACTGGTTGTTACATCAGATATGCAACAGGCCAATCGCATTGAACATGAACTGAAATTTTATTTATCCGGTAAACCCGGAATTTCGATTTTGTCTTTTCCGGATTGGGAGACACTGCCCTATGATTTATTTTCTCCACATGATGACATTATTTCAAAACGACTTGAAACATTAAGCCGTCTTCCTGATTTTGAGAGCGGCATACTCATTGTACCTATTGCAACGCTCATGCAACGTATTGCACCGATTGATTACATAAGGTCTTCAACATTATTATTAAAAACAGGCGACAAACTTCTCTCGGACAAAATACGCAAGCAACTTGATCAAACCGGATACCGCCATGTTTCACAAGTTATCGAACATGGAGAATACACAGTCCGTGGGTCACTACTCGACTTATACCCGATGGGTAGCAATGTCCCCTATCGTATTGACTTGTTCGATGACGAAATTGAATCGATACGCAGTTTCGATCCCGAAACACAACGTACAATAAATACGATACAAGAGATAAAGCTACTACCAGCCAATGAATTTCCACTGCATGATGAAGCCATTAAACTGTTCAGACAAAATTATCGAAAACGTTTTGAAGGTGATCCACAAAAAAGCACGATTTATCATGAGGTCAGTCAGGGACACGCTATTGGTGGACTGGAGTATTATTTACCCTTGTTCTTTGATGATTGTAAATCCCTTACTGATTACCTACCGGAAAAGACAATCCTGGTTTGCCTTGAAGGATCAGATTCATCTACTAATAATTTCTGGGATCAAATAAATCAACGGTATGAATCCAGACGACATAATCTGGAGCGACCAATACTTCCTCCTGAAGAAGTATTTGTAAATCCTGAGTCACTCAATCATTCATTATCAAAGTTCCCACGTGCCAATCTGCAATGGTTCGAGCAAACACAATCACCGGGCAATGATGATTTCATCATTAATTACAACACAACTGCGCCACCTCCCCTGTTTATTCAAAATAATGCAGTTGAACCATACAGTGCACTGGTGCATTACCTGTTCGAATTCCCCGGGAGAATATTATTAGCGGCAGAAACGACGGGGCGGCGTGAACTCATTATCGAGATATTACGAAAATTATCCATTCACCCCAAAGTAATAGATAGCTGGGAGAGTTTCTATCAATCTGATATAAAACTGGCGATTACAGTAGCACCTCTGGAACAAGGACTTGTGCTTGAAGATCCCGCCATATCTATTATTGCCGAACCACAATTATTCGGAACACGCGCTGTACAAAAAAGACGCCGGCAAAAAGGGAAAACCGATGCGGCAAATATAATCCGCAATCTAACAGATCTCAACGATGGTGATCCTGTTGTACATGAAGATCATGGCATTGGTCGATACCTCGGCCTGCAAAAACTCAATGTAGGCAACATAGAAACCGAGTTTCTCACACTGGAATATGCAGACGAAGCAAAACTCTACGTACCTGTTGCTTCTTTACACTTGATCAGCCGATATTCAGGTGCCTCCCCGGAAAATGCCCCGTTACATAAACTGGGAACAGATCGCTGGCAAAAAGCAAAACGCAAGGCCGCCGAACGAGCACATGATGTTGCTGCAGAATTACTTGATGTTTATGC